>CBDUVN010000122.1:0-5468 GCA_965370685.1 uncultured bacterium | reverse complement strand
GATACGTACCCACCGGCCGGCGCCGGATCTGCCGCGAAGGTAGCCACGACCTCCGGACGCAGGCCGAGCGCCACGATCGTCTCGTAGGAGATGCAGCCGCACTCCACCAGGCCGCGTTCCCGTTGAAAGCGCTTCAGTCCGTCGATTGTCCCGTCGTCCAGCCGGCCCGTCCAGCCGATCCCGATGTAACCCTCGCCGCGTAGAGCCGCCTGTACCGCCTTGATCTCGGCCTCATCAAGATCGCGGACGACGAAGCGCTGCCGATCGCCGGACACCTCGCTGACGGCCTCCACGACGCGCACGCCGTCCTGCGCGACGGCAGTCGTCGGCAGGGCCCCAGCGGCGGCCAGCGTGAGAACGGCGGCTGACAGAAAACGGGATACTGGGATTGTCACGATCGCTCCGGCGCGCGAGGATCAGGGGCGAACCCGGTTGCATCGACTTCATACTTATACAAAGATGGCGCCCGACAGTTTCGGGGGAAACCGACCTCCGGTCCTGCGTGCGAGCGCACTCGTGCTCCCGGAAACGAAAAAGCCCCGGCGCTTTCGCACCGGGGCTTCCCGTTCTGAGAGGGCAAGACGTCCCTGCGTCATCCACCCGTTGACCACCCGTCATCCCGACCGCAGCATCCTCGTCCGCTTGCCACCCTCAGCTGTTTCGCGTGCCAGCTCCCCAGCGGCTCCGCGTACATATCTGCGTCACCAAGTTCAGTCCGCCAGCGCGAGCGCCTGCAGCGTCCCGAACCGGTTCGCCAGTGCGACCGTGGCGGAAGCTACGCCTGCCGGTGCTCCGTCGATCCGAACCAGGATGCTCGCGCGCTCCGCATCAGTCAGGACATCCGTCGAGGCGATCCCCCTGGCATCCGCGACGAATTCCCGGCGCTTCCCGTCGTAGTCTTCAGCGATCGCGATGAAGGCGGCGTCTACGTAAGCGTGCGCTGCCGTCAGTACGTCACCCGTCGCCTCCGCTACCTCTGCGGCGTCTTCCATCGACCGGCGGGCCTCTGCCAGTTCGCCGGCATGGAAGTACAGCAGGGCCGCCCGGCTGTAACCGAAGAACTGCCCTGCATCGTTCCTGGACAGATTCTCGGCCGCCTCACGATGCAGGTCCGCCGCCTCACCCCAGCGCTCGGGGAACTCGTACAGATCGATCGCCTGCTGGTGCAGATCGGTCTGGATTACCGTGACCTCGATCGCCGGCAGCTCGTACGTCGGACGTTCCTGCGCTACGGCTGTATTCGCCGCAACAAGCGCCGTGACCGCAACAGCTCCACCCAGAATCGTTCCCTTCCTCATCGTCGTCCCTTCCTTCCCGATTCGTCCCCACTTCATCGCCGGTCCCCCCGGCCGACCCTGCCGTTCGACTCCTGTAAGAGCAACGCGCGTGCCAGAATCATGAAACCGGTTAAGTGTATGAAATACAGTCGATTTCGTATCCACGCGCCGTGACAGCAGAACCTGGACTCTGTGCGGCGGCGGGACGCAGTGTTCGGATTCGAACACCCCGGCGCCTCGATGAACCGGCGACTTGTGCCACACGTGCCCCGGACCCGAGATTCCGCCGCACGAGCGTTCGCCCGCGCGAACAGACACCAGTGCAGGATCCGGAGCACCAATGCGACTTCACAAGACGGCTCTCGCCCTCATCGCCCTGTCGGCAGCGACACCGTTGGCCGCCCAGACTCGCGACACATATGACTCGGGCGGCACGCTGCCACCGGACCAGGCGGCGTACGACGTCGTGTACTACGCCCTGGACGTCCGGGTCGAGCCCGCCGACAGCTCGATATCCGGCTCGCTGACCATGACGGCCAGCCTCGAAACACCCGTGGAGGTGATCGGTCTCGACCTGGATCCGTTGCTGAAGGTGAGCGGCGTGCAGGCGGGACGCGGGGAGGATCTCGAGCCGGTGAACTGGGAGCGCGACGGTGGCCGGATTCGCATCGATCTTCCCGCGGACGTCGCGGTCGGCAGGTCTTTCAGCATCAGAGTCGACTACGGCGGCCGGCCGCGCATCGCGCCCCGTCCACCGTGGGACGGTGGCTTCACCTGGTCGCGCACGACCGATGGCAGCCCGTGGATCGCGACCTCGAACCAGATGATCGGCGCCGACGTCTGGTGGCCCGTGAAGGACCACGTATCAGACAAGCCCGACTCGATGACGATCCGCGTTACGGTTCCGGAGCCGCTGTTCGTGGCCACGAACGGCCAACTTCGATCGGTCCAGCAGGTGGAGCCCGGATACACGACCTACGACTGGTTCGTCTCCACTCCGATCTCCACCTACAACGTGGCCTTGAACATCGCGCCCTACGTCCAGCTCGACACGACTCTCACGAGCCTCACCGGAGAGACCTTCCCGATATCGTTCTGGGTCCTGCCGGAGGACGAGGAGAAGGGACGCGTGCTGCTGGACGAGATCGTCGATCATGTACGCTGGTTCGAGATCAAGATCGGCCCCTATCCGTTCCGGATCGACAAGTACGGAGTCGCGCAGACACCGCACCTGGGCATGGAACACCAGTCGATCATCGCCTACGGGGCGAATTTCTCGAACGGCGCGATGACCGGCGGCGTGGACTGGGGGTTCGACGCCCTGCACCACCACGAGCTGTCACATGAGTGGTGGGGCAACATGCTCACGAACGCCGACTGGAAGGATATGTGGTTGCACGAGGGGTTCGGCACATACATGCAGGCGCTGTATGTAGAAGATACCCAAGGAATCGACCGCTACCACGCCTACATGAACAGCTTCTCCCGCCGGATCGGAAACCGGAAGCCGGTGGCCCCGCGTGAGACGACCTCCGCGCAGGAGATCTATGCCGGACACGACATCTACTTCAAGGGCGCCTGGGTGCTGCACACCCTGCGATACCTTATCGGCGACGATGCATTCGGGCTGTCACTGCGCCGGATGGCGTATCCGGACCCGGAGAGCTGGCGGGCGAGCGACGGGACACAGGTGCGGTTCGTCGACACGGAAGACTACATCGCGACCGTCGAGCTGGTATCCGAGCGCGAGCTGGACTGGTTCTTCGATGTCTACCTGCACTCGGCGGCGCTTCCGACGCTCGAGCTGACGCGGCGGGAGGGTGCTCTCGACCTCGCGTGGAGTGTGCCGGACGGGCTTCTCTTCCCGATGCCGGTGGACGTGCTGGTGAACGGTCAGACACAGCGAGTCGAGATACCGGGCGGCAAGGCGACGGTGAAAGTGCCGGCCGGCGCGACGGTGATCGTCGATCCGGACCAGTGGATCCTCAAGACGGAGATGCCGTCCGGACCCTGACCCGCGGCGGGGTGGCGCGCTTCTGTCAGGCGGTCGGGCTGGCTGGCGCCGATCGTGTCAGCCTCCGAACCGCGCGCCCTCATAGATCTCGAGTCCGGCCTCGTCGCGCACGGACATCCGAGGAGCGCCCCGCCCTTCGTAGCTCCAGGCGCAGCCGTAGTCCCCGTCCCTGTTCAGGGCGACGAATCTTTCGCCGGGCATGAATACCGGGTTCACCTTCTCGTAACGCCGCCGGATCATCTCAAGCGCTTCCTCGCAGGCCTCCTGCGGCGACCGGCCGGCCCGCATGCGCTCGACGATGAAGTACGACGCGCACGACTTGATCACGTCTTCGCCCCTGCCCGTGGCACCCGCGGCACCCACGTCATTGTCCACGTACAGGCCCGCACCGATGATCGGTGAGTCGCCCACTCTTCCGTTGATCTTCCAGCTCAGGCCGCTCGTGGTCGTGATTCCCGACACGTCGCCGTTCCCGTCCACGGCCAGCACGTTCACCGTCCCATAGTGAAAGGCCGGCACGCCACCCAGTTGGGCCTCTTCACGATCTTTCAAGTGGTCGGGAGGACCCCAGTCATCGGTCCCGGATCGATTTTCCCGCCACTCGAGCCAGCGAGCACGCGACTTCTCCGTCATCAAGTCTTCTTCTTCGTACCCGAACGACGTGGCGAACTCCAGGGCGCCCGGGCCGACCATCAGTACGTGATCCGTCCGCTCCATCACCAGGCGAGCCACCGAGGACGGGGTCTTGATCCCCTCGAGCGACGCCACGGCGCCGGCGTTGTACGTCCGTCCGTCCATGATCGAAGCGTCGAGCTGCACGACACCGTTCTCGTTCGGCAGTCCGCCGTAGCCGACCGACGTGTCTTCGGGGTCCAATTCGATCACGTTCGCAGCCAGTTCGACAGCATCGAGTGCGCTGCCCCCGGACGAGAGAATCCCCCACCCGTCCTCCACCGCACCACGGCCGGTCTCGTTCGAATGGCTGGTGACGATGATCGGAGTGCGGCCGATCCCGCCTCGACTCGGCCGGGCGTCGAGGCCTGCAGCGCGTGCGAACAGGGCTCCCGCGCCGAGACCGGCGGTCCGACCCAGAAACAGCCGGCGGTTGATTGGAGAGGGCATGCGTGTTCTCCGCTGGGGGAATGGAGCTTCGTTTCCTGGCGCCTCGCTTCGCGGCCTCGCTGCCGCTGTCGTCAGATCGCTGAACATACGCGGTCCGGGGCGGACTGCGAACCCGTGCTCTCACGGGCGAGCGGGGGTTCGTGAAGGTACCTTCATGAACTGCCAACCGGCGCGAAGCACATGCGGAGAATACGATGGGCTGGAATCCGGTACCTACCGAACTGACGACCGCGGCGACGGACGCCGGGCTGGCGATCCTGTGCGTCGTCGCGCTAGTCATGATCCGCCGCAGGCGGGCAAGCGACCCGTGGAAGGTAGGCCTGTGGAGCTGGCTGCTCGGACTTCTCGCGCTGGCTTCCGTGCTCGGCACGGTAGCCCACGGCCTCGAGCTGTCGGAGTCGTTCCTGGATCTCCTCTGGCAGCCGCTGTATCTCTGCCTCGGCCTCGTCGTTGCGCTGTTCACCGTGGCCGCGATCCGGGACCGATTCGGGGAGGCAGCTGCCCGGCGAGCCCTGCCGTGGATGATCGTGTTCGGATTCGGGTTCTTCGCGGTGACCCGGATCGGCTCCGGCACGTTTCTGGTATTTGTCGCCTACGAGGCGATCGCGATGCTGATCGCCCTCATCCTGTACGTGGACGCGGCCATCCGTCCCAGGGTGGCGGGGGCGGCCGTGATGGCTGTCGGCGTGGCGCTGAACCTCGTGGCGGCTGCCGTGCAGCAGAGTTCGGTGACGCTGGACCTCGCCGGTCTGCCGTTGGATCACAACGGCGTGTTCCACCTCGTCCAGATGGTAGCCGTGCTGGTACTGACAGCGGGAGTGCTGCGCGGGCTCACCCCGGCAATTCCGCCGGGTCGATCTTGAGCGAAGCGAAGTCGTCGATTACCCGGAAATCCGTCTCGTGGCCTGCAACCTTCTCCGCTCGCTGATCGATCCTGTCGGTCGTCAGATTCCCGAGGAACATCGATGCGCGTCGCAGATAGTCCACTCGCTCGGGCGCGATTCTCATCAGCCGGCAGCACGTTGCGTCAACGGCGACGTGGTCGACGCCCATCA
>CBDUVN010000121.1:0-5596 GCA_965370685.1 uncultured bacterium | reverse complement strand
GCATTCCCGGCCGTAGTCGGCGACGGGCAGTTCAACGTTCGTTCGAAGTAGGTCGAGGGAACTCTGCCGGCAGATTCACATTGCTTTTCGGGACCCTCTGCAAAAGTGGGCATGTGGGAATTCTGCAGAGGGTCCGCTGAGAGACATCGGGCGTGGCTCTGGAGGCTCTGGTGGGAGACCAGACCCTTTCCTGGCTGGATCAGAAGCAAGGACCTTGGCGCCCCACCCGGGCGCCCCGACAGAATGAGCCGTCGAACCTGAACCCGACCGCGGGAGTCCGTGGCCGGGTTCTTCGCATCCACCTGGCATGAGAGGAGAAGCGACATGTGGGAGTCGATCGGGCTTCAAGTCCGCGGCACGGGCAACGGGACGATGACGAAGTCCTATCGGATCCGGTTGAAGCGTGTGGAGGTCGGGCACGCCGGATACCAGTACTGGCTGTACTCGCGCACGGTGGGGAAGGCGGGCGAGCTGGTTCGCGTCCCGTCCGTGCGTGCCGAGGAAGTCCTGGACGCCGCACGCGGGCTCCTCCTCAGCTTTCCGGCCGACGCTCAATTCCGGATTGGCGGCGGATTTGAGTACGAGCTCGAATTCGACAGCCACGACCACTGCTGCAAGTTTCGCTGGAAGATCGACCTCCCGAAGCAATGGCACGCGCTGTCGCCGGTCCTCGACCGGCTCGAGAAGCTCAGGCGCCGCGCCTGTCTGCACCTGAGGCCCCTGTCGCCGCACTGGGAGAGCCTCGGTGACATCATCGCCGACGGCGACGACGCCGTGTGGGACCGGACCGCGAAGACCATCTGCGCGTTCCGCCGGAAGCACGGTACGTGGCCCACGATCCTGCGCATCCCGGAGTCGTGCGAAGCGATGCTCGAGGTCGATTTCGGCCAGCGCACCCTGGAGATGCTGCGCGAGCGCCTGCGCCTGGTGCCGGACCCGGATCTGAACTGGAGCCAGTTCGAGCGGATCATTGCCGAGGACGATGCCGGCAACAGGGCCGAGTATCCCGTCGACGTGTGCGGAGTCCAGTGGATCACGGACGAGGAGTTTCACTTCTGGATCGGAGTCGGCCCGGAGCAGGTGGCCGAGCGAGAGGCGGAGACGGCGCGGCTCGACCTGGAGGAGTATCGCCGGGCGATCTACCGGCGGGTGGATGGGGATCCGGGCGAGGGGGAGTGAGCGGTGCATGCGGACAGGGTGGCGGTCGGCTTATGCATGCCGATGCAAACATGAGTGAATATGGCGCTGCCTACATTCACCGTGTATTCAGCTGAGCCCTCGACTGTCACACCCCCCCGCTAAGGTGCATTCATTGGACAAGCGCCCCCCACCGATTCGGAGGCCACATGAAGCGATACCAGAATCTGATCGGAGACGGACTCTGCGACGACCCCTACTACCGCATCAAATGGAACGGGCACGAGTTTGCGCAGGAGCAGGACGCCGCCGGTAAACAGCTCGGTATCCGCATTGTCGAGGCGCTCGGCATATGGCCGGTCATCGACCAGCTGCTGATCCGGCTCTACGGGGAAATGAGTGAACAGCAACGGCTCGCCTGGTACGTGCAGCACAAGGATGACGAGGTGGAGATGGAATTCGCCGACGGATCGGGCCCGCAGCTGAGAACCGTCTACCGCTGGTCCGACCGGCTGCAGTTCCGTCCCGTAGACGACCGCCTGAGAGAGATCGGAATCCCGGTTCGGGAGCCCGGGAGGACCGAATGACGATACGAAAAATCACACTACTCGTGTTGCTCGCCGCCGCGTGAGCACGACGACGACCCGGCTCGGCGAGACGACGTTCAAGACGGGCACAATCCAGCCGCCGGCGTAGGGTCTTTGAGAGGACACACGAGTCCTGGTTTGCACCGGAAGGGAAGTCCGGGAGACAGCTCTCCTGGTTCCCTCGTCCGGGACTCGCTCATCGGTCGCCAGATGCATAGAGAACCAACAGCATAGCCAGGCGGAGAGCGCGGCCGTTCGTTGCTGCGAGGTGTGGCAGGGCCGTCCAAACGCCCATTCCTCGTCCCATGGACTGAGGAAGCCGCGTTCCCGTCGGACCGTCTGGTCGTCCCGATTCAATCCCCGTTGAGACTCGAAAGCCAGTCTACTTCTACTACCGCCGCAGCATGCGCTACATGTATTTGACAACATATGCAGTTGGTAGCATATTTGGAGGGAATATTGGCGTGGAGCGTCGAGGCCACGGACGAGTTCGGCGAATGGTGGGAGAGTCTCGACGAAGGGGCTCGGGAGTCCGTTAACGCTGTCGTCGTGATGCTGGAGGAGTTGGGACCGCAGCTCCCGTTTCCATACAGCTCCGACGTCCGTGGTTCGCGCCACGGAGCGCTTCGAGAGTTGAGAATCCAGCATCGGGGTCGCCCGTTCCGAGTTCTGTATTCATTCGATCCTCGCCGGGTCGCTGTCCTCCTGCTGGGGGACGACAAGGGCGGATCGAAACGGTGGTACCGAAAGGCGATTGCGCGAGCGGACCGAGTCTTCAATAGCCACCTTGCGAAACTGAAAGACGGTGCATGAATGGCCAGAAACTTCGAGGAGTTGCGGCAGGAGATGTCTCCCGAGCGCCGTGCCCGCAGCCGACGCCGTGCGGAAAAAATGCTGGCCGAGCTGCGCCTTCGCGAGGTGAGGACGGCTTTTGACGTTACACAGGAGGAGCTTGCCGCGCGGCTTGGCGTGGACCAGGCGAACATCTCCCGCCTCGAACGCCGCCGGGACATGCGGCTGAGCACGCTCGCTGGTTACGTTCAGGCCCTCGGCGGTCAGCTCGAGATCCGGGCGGTGTTTCCCGAAGGCTCGGTGCTCATCGATGCTTCGAACGGCCGATTGAATCCGTGACAACCCCGGGATCTTGCTCTGAGCCTCCGGTGCGTAGATCTGGATGTCTCCCGGCTGTCCAGCCACGCCCGACGCATGCCTGTTCGGCAGATTCACATTGCCTTTCGGGACCCTCTGTAAAAGTGGGCATGTGGGAATTCTGCGGAGGGTCCTGAACAGGCATAGCGCGCAGGGTCTCGCACAGGTGAGTGTGGGGGAGTCGCAGGCGCGCCGCCGCCCGCAACTAAAATGAACCAGGTGCAGTCAACCATTTCGTCGTCGCAGTGTACCGGGAAGTCGACGAGAGAGCCGGCTTCGTCATTACGACGTATCTTGCACGGCGCCTGAGCCCGCGAAGGGAGGTCTTATGGAGTCGGTGAAGCCGCTCGATGAGCGCGGCACGTTCGAGTGGGAGTACGATTCCCAGGCCGACGTCCTGTACCTCTCGCAGGACGAGCCGCGGGAAGCGATCGGCGTCGATGCCGGTGATGGACTGATCTTCCGCTACGACGAAGCGACCGAGAAGCTGGTCGGCGTCACGATAGTGGGTGTGCGGGCGCGGCTCACGCAGAAGTCCTCCGCCCGGTAGCGAACTGCCACCTCCGGGCCTGGCGCACTATAGCTCGACCTCCTGGATCTCCGCATATATCCAGTGACTTTCGGACCGCGGCCTGTTCAGTCGCCCAGCGTTACCCTCGCATTGTTCCCGGGGTGAGACAGGGCGTGTCGAATCATCGGCTCGACGCCGGGACCGGCGTGCACGACGACGAGCTCGAGGTCCGGGTGCTGGCTGGGGTAGACCCGGAACATCTCGTCCGCGAAGGCCTGGCCGATCGTTTCGACGCCTGAGAAGTCGAGCACGGCGCGCCGGAACAGGTCGAGTCGGGCGAGAACACGCTTGGCCTGGGACCGGGAGATCAGGTTCTCCTGACCGTAACGGGCCAGTCGGACGGGTACGTGGGTGACGTTGAAGCCGTAGTCTCCCTTCTCGTCGCCGGCGTAGCGATCGAACACGCCGCTCACCGTCCGCCGCGTCCGCGGATCGATCGTCATGCGTACGACGGTCCCCTTCTGCCGGGGGACGTCCTCGATGAGCCAGTCGGTGTCCACCGGGATGTGGACCAGGGTCAGGTCGGCCGAGTGAATGCCGTACTCGTCGAACATCCGGCTCGTGAAGAAGATGCCCTCGCCCGTGTGCGCCTCGGGATCGGTCGTGAGTTTGCCCTTCGACAGTTCGAGAACCGCGTGCCGCGGATCCTCCAGCCCGAACGCCCTCTGGATCTTCTCGAAAACCCCGACTCCGTCGTCGGCGACCTCGATGGTCACTGTCGTGGGATTCCGCTCCACGCGGACACTGGCCCGCGTGCCCTCGGAGTGGTCGAGGACGTTGTTGAACATCTCCGTGAAGCCGTAGTGGCAAATGTCGAGTGCCCGGCCCCCGATCCCCTCGAGCTCGGGCTGAACAGACTCCCGCCACACGCGGTCTTCTTCGAGGCCCTCGTCGAGCTCCAGTTCCGTGCGCTTCGACGTCGTGACCAGCTCGTACTTCCTGGCGCGCGTTTCTCCGGCTGCGGTGATCACTCCCTCGTCCGCGAGCTCGCGAAGCAACTTGTTCGCGTACTGCCGCGTGACGTCGAACCGGGCCGCGGCGGAACCCGCGACATCTGCGCGCCGGGCGCCGATCGCGCGGACCATGTGATCTCGTATCTGCTTTTTTTTGTTTGTCTTACGCATTTTTAATTGACGCCTGTGCTGATTTGTATTAGAAACTCATTGTCGTATTCTAGTTTCCAATGCATCTCGCGTCCAGTCTTACGCACCGGGAGTCAGGCGAAGGAGCCGTCGATCAGGGGGAAGCCTGATCCGCCGCATGCCTGACCGATGTCTGCTCGGCAGACGCCTCGCATACGTGTGGCGCATGGCGTACTGCCAGCGGGGCACCTGGCCAGACTCAGAGAGGAACTTGACATCCAGTAATGGTGTTGTAGTGTTGGTACAACATACCAACACCAGGAGGAGGCATGGACACGTTTGGCAACATGTTGAGGGAGCGAAGGAAGGTTCTGAGGCTGGGACTCAGAGAATTTGCGCTCCGAGCTGAAGTTGACGCTGGAAACCTGAGCAAGATCGAGCGAGGAAAACTGAACCCGCCGCAGACACGAGACGTTCTCGACCGGATCTGCTTTGCTCTTGAGCACGACCCTTCATCACAGGAGGCGGAGATCCTGAGAGATAAGGCCGCAGCTGAGAATGGTCGTCTGCCTGAGGAGATCATGGCGGATGACGAGATCCTGTCCCGGATGCCAGTCCTGCTGCGCACAGTGCACAACAAACAACTGAGCGCGGAACAACTCGATAGACTGATCGAGATGATAAAGGAGTCTTAGTGCCCTACGAGCCGCTGATGCTCTCGTACGACGAGCTGCGCCATCACGCCGAAGAGTTTCTCGCGGAGAATTATCCTGAGACTTCAATCCCGATCCCGATCGAGGAGATCGTCGAATTCGATTTTGAGATGGAGATCATACCAGTTCTGGGCCTGAAAGATGAGATTGGCGTCGATGCCTTCCTTGCGAGCGACATGAGCGCGGTTTTCGTCGACGAATACGTACTTCGGTTCGTTAAGGTGCGGTACCGCTTCAGCCTGGCGCACGAGATCGGACACTACTGGCTTCACGACGACCTGTACCAGGCTGTCGCCATCGGATCGGTAGCTGACTGGAAGAGGGTTCAGGCAGAGATAGGGGACGAGTATCAGTGGT
>CBDUVN010000120.1:0-5669 GCA_965370685.1 uncultured bacterium | reverse complement strand
CGCTCCAGCGTCCAGGCGGGCAGCACGAACTCGCCGGTTCCGAACCCGGCCCATTCCCCCCGGCTCTGGCCGATGTCGAACGCCGTCCCCCCGAACAGCCGGATCGTGTCCTGTCGCGTCTCTGCCGTTCGTGCGTCGAGGTGGATCAGCTCACGGGACAACCGTTCGAGCGCCCGTTCGACTGTCGCTGAGTCGACCTCGGGACCCGCCGGGACAGATCGCAGCGAGCCGACCGAAGCTACAGGATGGCCGAGCGGAGATCGCCAGTAGGTCGCATCCAGGTCGGGAAACGCGCGCCACAGAAGCAGGGGATTGGTATCGGGGATCGGGACGGACAGGATCGCGGGACCGTCATGCTCCGAGAGGCGGACGCCGAATGCCCGGACAGCGCTGGCAGCGGCGCGCGCCGCGGCGTGGTCAGCAATCGCGTTCCCGGTCGCCACGGCGTCCGGCAGACCCCGCTTCAGCCCGTGGCGGAGACGGCGAACGGAGCTTCGGCGCGGAGGTCGCGGGCGAGGGACTCGATCTCTTCGAAAGTCACCGCCTGTGGGCCATCGCTCAGCGCCCGCTCCGGCTCCGGGTGCACTTCGATCAGCAGGCCCGCGGCCCCGGCGGCAATCGCGGCCCGGCTGAGGTGCGGGATCAGGTCACGACGTCCCAGGCCGTGGGACGGGTCTACGATCACGGGAAGCTGGTGCACGTGTCGGAGCAGGGCGACCGACCCGAGATCGAGCAGGTTCCGTGTCCGGTCGTCGAAGCTGCGGATCCCCCGCTCGCAGAACACGACTGCCGGGGCACCGCCGGCCAGGCAGTACTCGCCGGCCGACAACCACTCTTCGACCGTCGCCGCCATGCCCCGCTTTACCAGGACCGGGCGCCCGGTCCGGCCGGCCGCATCGAGCAGAGCCCCGTTATGCATGTTGCGGGAGCCGATCTGGATCAGGTCGGCCACTTCGGCCACTCTGTCGATGGATGCCTCGGACAGCGCCTCCGTGACTACCAGCAGACCGTTGGCATCCGCCGCGGCCCGAAGCCAGCGCAGCGCGTCGTTGCCTACCCCCTGGAAGTCGTACGGAGAGGTCCGCGGCTTGTATGCCCCACCCCGCAGAAAGCGGACTCCGATTTCGGCCAGGCGCTCGGCCGCTTCGTGGATGCGCTCCTCGGACTCGACGCTGCACGGGCCCGCCATCAGAACGGGCGCGGCCTCTCCTCCCAGCTCGACCTCGCCGAACCGGACGGGCGTGACCTGGCCGTCTACGCGCGGGTGCCGTGATGCGGGTTCCGATATGTCGTAGACGCCTGGCACGGAGAGAACCCGCTCGCGGTCCACCTCCCCCGAATACGCATGCACGAACAGCTGCACGGAACCCCGCCGTCCTTCGAACGGAGAGGTCCACAGGCCGAGGCCGGCGAGGGCGTCGCGAACGAGCCCGGGGTCGGCTCCCTCTGTCAGCGTTACGATCATCACGTCAGTCAGTCGAGTGTCGGCTTCTCATGGGGCGCCAAGAATGCGCAGAAACGCGCAGGAATACAAGGTCTCGCCTGCGACAGCCGTGCGCCAGCACGGAGACCCTCTTCGGGAGTCGGGCGGGCTTACTTCGCTCCGAGGCGTGTTCTCCATTCAGCTTCTTCGAGCACCCAGCGCAGCTGCTTCCTGAGATCCTCGCTGGACTCCAGTTCATCCACGAGAACCCGGATCGCCTTCAGCACGTCCCGGTCCTTCTGCCTGCGCAGGGGCCCCTGTTGTGGAAGTCTGCGGAGGGCCCGCGCTGCCGCACCGGCCGGGTCCGTATCGACCGTTTCGCGGGAGGATTCCAGGTACAGGGCCACGAGGTGACGCGCGCGGTCCGTCATGGACGCCTGCCGGATGAGCTCATCGGCGGTGGTCGGAAGATCGGTCTGGTGCGACATCTGCACCCTTCGGTCTGGAGTTCGTGCTGCATGGCTCCCTCGAGCCAGTTGTTGCGTCCCGCCGTCTCCACGGTCGATGTGCGACCCGGGGCGCGGGACCCGGTCGTTCTCACGGAAGTGCAACGCCTGTGCCCGCACGCAAAATACACTGTCAGCAGCACTTACGCGTTGTACTGTTCGCTCGGAGTTGCAACTCCGCAACACCAGGTGCAACACAATGTAGCGAAGTGGGGCCGGTTCAGGCGGAATGGCGCTTCCGAGCATCGAAGCGAACGCCGCCAGGCCGCGCGGCGCGGCGCAGCGTCTCGTCCGCTTGCGCCGCACGGGCCGGGCCCCGACCGTTTCGTGCGCGCCGGGTGCTGGCGCGAGCCCTCGCGAGGAGCGAAACCAATGCGAGCCGGAATCCAGGCACGGCAATGCGCGGCCCTGACTCTCACCGCGTGCTTCGCCACGGTCTCCACGACACTCGCCGCACAGCAGGAACAGGAGACCGGACCCACCAGCATCACGGATGTCCCCGGCATTCTCGTCGGGCACTACACGCTGGATGAGCGCCCGACCGGCTGCACGGTCGTGATCGCAATGGAAGGCGCGACCGGTGGAGTCGACGTTCGTGGAGGAGCGCCCGGCACCCGGGAGACGGCGCTGCTCGACCCGGTGAACACCGTCCAGAAGCTCCACGCCGTCGTCCTGGCCGGCGGCAGTGCGTTCGGACTCGACGCCGCCACAGGCACCGTCCGCTGGCTGGAGGAGAATGGGATCGGCTTCGAGGTCGGTGAGATCCGGGTCCCGATCGTCGCGGGAGCGATCCTGTTCGATCTCCGCGTGGGTGACGGAAGAATCCGCCCGGACGCGGTGTGCGGCTACCGGGCCGCGGAGTCGGCTTCCACGGCCCCCCCCGCGGAGGGGAACGTGGGCGCCGGTGCCGGGGCAACGGTGGGGAAGCTCGCCGGGATGGGCCGGGCGATGAAAGGAGGCATCGGGACCGCTTCGATCCGCCGTGAGGACGGCCTGGTCGTGGGAGCCCTGATCGCCGTCAACGCGGTGGGCGACGTGATCGATCCATCGACGGGTCGGGTGATCGCCGGAGTCAGGACGGAGGATGGGCGAGGGCTCGCCGACGCACGTGTGCTGGTGCGGGAATCCGGTGCCTCACCAACCTCCTCGAACACGGTGATCGGGGTCGTAGCGACGAATGCGAGCCTCACGAAGGCGCAGGCGACCAAGGTGGCGCAGATGGCGCACGACGGACTGGCCCGTGCGATCTCGCCCGCGCACACGCCGTGGGACGGCGACACGATCTTCGCGCTCTCCACTGGACGGGGTGGCGTCGATGCCGACGTGCTCGAGATCGGTGCGCTGGCCGCGGAAGCCGTCACCGAGGCGATCCTCAGGGCCGTGCGAGCGGCGGAAGGTCTGCCCGACCTTCCATCCGCGAGCGATCTCCGCCGTTCGCACTGATTCGCACTGACCGGTGAATCTCGCCCTCGTTCTCCTTCTCGCCTACTCCGTCGGCCTCGTCGCGCTCGGTGTGTGGATCGGCCGACGGGTCGAAACCAGCAGCGACTTTTTCGTCGCGGGACGAAGTCTCGGTCCGGGCCTGCTGTTCGCCACCCTGCTCGCAGCCAACATCGGTGCGGGCTCTACGGTCGGGGCGGCCGGGCTCGGGTACCGGGACGGGATCGCGGCCTGGTGGTGGGTCGGCTCAGCGGGGATCGGAACGCTGGTTCTCGCCCTATGGGTAGGTCCCAGGATCTGGCGCATCGCCAGGGAGCGGGACCTTCTCACGGTCGGTGATTACCTGGAACTTCGGTACGGGGCCTCGGTGCGGGCGATCGTGGCGGCGCTGCTGTGGCTGGCCACGCTGGCGATCCTCGCGGGACAGCTGATCGCCGCCGCCTGGGTGCTGGAAGTCGTCGCCGGTCTGCCGAAGTGGGTCGGGTGCCTGGCGGGGGGAGCCGTGATGACGGCCTACTTCGCCGCGGGTGGACTGCTGACATCGGCCTGGGTGAACCTGGTGCAGCTGAGCGTGTTGCTGGTGGGATTCGCCGTTGCCCTGCCGGTCGCGATCGTTGGAGCCGGAGGGTGGGAGGCCGTGCTCGCCGCCGCGCCGCTCGATCGTCCGGACTGGCTCGATTTCATGCACGGAGGGGCCTCGGGCTGGATGTACGTGTTCCTGCTCGTGCCCGCGTTCATCATCTCTCCCGGGCTGATCCAGAAGGTGTACGGGGCGCGCGATGAAGCCACGGTCCGCAAGGCGGGAGTCGCGTGCGGCCTGGCCCTGCTCGCATTCGCGTTCGTACCGCCGCTGCTCGGAATGACGGCCCGGGTCATTTCGCCGGAGCTGGTGAACCCGGAGCTGGCCCTTCCCACCGTGTTGATGCACGGTCTGCCGCTCGCGATCGGCGTCCTCGCGCTGGCAGCCGTGTTTTCGGCGGAGATCAGCTCGGCGGACGCCATCCTGTTCATGCTCGCGACCTCGTTGTCGGAGGATCTGTGGAAGCGGTTTCTGCGGCCCGAGGCCACGGACTCTGAAGTCCTGCGTACGGCGCGGATCGCCGCTGTCGTCGGGGGCGGAGTCGGGATCGCCCTCGCGCTGGCACTCCCGTCGGTGATCGGAGCCCTGGCAGTGTTCTACACGCTGTTGTCGGTGAGCCTGTTCGTTCCGCTGGTCGCCGGATTGTATTCGAGGCGGCCGGGTTCGGCCGAAGCGATCGCGGCGATCGTGGGAGGCGTGGCGGCCGTCGTGGCCGCAAAGGCGGCGGGAGTTCCGGCGTCGGGTCTGACGAGCCCCTACGTACTCGGTCTCGCGGTGTCAGGCCTGGCGTTCGGGCTCGTATTCCTCCTGCTCAGGCGATCGCGCACTCGTTCCGGCCCGCCTCCAGGATATCCGCCTCCGCCGGACTCACCGTGACGAGCCCGACGTTGATCGCCTTGATCTTCGGGTAGGATTCCGGCGCCGGCGCTTCGTGTGCGACGACCCATTCTACGAACTGCTCGTGGCCGGCCGCGAGCTTCAGCGCCTGGTTCGATTCGCGCAACTCGCCAAGTTCCGTGGCGACCGTGCGATCCGGATTCCGTTCCTCTTCCCGAGAGTAGTGCGCCGGGAGCGCGAACCAGCTTCCATCCCATTCCGTGAGCGCACGGTGGGCGCTCGCCCACAGCTGCTCGCTCCATTCTTCCGTCCGGCCCGCCAGGTCGGGACGACCGACGGACTCAACGAACAGGAAGTCTCCCGTCATTGCCGCGCGGTCCCCGGCAAGAAACGTCACGCTTCCCTCGGTGTGCCCGGGGGTGTGCAGGACTTCCAGCCTGCCGTCCCCTACCCGGATTTCATCGCCCTCTCCGATCGAGGTGAACGGGAGGACACCCGGTCTTCCGTCATACGGATAGATCATGTCCGCCGGATGCAGATACCACGGCACATCCAGCGACCGGGCGAGATTCGGTCCGCCGCTGATGTAGTCGGCGTGCACGTGCGTGTCCGCCACAGCCGTGATTCTCGCCCCGGCCCGTTCCGCTTCATCCAGCCACGGCTCGTAGTACAACGACACGTCCACCGCGATCGCCTCCTCGCCGCTGACGAGGAGGTAGCCGAGCGCCGCCTTGCCCGGCCGATCGAACTGAACGAGTCGATCGAAGCCCGGCGGCGCCGGAAGCTGACGCGGTATGGAGAGGTGCATCCAGTCAATGATTCCTCCGCGCAGGGACTTCGCCTCGTAGCCGGCGACGGTCAGCCAGGCGGCCACCCGGAGGCT
>CBDUVN010000119.1:0-5691 GCA_965370685.1 uncultured bacterium | reverse complement strand
TTCGCTCCGCGGGCATTCGGTGACAACATGCAGGCCTGGGGCACCAGCACCGTGCTGATCGAGAGCGGCATCGTGGTGGACGATCCGCAGAAACAGGAACTGCGGAAGCTCAACGTCGTGGCCCTGCTCAGCGCTCTCCACGCGATCGCGACCGGCCGCTACGACGACACGCCCACTGCGGCCTACGATGAGTTGCCGATGAACAACTCTGTCGAGAACGACCTCCTGCTGCTGGGCGGACAGATCGTTCTCGGCGAGGCGGCTCCGATCCGCGCCGACATCGCGATCCGGTTCGACGATTCGGTGGCCCGGACGGGGCCGAACTACGGAGAGATCGGAGACCTGGAAGACGTCGTGGCCGTGGACACGATCGACGCCAGGGGGCTGTTCCTGCATATCGATCCGGGCGAAGAGGGAATCATCCGGCGCGGGGAGCCGGCCCTACTGAGTGCCCGAATGGGGCGGGAACCGTCGAGCGAGGAGGTCTGGACGATCGGGCCGTGACCGTCGGTCCGAACATTGGACCGCGAAACGCGGTTCCGCGGAAACGCGTTGTCGATCAGTCAGTCTTCCACGCAGCCGTACACTTGACAATGTAAAAAGACGCTGTAGGTTGCCGGCCATGCAAATGGATGAGCTTTTCGCCCGGCTCCGTGAGTCGGGCCTGCGCGCCACGCGGCAGCGAACGGCCGTCTACGGGCTCATGAGAAAGGTCGGCGGCCACCACTCGGTGGACGAACTGGTCGGCCTGCTGGCGGAGTCCGGTGAGGCGCTGTCACGGATGACGGTCTACAACGTCGTGTCGGATCTCACGGGAGCCGGTCTTCTGATGCAGGCCGACGTAGGACCGGGTCGGGCTTTGTACGAAGCGTCGGATACCTGGCACCACCACTTCGTATGCCGAAGCTGCGGAATCGTGATCGACGTGCCTTGCGCCAC
This sequence comes from uncultured bacterium, assembly GCA_965370685.1. Lineage (GTDB taxonomy): Bacteria > Gemmatimonadota > Gemmatimonadetes > Palauibacterales > Palauibacteraceae > Carthagonibacter. The sequence continues at coordinate 4,752 of CBDUVN010000119.1, read as the reverse complement.
GGGCACGAAACCGTGCCTCGATGCCGCCCCCGAACTAGACCTGTCGATCGACGAAGCACAGGTGATCTATCGCGGACTCTGCCCCGCCTGCCGCGCGGGCGCAGACCCCTTCGAGGAACGCTCTTCGGAGCGCCACACATAGCCACACGCCACAGAACAACAGGAGTACAGCAATGCCGAAAGGAACCGGGGATCACGACAAGCGCCCGACGCTGACCACGAAGGACGGGGCGCCCATCGCCGAGCAGCAGGCGCTCACTGCGGGCCCGCGCGGGCCGCTCCTGATGCAGGACGTGCAACTGCTCGAGCAGATGCAGCACTTCAACCGCGAGCGGATCCCTGAGCGGGTGGTGCACGCGAAGGGCTCGGGCGCGCACGGCACGTTCACCGTGACCAACGACATCACGAAGTACACGAAGGCGGCATTCCTGTCCGAGGTCGGGAAGAAGACCGAGATGGTCGCCCGGTTCTCGACCGTGGCGGGGGAGAAGGGCGCGGCGGACGCCGAGCGGGACGTGCGCGGCTACGCCCTGAAGTTCTACACCGAGGAAGGGAACTGGGACATGGTGGGGAACAACACCCCCGTGTTCTTCGTCCGCGACCCGTACAAGTTCGCCAGCTTCATCCACACCCAGAAGCGGCACCCGAAGACCAACCTGCGGGACATGGACATGCAGTGGGACTTCTGGTCGCTGTGCCCGGAGTCGCTGCACCAGGTGACGATCCTGTTCTCCGACCGCGGGATTCCGAAGAGCTATCGGAACATGAACGGCTACGGCTCGCATACCTACTCGATGATCAACGCGGCAGGCGAGCGTGTATGGGTCAAGTTCCACTTCAAGACCGTGCAGGGCATCGAGAACTACATGGATGACGAGGCCGCGGAACTCATCGCACAGGACCGCGAGACGCATCAGCGGGACCTGTACGAGGCGATCGAGCGGGGCGACTATCCGAAGTGGCGGATGCACATCCAGGTGATGACCCAGGAGCAGGCCGACGCGTTCCAGTGGAACCCGTTCGACCTCACCAAGGTGTGGCCGCACGCCGAGTACCCGCTGATCGAGGTCGGCGAGTACGAACTGAATCGGAATCCCGAAAACTATTTCGCCGAGATCGAGCAGGCGGCGTTCTCACCGAACGCGCTGGTGCCGGGAATCAGCTCCAGCCCCGACAAGATGCTCCAGGCCCGGCTGATGTCGTACCAGGACACGCACTTGCACCGGGTGGGCATGAACTATCACCAGATTCCGGTGAACCAGCCGAAGTGTCCGTTCGACCACTACAACCGGGACGGGCAGAGCGCGACGGCGGAAAGCTACGGCGGGTCTCCGAATTACTGGCCCAACAGCCACATGGAAGCGCCCGCACCACAGGCCAGGTATCTGGACCCGGCATGGGACCTCGGCCAGACGATCGTGGACCGGTACGATTCGACCGTGGACCACGACGACTTCACCCAGGCCGGAAACCTGTACCGGATGTTCGACGATGCGCACCGCGATCGGCTGGCTGGTCGGATCGCCGGCGTGCTGTCCCAGGCGCGACCGGAGGTGCAGAGACGGCAGCTGCCGCACTTCTTCGCGGCGGATGAGGACTACGGCCGGAGGGTCGCTGAGAAGCTGGGCATCGATGTGAGCGAGTTCGTGGAGACAGCCGGCGCCTGACGAGAGTCGGGACGGGTGAGACCGGGAAGGCCGGTGATTAGACTGCGAAACACGGTTCCGCGGAACCGTCACGAAAGATCCGGTTGCTCCGAGGGATCGAGTTCGGCTGTGAGGGGGTTGCGGCGTGGGTCGCGATCCCCTCGCTTGTGGGTGTCGAATTATTCAACGAAGAGTCGGAACGAGGAGTTGGTTTGTCTGGAAGTCCCCACGAAGATCCAATAGCTGGCAGCTGTCCGGCGCGTTCAACGGCGGCCGGAATCCTGCCGGGTCGTTCGATCCGTCGCTGGTTCCTGCTGCTTCTTGGCCTCCTGTCGGTGGCGGTAGGCTTCGTCGGGGTATTCGTTCCGGGGCTTCCGACCACGATATTCCTCATTCTCGCATCCTATTTCTTCACCCGCAGCTGCCCGTGGCTCGAGGAACGTCTCGTCCGGGCGCCGATCTTCAAACCGTACCTGCAGTACCTGGACGGAGATCGGGTCATGCCGCTGCGTGCTCGGCTCACGACCATAGCGATGATCTGGGGAGCCTCGAGCATCAGTCTCCTGATGGTCGGATCCCGGGGACCGATCGCACCCTGGTTCGCGATCACGATCGTCGTGGCCGCCGCCATCGGATCCGGGTTCGTGATGGTGATGTTCCGCGGGCGCCGCTGACAATCCTGCTCACAAGGGGTCACAGTCGCCCCGGCGCAAGTGAATCACCCCCCAACCGTCCGAGGATTCAGTTGGTCCCCAACTTGCCCATAAACCGGGGTTCGTCTGCGCACCGTCACAGGAGGCACATATGCAGCGAGTCCGCTCGATCGTCCCGATATTTCTGCTCACTCTCGGAGGCGCCCTGATCCTGGGGAATTGTGCGCCGGATACGGAAGACGGGGTGAGTGCCGACAATCCGCTGCTTACCGAGTGGGATACGCCGTTCGGAGTTCCCCCGTTCGATCAGATCGAGAACGATGACTATCTCCCGGCGTTCCATGCGGCGATGGACGCACACAGCGCCGAAATCGAGGTGATCACCTCGAACGACGAACCGGCGACGTTCGAGAATACGATCGTGGAGATGGAGCGAGCGGGCGCGCAGCTGTCGCGCGTGTCACGCGTGTTCTACTCGGTCGAAGGAGCAGACACGAATGACACTCTGCGCGAGGTCGCCCGGACGATCGCTCCGGAGCTTGCCGGTCACCGGGACGACATCCGGTTCGACCCGGCGCTGTGGGCCCGGGTGGAGACGGTGTGGGATGATCGCGAATCGGTCGACCTGGATCTGGAACAGGCGAAGCTCCTCGAAGAGACCCACAAGGGCTTCGTGCGCAGCGGCGCCGCGCTGGACGAAGAGGCGAAGTCCAGGCTGCGCGAAATCAACGCGGAACTCGCGGAGCTGTCTACGAACTTCAGCCAGAACCTGCTGAAGGAGACGAACGAGTTCGAACTCTACGTAGACGACCGGGCCGATGCCGGTCACATCCCCGGCAACCTTCTCGTATCTGCCGAGGCGGAAGCGAAGAAGCGTGGCCACGAGAGCGGACTCTCTTTCACGCTGCAGCGACCCAGCATCAACCCGTTCCTCCAGTACTCGCCGAACCGCGAGCTTCGGAAGCAGATCTTCCTGGGCTACGCGATGCGTGGGAACAACGGCAACGAGGCCGACAACAACGCGATCCTCGCGAGAATGGCGGACCTGAGGGTCGAAAAGGCCGGACTGCTCGGATATCCGTCGTACGCCGCGTACGTCCTGTCGGACAACATGGCCGAGACGCCCGAGCGTGTATACGAGCTGCTGGACCAGGTCTGGGAGCCGGCGATCCAGGTGGCGCAGCGGGATCGGGATGCACTCCAGGCGATGATGGAAGCGGACGGAATAGACGACGATCTCGAGGCCTGGGACTGGCGCTACTACGCCGAGAAGGTGCGGAAGGCCCGCTACGACCTGGACGAAGAGATCCTCCGTCCCTACTTCGAGGTAAACGCCGTTCGCGACGGCGTGTTCGAGGTGGCTAACCGCCTGTACGGGATCACATTCACCGAGCTCCCGGACATGCCGCGCTGGCACCCCGACCAGCAGGTGTTCGAAGTAAGGGAAGCGGACGGGACGCACGTGGGAATCCTGTACATGGACTTCTTCATGCGGGAGAGCAAGCGGGGCGGCGCCTGGATGGGCAGCCTGCGCTCCCAGTCCCGGTTCGACGGCGAGGTCACGCCGATCGTCACCACGAACTTCAACTTCCCTCCACCCACCGGCGACACGCCCTCGCTGCTGTCGTTCGGCGACGCGACGACGCTGGCGCACGAGATGGGGCACGCCCTGCACGGGCTGTTCTCGGACGTCACGTACAGGTCCCTGTCGGGAACCTCCGTTGACCGGGACTTCGTGGAGCTCCCATCGCAGGTCATGGAGAACTGGATGGGCGAGCCGGAGGTGTTGAGGCTGTACGCCAGGCATTTCCGCACCGGCGAGCCGATCCCGGAGGCACTGGTAGAGAAGCTGGATAACGCCTCCAAGTTCGACCAGGGGTTCGCCACGGTCGAATACCTGGCGGCGTCCTATCTCGACATGGCGTGGCACACTCTCGAGGAGCCGGTCGGAAGTGAGCCACGAGAGTTCGAGCGGGTGGCGATGGAGCGCGTGGGTCTGATCGAGGAGATCATACCGAGGTACAGGAGCACCTATTTCGCGCACATCTTCTCCGGTGGATATTCGGCGGGTTACTACGCCTATCTCTGGGCCGAGGTCCTGGACGCTGATGCGTTCGAGGCGTTCAAGGAGACCAGCCTGTTCGACCAGGAGACTGCCACCCGGTTCCGACGCGAAGTCCTGTCGCAGGGCGGGACCCGGCCGGGCATGGAGCTGTACGGAGCATTCCGTGGTCGCGATCCCTCGATCGAGCCGTTGCTCGAGCGTCGGGGCCTCACCGGCGGAGATTGACCGGATAGCCCCTGCAGGAGGCTCGGCAAGCTCCGAAGAGCCTTCAGCTCGAGCGGGCACAAAGAAGACGGGCCGTCCCGAGTGATAGGGGCGGCCCGGCGTGCTGTTAGGACGTGGTGTGCGGGGCGGTTCAGACCTTGGTGTCGGTTTCCGCCGCCCGGCC
>CBDUVN010000118.1:0-5698 GCA_965370685.1 uncultured bacterium | reverse complement strand
GAGGACAACCGTATCAACGACCCGGTCTGGACCAACGCCGCGTCCATCTGGGACGAGTTCGACACCTCCCGACTGTACGGGGCCAACGAGCGCACGCAGTACTTGAGATTCGATGGCGGAGCGACGCTGGATCTCACGGAGAGACGCGGTTTCCAGGATACAGGCGCCTGGTTCCGCGTACAGGGAGCCGTGTATCGCGGCGTCTCCGACACGGACTCCGACTTCCACGCGATCAGCGGGATGGCCGGGGGGTATCTGCCGCTCAATCACCGTCAGCAGCTGGCCCTCCGGGCGATGACCCGCATCGCCCGAGCCGATGGTGGGGCAGGCATCCCGTTCTTCCACCTGAGCACTCTCGGGGGCACCCGGAGCGCTCTCGGCTATTCCACGTCCCGGTTCACGGACAACGATGTTATTTCCCTCGTGGCCGAGTGGCGCTACGAGGTCTGGCGTGACATTCACGACATCGCGCGCACGGAGTTCTTCCTCTACTTCGGGGAAGGCGCCGTGAATCGGAGACTGCAGGACATCTCCGGGGAAGACTGGCGGGCGTCTTACGGGGTCGGGATGCGGATGGTGATGAAGCAGCGGTTGCTGGGTGTCGCGTTTCTCGGGTTCAGCGACGAGGACGTACAGGTCGGGATTCGCGGGACGTGGCCGCTATGAGAGCAATCGGCACGGGCTTGAGCATACGGCTGGCCATCATGGCCTGCGTGGTGCTGGCGGCCGGCTGCGGCGGGGCGTCGACCCTGCCGCCGTCGCTCAGGCCCGAGCCGATCGCGTACGCAGACACGCTGCCGATCCCGGAGCCCGAGGCCCGGAACCCGCTCGAGGTTCCGCGAATCCTGGAGGACGCGGTTGGCGGAGAGGTGTCTCACGGTCTGAGTGTTCGACGGGCGGTCGGCGAGGAGCACGAAGCGCTGAACCTGACGCGGTTCGACGACGTCGTTCCCTCCGCCTGGTTCGCGCACCGGAACCCGGTGCGACGGATGACGGCGGATGAAGTGGGCAGGGGTCCGACGACGGGATTCGGTCCGGATACGACCGGTGCCCTGGAGATCATCTCGGCGAAGGTCCAGGGCGTGTCACCCGGGTTCAACATCCGTGATGCGAAAGGCGATCGGTACGTCGTGAAGTTCGATCCGAAGGGTTTTCTTCACATGAGCAGCGCGGCGGGGGTAATCTCGAATCGGCTGCTGTATGCCGCGGGATACTACGTTCCCGAGGACTTCGTGTTCGTGTTCTCCAGGTCGAAGCTCGCAGTAGCCGAAGGAGCGACGATTCGAGGCCAGGACTTCAAGGACCGGCCACTGACTCTCGATGTGGCACTGGACGTTCTGGCGCTCACCGACTCGCTGCCGGATGGACGCTACCTGGCCGTCGCCTCGAAGTTCGTGCCCGGGCCTCCGAAGGGCCCGTTCTTCTTCGATGGTGTGCGGGAGGACGATCCGAACGACTATTACCATCACGAGTACCGGCGTGAATTGCGGGGCCTGCACGTGGTCTCATCGTGGATCAACCACGTTGACATGCGCTGGATGAACACGATGGACGCGTACGTGCCGCCCGGTTACCTGCGGCACTACCTGATCGACTTCGCGGCGAGCCTCGGGTCGGGCACCACTCGACCGCACGAGCCGCGCGAGGGAATGGAGTACAATGCCGATCTGTGGCCAGGCCTCGCCCGCGTGTTCACCCTCGGGTTCTACCAGGTCGGTTGGGAGAATATGACGTGGGAGGTCATCGACCCGACGATCGGCTGGCTCGAGGGGGAGAGCTTCGACCCGGGGGGCTGGAAGCCGAACTGGCCGAATCGGGCGTTCCAGCTGGCCACCGACCGTGACGGCTACTGGGGAGCGAGGCTCGTCGCTTCATTCTCCGACGCGCAGATTCGTGCCGCGGTAGAGGCGGGCCAGCTACCTTCCATGCACGCGGCGGATACGCTCGCGTCGATCATCATGGTGCGCCGGGACCTGGTCGTGAGTCACTGGTACGGAAAGGTGTCGCCGCTGGAGAACTTCGAAGTAGAGGAAATGACCGCAGACCCTGTCGTCGACGACGATGGCGTCACGTTCGAAGTCCAGTTCGACGATCTCGGTATCCGCGCCGGACTCTGGACACCGGGCGAGGTCCAGTATCGCTGGAAGCTCGAGCACCGAGCACTCGACCGGGACTGGCAGGGCACCGCCACCACGACGGGCGCTGGCGAGCGCCAGCGGGTCTCGATTGGACCCGGTAATCGCGACCCTGGAACGCGTCCTGACAGCCCCCTGCCGCCTGAAGACCCGGTCGCGAAGCTCGTGCTGCGTGTCGTCCAACGCTCCAGCGGCGAAGCTCACCCACCGGTGACCGTGTGGCTGGATTGGATGTCAGAAGCCGGGTTCTATCGCGTCGTCGGCCTGGAGCACTGAGTCATGCCTCGCAGACTCGAGAAGAGCCGGACGGATGTGCCGGACGCATTCAACCAGGTGGCAGGTCGCTACGACCTGCTCACCGCGTTGAATCCCGGCTACAGGAAACACCTGCGGTGGAGTGCTCGCCGGCTGGGTCTCGATGCCGGTTCCCGGGTCCTGGACCTGTGCTGTGGCACCGGCCTGTCGACCGAGGCGCTCGCAGTGGAGGTTTCAGACGCCGAAATCGTGGGGCTCGATGCCTCCGCCGGCATGCTGGCGATCGCGAGGAAGAAGGAATTCGCCCCTGAAGTTCAGTTCGTTCTCGGAGATGCAATGGAACCCGAGGTGGCCGGGATCAGGGGCCCGTTCGACGGAATCCTGATGGCCTACGGGATCCGAAACGTCGAGGATCCGGACGTCTGTCTCGCACGTCTGTACCGACTTCTCCGTCCGGGGGGAAGCATCTGCTTTCACGAATACTCGGTGGCCGATTCCAGGTGGAGTCGAGCGGTGTGGAACGCGGTGACTCTCGGGGTGGTGATCCCGAGCGGGAGGATCCTCTCCGGCTCCGCCCGGATCTACAGGTACCTCCGTCGGAGCGTCAACGAATTCGACGGAGTCGAGGCATTCGAGCGTCGACTCGGCCGTGCCGGCTATGTCGGGATCAGGACGGAACGAATGGACGGGTGGCAGAGAGGCATTGTGCACTCGTTCCTCGCCCGGAGGCCGGAGTGACGATTCCTGTCCCAAGCGGGCGTCCCGTTCGGCTGTGGGAGGGCGACAGAGATCGCCCCCCGGGCCCGCTGTCGGCCGTGGTGTGCGGCGGAGGACTCGCCGGTCTCTCTGCTGCGACGATCCTGTGTGAGCGGGGAGTCTCCGTTACGGTCCTGGAAGCCGAGAGTTCACTGGGCGGACGACTGCGAACGTGGCCCGAAACACTGCCCGACGGAACGACGCTAGGAATGGAGAGGGGGTTTCACGCGTTTTTCCGGCAGTACTACAACCTTCGTTGCCTGCTGCGACGGGTGGACCCGGGTCTCGATCGGCTCGTCCCGCTCCCCGACTACCCGATCTTCGGGCCGCGCGGGATGGTCCAGTCGTTCGAGGATCTCCCCACCCGTGCGCCGGCCAACTTCCTCGAGATCGTTCGTCGCGCGGACACCTTCCGCTGGCGGGACCTGCTACACGTGAACGGTCGGTCGGCGCTCGAAATGCTCCGTTACGACCCCGAGCGAACCTACGCCCGGTTCGACTCCGTGACCGCGAAGGAATACCTGGACTCGCTCCGGTTCCCGCCCGAGGCCCGCCGGATGATGTTCGACGTGTTCTCGCACTCGTTCTTCAACCCCGAGGAGCAGATGTCGGCGGCCGAGCTGCTGATGATGTTCCACTACTACTTTCTCGCGAATTCCGAGGGCCTCCTGTTCGACGTGCTCGACGACACGTTCGAGAACGCGCTGCTCGCGCCGCTGCGAGCGTATCTCGAGGACCGGGGTGTGCGATTCCTTACAGGCAGGAGAGTGGTCTCCATCGGCCGACGACGAGGCCCGGATCGACGAGCGGAGCATCCGGATTCAGGTGGCTGGCTGATCCAACACGAGCCTTCGGATGCTCCCGGAAACGAGTCACGGGAGTCCGCCGACCTCGCGGTTCTGGCGATGAGCGTGAAGGGCCTCAGATCAGTGGTGGACAATTCCCCGGAGCTCGGTGATCAGGCGTGGCGTGCGAAGGTCAAGGGGCTCGGGCAGACGAGTCCGTTCGCCGTGTGGCGCCTGTGGCTGGATCGCCCGATGGCGCCGGATCGACATGCCTTTGTCGGCACGGCCGGTTTTCCGCTGCTGGACAACATCTCGCTGTTCCACCTGTTCGAGGAGGAAAGTCGAACCTGGGCGGAGCAGACCGGTGGCAGCGTAGTGGAGCTGCACGCCTACGGGATGCCGGAGTCGGCGACCGAGCCCGCGATCCGCGCGGCGATGCAGGCGGGTCTGTACGAGCTGTACCCCGAAACGCGGGACGCCGGAGTCGTTCACGAGGTGTTCAGGGTGGATCGGGACTGCCCGTCCTTTCCACCCGGCGGGCACGCCCGGCGTCCTGGAGTCGAGACCCCCGATCCCGATCTCGCGCTGGCCGGAGACTATGTGAGACTGGAGTTTCCGACCGCCCTGATGGAGCGGGCTACGGCCTCGGGATTCCTGGCCGCCAGTGTGCTGCTCCGCCCGTTCGGTGTGCGACCGGAGCCTCTCGGGTCCGTCTCCCCGAGAGGCTCGCTGGCCTGATCGGAAACGTCAGTTCGTATTCGGCGGGAAATCGGCCATGGTCTTGGCCACCGCTTCGTTGATCACCTGCGTCCGCTCGTGGGCATCCAGACTGTCGTCGAGCGTCTTCGTGGCCACGCCCTTCCAGACCATCTTCTGCTCGTTGGTCTCGAAGATCGCGATGATAATCGAGCCGTCCGTATAGTTCGTGGCGTAGGTCGTGCTGGAACCCATGTTCATGCCTCCCCAGCCGCCATAGTAGCCACCGTAGCCGCCGCCCCAGCCCGTGCTGACCGTGTTGTACTGGACGCGATCCTGCGAGGTGAGTTGATAGCCCACCGCGATATCGGCCTGTCCCCCGGACGCCTTCGTCAGTCCCTTCGCGTTCAGATTCGATTCGATCGCAGTCCGGATACGGCCATCGATGAGCTGGTTCCCGGAGACGCCGGCGCCATCGTCTATGCCGTTCCCGGCGGGTATCCAGCTGTATGTGTGGAATGCGGAAAAATCGGTAGTGGGATCATAATCAGAATTCGTGGAAATCCCGCTTCCACAGGCTGTCAGGGCAAGCGACAGCAGAATCGCACCGGAAAACCTCGTCATCATCACATCTCCAATCATGGTCTGAATCACCGCGATCGCTCGACCGCTGTCTCATTTGACGGTCGATACACACACAGGGTCTCGAACGTGCCACCAGAAATCGTCGAGACACCCGGCGGCAGTTAGCTGCCAGCGTCACAGCGTCTGCTGGAACAGAACCATCGCCACCATCGCCACGCTCACGAGGAGGGCGATGATCGAGCGACGTCCGGCCTCGAACGCCTCCGGCAGCAGTTCGACGAGGACCATGAATACCATGGCCCCGGCGGCGAACCCGATCCCGTACGGCAGCAGGCCGCTGACCGTCTCTACGAACAGGAAAGCCGGGACAGCGAGCAGCGGTTGCGGGAGGGAGGATACGATGCTCCAACCTGCACACGCGGCGATAGTGGCTCCCCGCGGCCGAAGCACGGCGCTGATCGCCAGGCCCTCGGGGACGTTGTGGAC
>CBDUVN010000117.1:0-5738 GCA_965370685.1 uncultured bacterium | reverse complement strand
GGCTGGTTGGCCGGTGCCGCGATCGTCACTAGCACCGTGGCGGTGTCCGCGACGCCCTGCGAGTCCGTCGCGATCAGCAGGATCGTGTGCGGTCCCACCGTGAGGTCTGACTTCACGACCGACACGCCGGTCCCGATGTTGCCGCCCGGTTCCGCCTCCCACTGCAGCGACGTACCCGTAAGCAGCCCGTCCTCCGGATCGAACCCGGTGCCCGTGAACGTCACCGCGTCGCCCTGCGTCGCCGTGGTGTCCTGCGACGGCGTCGTGATCGTCGCCGTCGGCGGCACGTTGGCCGGTGCGGCGATCGTAACCGTGATCTGGTCGGTTCCGGTCGCTCCGTCACTGTCCGTTGCAATGAACGTGATCAGGTGTGTTCCGACGGTCAGTCCGTTGTGATTCGTCGGACTCCCCGAACCGAATACTCCATCGAGGTCCGAGCTCCAGACGAGCTCGCCGCCGCTCAGCGACCCGTCTTCCGGGTCCACGCCCGTGCCGCGGAACGAGACGTTCGTTCCTTCCGCGAACGAACTGTCATCGACGGGCGCCGTGATCGTCGCCGTGGGAGGTGCATTGATCCGAATCGATACCTGGTCCGTGTCGGTGGCACCGTCCGAGTCCGTCGCCACCAGCTGAATCAGGTGGCTGCCCGCCGTAAGGTCGGACCTGGTAAATGACTCTCCCGTTCCGATCTGCCCGTCAATACTGGAGATCCACACGAGCGATGCTCCCCCGAGAGCACCGTCCTCCGGATCCGTTCCGGACCCGGTAAACCCGACCAGCGACCCGAGGTTGAACACCGAACCACCGGCCGGAGCTGCGATCGAGGCCGTCGGAGCCTGGTTGACGATCGTGATCGTAACCTGCGCCGTATCGGCCGCCGTGCCGTCACTCGCGATGAATGAGATCGAGTGCACTCCCACGCTCAGATCAGACCTGGTGAACGATGCGACTCCTGACAGCGTCCCATCCAGGCTCGAATCCCACACCAGCGTCAGTCCGTCTCCGTCCCCATCGCTCGCCGTTCCCTGGAACTGGACCGTGGCGCCCTTGTTGAAACTCGCTCCATTCGCCGGCTGCAGGATCGATGCGGTCGGAGTCGTGTTCACCGACACGGGCTTCGAAATCTGTCCCGTGGCACCGTCGTTGTCGGTGACCTCGAGCGAAACCGTGTACTCGTCCTTCGTGGCGAACGCGTGCAGCGGGTTCGTCTGGCTCGAATTGTCCCCATCTCCGAAATCCCAGGACCGGCTGACGATCGTGCCATCCGCGTCGCTGCTGCCGTCGGTGAACTGGCATACGAGATTCACGCAACTGAAGGTGAAGTCCGCCGTCGGGCCCTGGTTTGCCGGGGAGACACTGATCTCGCGGGACGCGGGAGGATCAGACACCGCTCCGTCATTGTCCGTCACGGTGAGCGTGACCGTATAGGTGCCTTCGGTCGCGTAGGTGTGCGACGGGTTCTTCGCAGTTGACGATTCTCCGTCTCCGAACGTCCACTGCCACCCCACCACGGTTCCGTCAGCGTCCGTGCTCTCGTCCGTGAAGTCGCAGCTCAGGGCGGAGCAGCTCGACGAGAACGCCGCCACCGGAGGCTGGTTGGGCTGCAGAACCGGAACGGTCTTCGTGATCGTGTCCTTCGCGCTCCGGTTGTCGGTGACGATCAGCCTGACATTATAGTTGCCATCGGCCGCGTAGGTGTGCGACGGGTTTGCCTGCGTTGATGTCGCCCCGTCTCCGAAGCTCCAGCTCCGGCTCGCGATCGACCCGTCGGGATCCGTGCTCGTGTCGGCGAACTGGCAGTCCCGTCCGGTGCACAGGAAGCCGAAATCGGCATTCGGCTTCTCGTTCGGTGTTACCTGCTGCACGGCCTGTCCCGTGGCGCCATCGTTATCGGTCACGGTGAGCGTGACCGTTCTGCTGCCACCCGAGGCGTATGTGTGCTGCGGATTCTGTTGGTCCGACGTCGCACCGTCCCCGAAGCTCCAGCTCCACGCTTCGACCGTACCGTCGGAGTCGCTGCTCGCATCCGTGAACGTGCACGCCAGAAGATCACATGCGACCGTGAATGAAGCCGTGGGCCCCTGGTTCTGCGGTGTCACGCTGACCTGCCGCATGACGTCGTCCGTCGCACCGCCATCGTCGGTCACAACGAGCACGATGTCGTAGGTGCCTGCGGTGCCGTAGGTGTGTTGCGGGCTTTGCTGTTCGGACGTCGCGCCGTCTCCGAACTGCCACGCCCACGCCACAACGCTACCGTCCGGGTCCGTGCTGCCGTCGGTGAACGTGCAGGTGAGATTCGAGCAACTGAACGAGAATGATGCCGTCGGATCCCGATTCGGCACCCCCCCGACACTGATCGAGATAGTAGCCGTGTCCGCGGCTCCGTCCGAATCGGTGGCAATCAGCCGGATCGTATGCGTGCCTGCTGACAGATCGCTGCGCGAGAATACGATTCCCGTCCCGATCTGACCGTCGAGAGACGAGGTCCAGACAACGGATGTGCCGGTGAGGAACCCATCTTCGGGATCCGAAGCGCCGCCCTCGAACGAGATCGACTCACCGAGCTCGAATTCCGAGCCGTTGCTCGGCGAAATGATCGAGGCGGTCGGAGGCTGATTGTCGCCGGGCCCGGTCGGAGATTCGGGCTTGCACGCATATACGGCGAGGCCGATTCCGGCGGTCAGCAGGAACACGGGCAGCGTGCGATACGAGGAACGGCTCACTATCGTCTCCCGGGGTGCAATCGGCCGACACGAATGCGTGATCCGGCACCGGGCCCGTCGCCTCGACCCGTGCCGTGGGCTCGACCCGTAGGTTCGAAGCCCGCAAGATCGGCTCGCAGGAACTGTTCCACTACCATGGAAGCCCGACCACGACCCGGGTGAATATAGTTTGTCGGGGTGCAAACGGCGCGGAACCCGGCCGCCGACCGCTCCGTGGGTTACTGGCCAGGTGGCGGAGGAGTCCTGTGATGCCGGTCTCCCTCGGGAGGCGGGCGCCTCCGTCGCCGCTCGTCGTCCGGCCCAGGCTCCCCGGGAGACCCATGCGGCGTTCCTCGGCCGATATGCATCCTCTCTTCGAGGCGCTGGCGCTGCTCCTCCGTAAGCAACGGATCCAGCTCTGCCCGCACGGAATCCGTCAGTTCCCGCATTCGCTCCCGCGACTCCATCATCGTCTCGGCAAACTTCGGCGCAGCCTCCTCCAGAACGGCACGGATCGCCTCCCGCTGTTCCTCGCTGTCTGGCCGCACGACGTCCTCGAGGTAGTAGGCGAGCCCTCTCGCGCTCCTCATCTCCGCGAGATCGCGCATCCGGCGGTTGTTCGCGGCGCCGGTGATCAAGCTTCCGAGCAACATGCCGATCAGCAGCGTCGAGAACAGCATCAGGACCGATTTCGTGCTCGCGGTCATCGTAGAGCCTCTTTCATTTCGTCACACGCCCCCGAGCGCGAACGCCGTTTCCAGCGTCTGGCCGGGTAGACCCAGCAGCGCTTCGACAGCCGAGCTCGCCAGGCCACCATCTCCAACCAGGCTGTAAACGCCCAGCGCGACGACGCCGATCAGGCAGGCGGCCGCGAGACGCGGAAACGCCCGCTGCAGGTGAAGGTACAGGGCCTCCGCGCCCGGCCGATCGACATGTGCGACGTGCCGATCTTCCGCTGAAATCTCCCTCACTCGGGCCATCACGCGATCCCGGAATCCCGGTTCGAACTCCGGTTTTCCGGCAACGACTTCCTCGCGCACGGCCTCCCATGCCTCCCGTCGGACAGCCAGCCCGTGGTCGGACAGAAGTGTCTCGCGCAGCATCTTCGCTTCCGATTCGCTCAGATCCCCGTCCAGGGACCGGATCAACCGTTCCTCATCCCGCATGACAATCTCCCTTCAAGACCCTTCCGCTTCCTTCAGCGTCAGCGTGAGCCGGTCCATCGCTCGCGACAGCCGTGACATCACGGTTCCCACCGGCACGCCCAGTGCCTCTGCGGTCTCCTTCGTACTCAGGCCATCCATCCAGCGCAGCACGATCACCGCCCTGTGGTCCTGGTTCAAATCCGCCAGCGCCCGTTGCACCCTGTCTCTCCGCTCGGCCTGTTCCAAGCGTCCCAGGGGTCCCTCGTCCGAGTCCACCGCGATCATTTCCAGGCCCGGTCCGACCGGCTCCCGGCCGTCCGTCGATCCGCCGCCCGGTGTCGATTCCACCGACACGAAGCGGGAGAACCATCGTTTCCGCTTACGCAGCGCCGTCAGCGACAGGTTCATCGCGATCCGCGTCAGATACGTGCCCAGCGACGCGTCGCCCCGATACCCGTCCAGGTATCGATACAATCTGATGAACGTCTCCTGCCCCACGTCCTCCGCCTCATCGCCGGGCCCGAGCATGCCCACCACCGTCGCCGCGACCCTCCCCTCGTAGCGATCCACGATCGCCGCGAACGCCCGTTCATCTCCCGCTCGCGCGCCGGCGAGAAGCGTCTCGTCGGACGGGGAAGAATCAGACACGGGAATCCTCTCGGGCATGGACGACACACGTTCTTCCTCGAGTCAGGACCTCCGACATCCCCGACGCGCGAGGCCAAGCCTCGGCGTCGGGGGGACGTATGAAACTGCTACGAACTCACGTCCCTGTGAAACCCGCGTGGCCTCCGTGACCGCCCGGGTGCGCTCTGTGCTCGCCGTGCCCCCGCCGTCGCCCCTCATGGGCCGCGGCCTGGAACCGGTGTGCCCCCAGCGCCTGGTGGAGCATCACGATCTCCTGCTGTTCTTCCGTCAGTACCTCCGCCAGCACTGCGCGGTGCGCATCACGGATCTCGGACCTGGACTCATCTCCGGCTCGTGCGGATCCGCCGGGGCGGCCCTCGCGCAAAGTAGCAAGCACTTCAGTCTGGGCGTCCGTCAGCCCCAGCGCATCGACCATGGCTGCGTGCTGTGCTTCTCTCCGCTCCAGCGCTGCTTCCCGATGCTCTCCGGCTGCCACGCGGCGCTCCTCCATCCCTGCCTTGCGCTCCTGCAACCGGTCCCGCTGTTCCTGCGTGAGCAGGGGCTCGATCTCGGCGCGGATCACCTCGTGAACCGATTCCGCCCGACTCCGCATCTCCTCGCGCGACAGGTCGCCACTCCGGAGCTCCTCCCGCAATTCGTCCAGCTCCGCCTGGTGTGACTCGACCACGGCCCGGATCTGCGTGCGCTGCTCTTCGGTCAGCTCGAGCCCCGCGAATCCGTGTCCATCGCCGGACATCCGTCCGAATGACCCGGCTCCGTCCCTTGCATGCCCTCCGTCCCTCGTGCGCTCTCCGTCCCTCGCACGCATCTCGGATCGCTCTCCGTGCTTCATCCCGACCCGATCCCTCGTGTTCGCCATTCGGCTGTCGAGCTCAGCGATCTGCTCGCTGGTGAGGATCCCCTGCAGCTCGGCCGCCGCGTACCACGCAGCCCCGGGCTCTCCTGCCCGATCCCGTCCGTTCGCCACCAGCTCCTGGATCGCGGCACGCTGATCGTCGCTCAGCCCGATATCCTGCGTCAGCTCATCTATCGCGCTGCCCAGCTCCGCGTCCGCGAGCAGCGCCTCGTTCACCACGGATCCGCCGACGGGCTCCGTGGGAGCATCCTCTCCGCCACACGCCACGAGGCCGACCAGGGCCATTCCCGCCAGCACCGGTACCGCCCGAGTCCTCCAGTCGCGGTCTCCCGTTCCCATCCGTCCCATTGTCTCCTCCCGGATTCACGACCGCTTCGGCCGTATCTG
>CBDUVN010000116.1:0-5797 GCA_965370685.1 uncultured bacterium | reverse complement strand
CGAAGGGCCGACCCCCTGATGGGAATCGGCCCCTCGTCCTTCCGTTCCGGAGCAGGAGAGCGCGCTCCGGCTCGGTCCTACAGTCAGAAAAACATCACGGCGCGGCGTGAATGCCGGTCGCCTTCGCCGACAGCTCCGCCAGAGTCTTCTCGCTGAAGCCGCCACCCTCACCGCCTGGATCGTTGTGGCACTGATAGCAGACGAAGTCCAGCGTCACGCCGATGGGATCATCCACCACGGCCGAACCGTCCGCAGTGAAGAACTCATCCATACCGACGGCTGCCGGGTTGATCTTGAAGATATGAGTCTGGATGTCGCCCTCGTAAATCGTGTTGTCCGTCGCGGGCACGGCCGACTTGCTGGCCTTCGGCATGTGGCAGGTCACGCAATCGATGGCCGTAAGGTGATTGTTATTGTCCGCCTTGTCCGCGTGGCAGGTCTCACACGTCGTGATGAAACCGCCGTTGTCGTACAGGGTGCCGAGGTGCGAGTCATGGCAGGCGTAGCAATCGGCGGCACCAGCAAAATGCGCCCCGGAGTTCGCCCACTCGTTGTACTGCTCGTGGTGCTTGATGAATCCGCCACTGGCCGGAATCAGATCGATCGGATCCAGACCCCGGTTATGGCAGCTGCCGCACAGCTCGGGGCTGATATCGACCGTGATGTCGTCCGAAGACTGCGTCGCAACGTGGTCGACACCGACGCCGTGGCACTGCTCGCAGGTGACTCCCTGCTCCTCGAACGTGCCCTCGAAGCCCGTGAGCCCATCCTGGTGCACCCCGCCGTTCTCGTCCAGCGACTGCCAGCCGGTGGTGTGACAGGAGCCGCAGTCGTACGGCTTCACTTCGCCCGGATGGTAGTCCGTCCACGTCTCGGGCAGCAGGTTCCACTGGTTCGCACCCGCCGCAGGCGTGATGATGTAGCCCTGGTTGAACGCCTCGGTACCGATGAACCGGGCCTTCCAGCCGTATCCGCCGATCACGTAGCTCACGTCAGACCACAGGACGCCGTCGGGCGGGCTGGGCACGACGCTGTTCGGGTAGGTGGGCGGAACTCCGTCCACCACCTTGTTCAGCTTGTACGGGTGCCCGGAGAAGTCGAACACGTCCGTGTACGCGCCCGCGTGGCAGTCCACGCAGCCGGCGCTCGTCACGTAGCCGCGCTCGGAGAACTGGATCACCGCCAGCATGCCGTCCGTCATGTCCTCGTCCGTCAGGCCTGACGCATCCGTGGCCACGCCCTTGATCGTCACTCCGTACAGGACCACGTCCGCCGGAGTCGTCCAGTCGTAGACGCCGTCCACCAGGTCGCTGGCGATCACGGTCTCCGCGACGTCGTCGGCCGTGTAGGTCAGATCCACGGAGGGAATGCCGTCGTTGTCGGTCGCGGTCCAGGTGATCGTGACCACAGCGCCCGGCAGGACCGTCGTGCCGCCGTTCGGGCCGGTCATCGTGATCACCGGGCCGTCGCCCTCAGGCTCCCACGGCGGGAGAGGATCGTCAGCGCACGCACCGAGCGCTCCGATCGTTCCGATCAGCGCGACCCCGAGGATCGCCTTTCGAATCGAGTACATGCCTTGCTCTCCTTGTCTGTTCCGGGGTTCGCTTCCCCGGAATGAACAGCGGCGCAAACGCGCCGATTTCACAAAATCAATATCCGTATTTGTACGGAATTCGGCAAATGATAGTACTTCGAGCCCGTTCGCGCACCCCTTAACCCGGATGGGTCGCGGTCGGCGGCAGGGCTGGCCGGCGGGCGTTATCTTCCCACTCCCTTTTCCGGACGAATCACACCACCGTCCGGAAGGTATGACATGTCCCATTTTCTGATCGCCGTCGGCATCGTCTGCCTGGCTTCTTCCGCAGGACCTGCGCTGGTCCGTGCGCAGGCTCCAGACTCCGGCGACTTCGTCGTCCTTTCACACTTCGACGTGAACGTCCGGACCGGGCCGGGCCTCGACCAGGTCATCGTCGGGCGCGCGCAGAAGGGAACGCTGTTTCCGCTCGCGGGCGTGACCGGTGACTGGTACGAGGTCGAACTGTTCTCGGACGTCCCGCGGTACGTGAGCAGGTCGCTGGCCTACCACCTGACACCGGATCAGATCGTCCCGGGACATCGTCTCGAGCTGCCCGCGAACGAAGACTCCGTCCGCGCTCTGATTTCGGCCACCCGGGCCGAAGAAGGGCGTGCGGCGCGGGAGGCGGAGGCACTCCGGATGTAGTGCCCGGCGTCGCCGATCGGCCGGGAGGAGGAGCGGGATGCCCCGATCACCGTGTGCCACGATCCATCACAATGCAGCGCCTGTGGGAACTGGAAACTGAAGGCCGGGTTCATTGAACTACCGAGGCTCACACCCATTCCCGGAGGATTCTCATGCCTGACAGGAAGATCATCGCCGTCGTGGGCGCGACCGGCGCACAGGGCGGCGGACTGGCCCGCGCGATTCTCGACGACCCGGATGGCGGCTTCGTGCTCCGCGCGATCACCCGGAACCCGGACTCCGACAACGCGAAGGCGCTGGCCGCGGCGGGGGCCGAGGTCGTGGTGGCGGACCTCGACGATGAAGCGAGCCTCGTCCGGGCGCTCGATGGAGCGTACGGCGCGTACTTCGTCACCAATTTCTGGGAGCACTTCTCGCCTGAGAAGGAGACCGCCCAGGCGGGGAATCTCGCCCGCGCCGCAAAACAGGCCGGCCTGAAGCACGTGATCTGGTCTACCCTTGAGGACACACGTAAGTGGGTGCCGCTGGACGACGACCGGATGCCGACGCTGCTGGACAGCTACAAGGTTCCGCACTTCGACGCCAAGGGCGCGGCAGACGTTCTGTTCACCGAAGCCGGAGTCCCGACGACTTTCCTCCTTACCTCGTTCTACTGGGACAACTTCATTCACTTCGGCCTCGGACCGGCGAAGGGACCCGACGGTCGGTACGCCATCACGATTCCAGTCGGCGATGGCAAAGTGCCCGGCATGGCGGTGGAGGATATCGGCCGTTGCGCATACGGGATCTTCCAACGCGGCGATGAGCTTGTCGGGCAGACCGTCGCGATCTCGAGCGATCACCTGACGGGGCCGGAGATGGCTGCGGCGCTCGGACGGGCGATGGAAATGGACGTCGGCTTCAACAACGTGGAGCCTGCCGTCTACCGGGGTTTCGGATTCCCGGGCGCGGAAGATCTGGGGAACATGTTCCAGGTGTGGCGGGACTTCCAGGAGGAGTACTGCGGCCCGCGCGACCCCGAATTCTCTCGCTCGCTGAACCCGCGGCTCCAGACGTTCGAGCAGTGGCTGGAGGCGAACGCCGACCGGATCCCGGTCACGGAGTAAAGCCGCCGTTTCAGAAAACTTGCGCGGGGCGCGGTCGTAGCCGGAAGCACGAGGCGGACCGTCGCATCACTGTACACGAACCAACATGGAGCCGATGCCCACGATCATCGCAGTCATTCTCCTCCTGGCCCCGCTGTCGGCCGCCGCACAGTCGCCGACCGGAGACTCGCTCGTGCAGGCCGGGATTCCGGGAGCGCGAGCCGGACAGGAAGACCACGCGCGACCGCGGCCGACCCGGATCTCGGGCACGCTCGTCGGAGACGACGGGAGCCCGATCTCCGTGGCTCACGTCCATGTCCACCAGTGGCCTGGCGGGGATGTGCTCGCATCCACCGTCGTGCAGCCCGACGGAAGCTGGTCCCTGGCCGTCGATACAACCGGCGTATTCCTCGCCTGGTTTTCCGGGATCGGTCACCGGGGCGAGCGGGTGGGTCTGCTCCTCACGGGAGAGGAAGATCAGATCGAAGTCGAGGTCCGACTCGGGCGGCACGAGCTGCGGGACGGACTCGACGGCGCGACGCTGATCGGGGATTTCAACGAGTTCGCCGAGGACCGTGGCACTCTTCCACTGCTACCGCGGGCCGACGGTCTGCGAGTCGTCGACGTCGCGACGGAAGCCGACACGCTGGCCTACCAGTTCCTCGGGGTGACCTGGACGGCGCCGATCGAGGACCCGCGGGCACGACGCTTCGCTTACGACGGCTCCGGCGGATACCGATCGATCGTGGATGTCGATCGGTCGTTCACCACGATCGTGCTCGACCCGACGTCGCTGGAAGCGGAGGACGGGGCTGGCGAGGTCCGGTTCATCGATCCCTCGAGCCCGTCCGGTCGGTTCGGGACCTACACCCGGCACCTGTTCGATCGGGTCGATGCGTACTTCGAGCGTCGGGCTCGTGCGGCGGCCTCGGGGGCGAGTCTCGCGGAAATGCGAGCGATCTACGAGACCTACGATCGCGTGACGGATGCCATGATCGTTGCATCGGTGGTGGCGGAGGAGCCCGACCCGGAGCTGCGTGACATCATGCTCGTGATCTACATGGCCGCCCCGATAAGGACCGATACGGCAATCGCCGCAGCAGCGCTGGAAGAGATACCGCCGGGATCACCGGCGTGGTTGGTCCAGCCATCCGGCCTGTCGAAGGGACTCAGCGCCACTGGCAACCGGGATCGCTCGAGGGAGTACGCGCTGGCCGTCCTGCGCTCGCCGGAGCTGGAGGCAGGCGGGAGCGACAGGCTGCGCCCCGTGGCTCTCGTCTGGCTGCTCGAGGACGCGCTCGCGCGCGGCAGCGCGCACGAGCTCGAGGCCTACCACGCCTGGTTGATCGGCGAATATCCCGACTCGAATGCCGCCGAAAAAGCAGCCGCGCTGTACGCGCCCGACCGGTTGATTCAGCCGGGCAGCCGGATTCCCAATTTTGAAGTCCGCTCGATTGACGACCCGTCCGTTACGATCAGCCGAGCGGACCTCGAGGGCAGAGTGGTTATGCTCGACTTCTGGGCCACCTGGTGTGGTCCATGTATCAGCGAAATGCCGTACGTGCACGAGGCCTACGAGAAGTACTCACGGGAGGGTTTCACCATTCTCAGCCTGTCCTTCGACCTGGCGCGGGAGGATGTGGAGAAATTCAGGTCCGAGGGCGACTGGCCGATGCCGTGGCTGCACGTGTTCGTCGAGCAGGGCGCGGAAAGCGAGCTGGCCACTGACCTGGACGTCGTGAACATCCCGCGTGCTATCCTCATCGGACCGGACGGAACGATCCTGGCCACCAACGAGTCCCTGCGTGGCGAGCGACTGGACGAGACGCTGTCGCGTGTGCTCCGGAGCGAAAACTGATGGCCGCCCCGGGCCGGTTCGTTCGCCGGGCGACGGCCGTGACACCGATGACAGCCGTGACAGCGCTCCTCGTGGTCGCGATCGCCTCGCCCACCGGTCTCTTTGCGCAGGGCGTTCGAGGTGGGGCCGACTCCGTTCGGGTGCGTGTCGCGGGCGTCGAGCGGGTGGCTTCGCAGGACGCCGAAGGCGAGGCGCCGCTTCTCGAGATCCGGGTGGCCATCGATCACGCGGCCGGCTTCCACTCATGGCCCGACGAGCCAGTCGTGCCACCGGAGCTGAAGGGCCTGAATCCGATCGCCACGTCGATCGAGGTCGTCTCCGCGCCGGATGGTGTGGAGATCGACCGAATCGAATGGCCGGATCCGGTCACGGTCACGGTCCGCTACACGAGCGAGACGCTGGATCTGTTGTCCTTCACAGACACGACTGTCGCGCGACTTCGGGTCCGGCTGCCCGCGAACCGGGACGGGGGTGCGAACCGGGCGGCCGTGTCGCCCGACGACCGGATCGAGCTCCGGGTCCAGCTACAGTCGTGTGACGAGGAATACTGCTATCCGCCGCGGCGAGAGACCCTGTTGGTCCCTCTCGTCACCGACCCCTGACCCGACCGCGGAGGCGCCGGATGCAATCGGA
>CBDUVN010000115.1:0-5826 GCA_965370685.1 uncultured bacterium | reverse complement strand
CCCGTCGACCGTGGCCCGCACGCCCCGGCCCGGAAGCGCTTCGAACCGATCGATCCGGGCACTTTCGAACGGGACGCCGCGCTCGCGCGCGGCACGGACGATCGCCCTCCCCAGGGGATGCTCCGAACGGGACTCCGCCGCCGCGGCAATCGACAGGGCTTCGTCGGCGGACAGACCATCGAGCGGGATGACGTCCACCAGGTCGGCCCGACCGTGGGTGAGCGTGCCAGTCTTGTCGAACGCCATCACCGACACCTCTCCCATCCGCTCCAGGCTCTCCCCTCCCTTGATGAGCACACCGTTCCGGGCCGCACTCGTAACGGCGCTCACCACCGACACCGGGGTCGAGATCACGAGTGCGCACGGGCAGGCGATTACCAGCAGGGTCAGGCCGCGCAGCAGCCAGGTTTCGAACGAGGCGTCGAAGAACAGCACCGGGACGAGGATCACCAGCGCGGCCGCCATCGTCACCGTGGGAGTGTAAATGCGAGCGAACTGCTCGACGAAACGCTCGCTCGGGGCCCGACGGCGCTCGGCCTCCTCGACCAGCTCGATCATGCGGGCGATCGTCGAATCCTCCGCTCCCCGCTCGCTGAGGATTTCGAGAAACCCCTCGTGCACGATCGACCCGGCGTACACCTGGTCATCCGGCCCCCTGTCGACAGGCATGGCCTCCCCGGTGATCGCCGATTCATTCACCGCCGAAGTCCCTTCCAGGATCCGTCCGTCGACCGGAATCCGTTCGCCGGGCCGCACGAGCACACGCTCACCCGCCTCGACATCCGCGGCCCTGACCTGGACCTCCCTGCCATCCCGGACGACGATCGCGATCTCCGGAGACAACTTCATCAGCGCTCGCACGGATGCGTTCGCCCGCTCCACCGCGAATCCCTCCAGCAGCTCGGCGAGCGAGAACAGGAAGGCGATCGCCCCAGCCTCCATGTACTCGCCGATCGCCGCCGCCCCGACCACGGCCAGGGCCATCAGGAAATGCATGTCCAGGACGCCGGCCCGGAGCGCCCCGATCGCCTTTGGCACGAAATTCCATGCTCCGATGACCGCTGCGATGAGAAACAGGGTTCCATCGAGGCCGGGAGGAGTGCCGAAACCGGAGGTGTGGGATGCCAGTCCGTGGCCGCCGAGCAGGCGCACCAGCAGTCCGGCGATGAAGAAAGCGCCCGCGATGTACGTGAGGACGGCCCGTTTCGAACGCCAGATTCCCACGCGCTCCGACACCACGTCGTCCGCTGGGTGGGCCCGGTACCCGAGATCTGTGATCACGCGTCGCAGGCTCTCTGCGTCCGTGAGCGCGGCGTCGTAGGCGACCGTCACACGCCTCGACACGGGACTCCCGGCCATTTCCACGAATCCCGGCTGTCTGTTCAGTGCGGAGCGAATCGTGGCCATGCAGCTGGCGCAGTCCATGTCCTCGATCCGGAATTCGACCACGGCTTGGTCACCGTCCGACTGGATGCCGGTCAGCTCTCGCCTGTCCTTACCCACACACACCCCTCAACGCAGCACGGCCCGGAACGTGAGGCCCGGGCCGTGATCTCCGCCTGCGACAGAACCTGCACTCCGATCTCACGCGGCCCCGCCGCCTCCACTGAACACGCCGAACAGAGCCAGCATGGCAAGGAGGATCACGATCGCTACCGCGAGCGGTCCGACGAACAGGCCACGGAAGATCTTCGAGTCATACTTCAGATGCATGAAGAAGCCGGCGACGAGCGTGAATTTCGCGGCCGACAAGGTGAGAAGCAGTGGAACGAGAATCGGCTTCAGTGCTTCCATGTAGAAGATCATCACTTCGACCGCCGTGAGGATCCCCAGCACGGCCGCGACGATCAGATACGACTTCACGCTCGCGTGAGCGTGTTCCGCCGTGGAGTTCTCCATTCCCGCCTCTCCTAGACCAGCAGATAGATGATCGTGAACAGAACGATCCACACGACGTCCACGAAATGCCAGTAAAGTCCCGTGATCTCAACTGTCTCCGCGTTCGTGCTCGTGAGCTTCCCGCGAATCGCGAGCACGAACAGGCTCAGAAGCCATAGAACTCCGACGAACACGTGCGCGCCGTGCGTACCGGTGAGCAGGAAGAAGCTCGCGCCGAACAGATTGGTCGTGAGCCCGAGTCCTTCGTGCACGAAGTGCGTGAATTCGTACACCTGCCCGGAGAGAAATACGAGACCGAGCAACGCCGTCATCAGGAGCCACAGCTTGCCCTGCCGCATGTCGTTCCGCTGCACGGCGGCGAGCGCGAGGACCATCGTCAGGCTGCTCATCAGGAGCACGAACGTCGTGACCGTGATGAACGGAATGTTGAGCAGCTCCTCCGGGTACGGCCCGACGATGCTGCGGCCCCGATACACGAGGTAGGTGATGATCAGCGAGCCGAACAGCATGCACTCGGACCCGATGAACGCCCACATCAGCAGCTTCCGATTCGGAAGCCCCGTCGACGTATGGTGCATCTCCGCGGAGGCCGCGGCGGTTTCACTCACGATGGTTCCTCTCGTTGCTCAGCGCTCGAGCGGCTGAAACGCCCAGCCGTAGATCGACACGACGACGACCCCGGCCCCTGCCAGCACGACCGGCAGGGTCTTCGAAACAGCTCCGATCGCCACCACAATCAGTCCGAACGCCAGGATGAACGGCCACAGCGACGGGCTCGGCATGTGCGGCTCCGGTGCCGTCGGGTCGTTCACGTTCACGTCAAGTCCGCCTTCCACCCACAGCGGATCCCGGCTGTGCACGACGGGCTCGACCCGGAAGTTGTAATGCGGCGGTGGCGAATCGATCGCCCACTCCAGGGTGGCGCCGCCCCACGGGTCCGGTCCGGCCGACTCTCCCTTCCGGAGGCTGTAAAACACGTTCCACAGGAAGATCAGGATCGAGAACCCGAGCAGCAGCGACCCGATCGTCGACATCAGGTTCATCGCCTCGAAGCCGAGACCCTCCTGGTAGGTGAACGTCCGGCGCGGCATGCCATGCAGCCCGAGGTAGTGCTGCGGGAAGAACGTCAGGTTGAACGCGATCAGCATCAACCAGAAGTGTGCCTTCCCGATGCCTTCGCTCAGCATTCTTCCCGTGATCTTCGGGAACCAGTAGTAGACCCCGGCGAACAACGCGAAGATCACGCCCCCGAACAGCACGTAATGGATGTGCGCGACGATGAAATAGGAGTCTGTCTGCTGCAGGTCGGAGGGCGCGGAGCTGTGCATCACACCCGACAGACCCCCGATAATGAACATCGCGATAAACCCGACCGCGAAGTACAGCGGAGTCTTGAACCGGAGCGACCCGCCCCACATCGTCGCGATCCAGTTGAAGATCTTCACGCCGGTCGGAATCGCGATCAGCATCGTCGTCACCGAGAACACGGTGTTCGCGACCGGGCCGAGACCGACGGAGAACATGTGATGTGCCCACACCCCGAATCCGAGGAAGGCGATCAGGATTCCCGAGTAGACCACGAACGGATAGCCGAACAGCGGCTTCCGGCTGAACGTGGGGATGACTTCGGACACGATTCCGAGCGACGGAAGAAGCAGGATGTAGACCTCCGGGTGCCCGAAGATCCAGAACAGGTGCTGCCACAGCAGCACGTCACCGCCGGCGGCCGGATTGAAAAACGAGGTCCCGAACGTCCGGTCGAACAACAGGAGCACGAGTCCGACCGTAATCGCCGGGAATGCCAGCACCAGGAGGAATGAAGTAACGAAGGTCATCCAGGTGAACAGGGGCATCCGCATCAGCGACATGCCCGGGGCCCTGAGATTGATGATCGTGACGATGAAGTTCAGCGCAGCCGCGATCGAGCTCACGCCGAGGACCATGAGTCCGAGCACCCAGAAATCGATCCGCATCCCCGGTGAGTACTGCGTCGACGTCAGGTTCGCGTAGCCGAACCAGCCGGCATCCGGAGCTCCGCCGAACAGAAAGCTGGCGTTCATGAAGAACGCCCCGAACACGAACACCCAGAGACTGAACGCGTTCAGTCTCGGAAAGGCCACATCCCGCGCGCCGATCTGCAACGGGACGACGAAATTGAAGAACGCCGCCGACAGCGGCATGATGGCCAGGAAAACCATCGTCGTGCCGTGCATCGTGAACAGCTGGTTGTACAGGTCGGGGTCGATCAGCGTGTTCTCCGGCGATCCGAGCTGGAGCCGGATGAGCAGCGCTTCCAGTCCTCCGACGAGGAAGAAGAAGCCCGCGAACACGGCGTACATGACGCC
The DNA here is from genome assembly GCA_965370685.1 of uncultured bacterium. Classification (GTDB taxonomy): domain Bacteria; phylum Gemmatimonadota; class Gemmatimonadetes; order Palauibacterales; family Palauibacteraceae; genus Carthagonibacter. The sequence continues at coordinate 1,582 of CBDUVN010000115.1, read as the reverse complement.
GATTCGCTTGTGATCGACCGTGGTGATCCAGCTCCACGGCCCGCCCTCGTAGGTACCCTCGTGGCCGGCGTGCATGCCGGCGTCTTCTCGCGCGGATTCGGTGACTGCCATTCGGATCTTCGCTCCTACTTCAGGCTCTCTAGGTAGGCCACGAGAATCCGAATCGTGTCCTCATCCAGGGTCAGCGTGGGCATCAGTACACCCGGCTTCACTGCCGCCGGGTCCCGAAGCCAGCGCTCCAGGTTCTCCGGCGTGTTCTCGAGGATTCCGGCGGCGATCGTCCGCCGACTTCCGACGTGCGTCAGGTCGGGCCCCAGAACTCCCGCCGCAACCGTCCCTTCAATGCGGTGACAGGCGATGCAGCCGGACCCGAGAAACGCCTGATTCCCGGCATCGAGCACCGCGCGAAGCCCCGGGGACAGAGGATCGGCCTGCGGCTCCAGCGCTTCCTCGCCTTCTGCCGGCTCCACGGTTGCCGGGGGTGGAGCTGTCTCCCCAGTGCCCAGCGCCGACCCCTGCTGCACGGATACCCAGTCCGCGAATTCCTCCGGACTCTCCGACACCATCTCCATCTTCATCAGCGCGTGCGACAGCCCGCAGAATTCGGCGCACTGACCCAGGAACACTCCGACCGAGTCCATCTTGAACCACAACTGGGTTTCGTGACCTGGAATCACGTCCCGCTTTCCACCGGCCCGTGGAAACCAGAAGCTGTGGATCACATCCGCCGAGGTGAGCCGGATGTCGACGGTCCGCCCGACCGGCACGTGGATCTCATTGGCCGTCACGATTCCGAGGTCCGGGTAGCGAAATTCCCACCACCATTGACGACCTACCGCTTCGATGAGCAGCGCGTCGGGATCGGTGGTCGGGCGATCGACCTCCCAGATCGTGCGAATCGTCGGAACCGCTATCAGGAGCAGGATGAAGGCCGGCGCGATCGTCCAAGCGATCTCGAGAATCGTGTTCCCGTGAACATGCTCCGCGCTGCGCTTCCCCTCCCGGTCCCGGAACCGGAACACTGCGAGAAGCAGCGCGCCTTCGACGAGCACGAACACGATCACGGACCAGAAGAAGATCCCGCGAAACAGATCGTCGAGGCTGGTCGCAAAGTCCGAGGCCGGGCGAAGTGCCGACTGGGGGAACGGCCCCCCGCACCCGGAGAGGAGCACGGCCGCGGCCACGATCGCGAAGATCGGCAGGGCGCTCTGTAGCGGGCGCCGGGGGTGTCGCATCACCTGATCTGTTTTTCCTGAACGAGTTCAGTCGGTCGGAGCCCGGTATTCCCGGACTTTGGCTGGCGCAACTGTAGTCGGGCTTCGAAGGTGGGTCAAGAACCGTTATCGATTGACGGTCTTCGGGGTTATCGTGCTGTGAGCGTCGGTGTGTAGCGGAAGCGGACGCCGGCACACTGCTTGCGCCTGGCCGGAGTTGCCTGCCCTCAACGAGAAACGGGCAGCGGGGCATTAATGCTCCTTGACTGCCAGAATGCGAGCGGACGGTGGGTGAAGCGCTCTGAAGCCCGGCACTCGGGAGTCTCCTGGCTGTCGCCAGCGGGGTCTCTCGGGAGTCTCAGCTTCGG
>CBDUVN010000114.1:0-5833 GCA_965370685.1 uncultured bacterium | reverse complement strand
TGCCCGGCCCCGGGATGAAGGCATTCTGCTCGCCGATCCGCGTGCCCGATCGGGTCGTTCTGTTCGTCACGCCGACCGTGACACCCGGCTCGTGTCGAAAGCTCCTGTGGGAGATTGGCGAGACCGTGCACTGGTCGAGGACGGATCCATCCCTTCCGTTCGAGTATCGATCGATCGGGGATCGATCCGTCGCCGAAGCGCACGGGGCCCTGTTCGCGGACCTGGCCCAGAATCCCGACTGGGTGCGTCGGGCGAGAGGGATCGAGAGCCGTCCACTGGAGCAATACCTGCGCCTGGCGGCCTTCCTCGATCTGTATCATCTGCGGCGTTTGGCCGCCCGACTCCAGTTCGATCTGGAAGTGTGCGAGAGCGAACGGCCCGAATCACTCGGAGTACGCTGGGCCGAGCTGATGTACGATGCGACCCGCGTCCGACACGATCCGCGGGGGTTTCTCACGCGACTGGGGCAGCGGTTCGGCTCGGCACGTGAACTGCGCGCCCGCCTGCTCGCCGCAACACTCGGTCGGGCGCTGGAGGAACGTTTCGACCCCGACTGGTTCCGCAATCCGCGCAGCGGGCAGTTCCTCGGCCAGTGGCTGGCCGGCGGACTGTCACGCGACGCGACGGAGCTGGCGGAGCTTCTGGGTGAGCCCGGACTCGTCGCAGACCCGCTCGTCGCGACGGTCCGGGATCGGCTCGAATGATCGCCGGCACGTGAATCTCCGTCCGCTCGAATGTGCGGGGTGGATCGCCGCATTGCTCGCCGTTTCAATCGGAACTTCCGTGTCCGTCGCGCATGCGCAGACCGGGTATTCAGACACGGCACCCTCGGCAAAGCAGACCCCGGCCGAGGCCACGAGCTACATGGCGTATACATCCCCGGACACCGCGCTCACCTGGCTGACCGAGCTCGCGGCACTGGCGGGCCCGGTGATGCGGGTTGCCCCGTTCGTCACGCTGCCCGACGGAGCGACGGGGCCTCCGGCCGTCATCCCGATGGCGACTATCGGCCTCGGCGCCGCGTCCCCCGGGATCGCCGCCGCCTCCCGCGGGATCGAGGGTGACGGCGCCCGCGTCCGGGTTCTCGTGATCGGTTCGCAGCATGGAGACGAGCGCACGGGCTACGAGGTCGCGCTCAGACTGGCTCGAGACCTTTCCGTCGGGGATCTCCGTCCGCTGCTGGACGAGATCGAGGTGACGATCGTCCCCGTGATGAACCCGGTGGGGATGCGTGACGGCACGCGATCGGACGGGAGCGGACTCGACCCGAACCGCGACCACGTTACACTCGCATCGCCTGCGAACCGGGCCTTGTGGGAGCTGCACGCCGCGCTCGAGCCGCACGTCGTGCTGGATCTGCACGAGATGGGGCCAACCCCGTACGAAGCACAGGTCGGCCTGCCGACACATCCGAACGTGGACCCTCGACTCACCGAGCTCGCCCGTTTCTGGCTCCTCCCGTACGTAGTGCGAGCCCTGTCCACGGCCGACGTGCGATTCCACGACTATGTGGCCGAGAATCCGGATCCTGCCGAACAGACAGGGGCGGAGGACCCGGAGGACATCTTCTTCTCGTTCGCTCCGATCACCGCGAACAATGCGCGGAACGCCTTCTCGCTCGCGGGCAGCCTTGCACTGCTGCTCGAGACGGCATCGAGCTATGAGATCGATGACCTGTCACGGCGGACCGATCGTCTGTACCTGACTGCGGTGTCGTTTCTCGAGGTCATCGCGGGAATGTCGGAGGAGGTGCTCGCGCGCACGTGGCAGAGCCCGAATGATGGGGAAACGGCGAGTCCATCCCTTGCCTTGCGAGCGGAGCATGTCGCCAATCCAGACCGCCCATCGCTGCAGTGGCTTCGCTGGTCTGACAGGGGAGCTGCCGTGCCGTACACGGTCGACCAGTGGCGACCTGCGATCGAGGTCCGGTCCGCGCTGCCGGTGCCCGCGGCCTGGCTGATCCTGCCGGAAGAAACCGAACTCGTCGCTCATCTCCTGCGGCACGGGATTCAGGTGGAGCGTCTGCTGGAGCCCGTACGTCTCAGGGTGAGCGCGTACGAAACTCCCGACTCCGTCGAGCCCGCGGCGGACCGCACGCTTCCGGCTGGCAGCTGGCTGGTGCGATCGGACCAGGCCCGTGAGCGACTCCTGTTCACGCTGATCGAGCCCGGTTCAGCGGATGGGTGGTTCCGGTCACCTCTCCCGGCGCTCGGGTCCAGTGACTCCGCCCCGGATACCCCGGATGCGCCTGATGCGCCGGATGTCCCGGATGCCCGGGATGACGCCGACCGGGAATTCCCTGTCTACCGGTTCGACGGCGCGGTTCCGAGTCTGCCCGTGGTCGCGGCGAGCGCGGACGACCTGGTGGAGCCACACCCGGCGGGCGGGCGATGAACCGGTGGCTCGCCGGAGCCCTCGGTGCCGTCGTGGGCGGTGTCGCCTGGATGCGCCTGGCAACGCGGCGGAACAACCGTCTGGTCCGGCCGCCGGTGCTCGACCTGGACGGAAACCCGTACGTCTCGAACCGACTCCAGCTGTCGGACGGCGAGGTGATCACCTGGATCGAGGCGGGCGAGGGTCCGGCCCTGCTGCTGATCCCCGGCGCCGACGGAATGAAGGAAACCTGGCGCTTCCAGGTACCCGTTCTGGCCCGCCGGTTCCACGTGATCGCGGCAGATCTCCGCAGCCGATTCCCGGACGATGCCACGTTCGACCGGTTCGCCGAAGATGCCGTCGAGCTGCTGGATTTCCTGGATATCGATTCGGCGATCGTGATCGGCCAGAGCCTGGGCGGAGCGATCGCCATACGGCTCACATCCCGCTACCCGGAGCGGGTCCGGGGACTCGTGCTGGCGAACACGCTCGCCCGGGTCAGCTACGAGCACGTGGGACTGAACGCCACGCTCCTCGCCCCGGTCGCCGTGACGACCAACCGGTATCTGCCCACCGGGGCCGCGCGCCGGCTCGGGAGGTTGTGGAGTCAGCACGATGTGTGGATCTATGATTCGTCCCCCGGCTGGGAGCGGGTCGTAGACTACGCGCTGTGGACGGGCTCGCGCACAGAGCCGCCGCAGATCTCGGGTCGGCGAATTCGGCTCTTGAAGTCCGAGGACCTGAGGCCCGAACTGGCGAAGATCCACGTTCCGACCCTGGTGCTCAAGGGACCGCTGGACACCTACACGCCGGCTGTCTGGGCGCGCGACATCGCCGAGCGGATTCCGGGCGCACTCTACGTCGAGGTGGATGACACGGGGCACTGCTCGCACATCAGCATGCCGGAGGATTTCAACCGGGAGCTCGTCGCCTGGCTGAACGACTTCGAGTCCGAGGAGGAAAGCGCTTGAGCGAAAAACAACGGTTCTCCTCCCGCTGGAGCACGATGCTCGTGATGCTCGGCATGGCCGTGGGCACCGGCAACATCTGGCGCTTTCCACGGGTGGCGGGCACGAACGGGGGAGGCTCGTTCCTCATCGCCTGGGTGGTGTTTCTTCTGCTGTGGTCGATCCCGCTCATCCTGGTCGAGTTCGCGATGGGGCGGGAGACGAGGTGCGGACCGATCGGCGCGTTCACCCGCCTGTTCGGGGAGCGGTTCGCCTGGATGGGCGCATGGGTGGCGTTTACCGCCACGGCGATCATGTTCTACTACTCGGTGGTCATGGGCTGGACGCTCCGCTACCTGTGGGGCGCCGTCACGGGCGGAATCCCGATGAACTCACCCGAGGCCGCCACGGCGTACTGGCAGGGCTTCGCCGGCTCCTGGACGGCGGTTTTCACTCACGCGCTCGCCCTGGGACTCGGCGTATTCGTCGTCTCCCGCGGCGTCCGAGGGATCGAACGGGCGGCACGGGTGCTGATCCCGGGGCTGTTCCTGCTGATCATCGTGCTCGCGGCGCGTGCCGTGACTCTGCCCGGAGCGGAGCGGGGCCTGGCCTTCCTGTTCACTCCCGAGTGGGGCGATCTGCTGGAGGCCCGGATCTGGCTCGAGGCCCTGACCCAGAATGCGTGGGATACCGGGGCCGGGTGGGGCCTGATCCTGGCCTATGCCGTGTATCTGCGGCCGCGGGAAGACACGACGCTGAACGCGTTCGTACTCGGATTCGGCAACAACGCGATCTCCCTGCTGGCGGGAATCATGGTGCTGTGCACGGCGTTCGCCATCCTCCCCGAGGCCGGTGAGGCGATCGTCGGCGCCGGGAACGAAGGCCTCACCTTCATCTGGGTTCCGCAGCTGTTCGCCCGCATGCCGGCCGGGCGACTGTTCATGTCTTTCTTTTTCCTCGCCCTGTTCTTCGCGGCCTGGAGCAGCCTGATCGCGATGATCGAGCTCGCCTCCCGGGTGCTGATCGACGCCGGCTATTCGCGAAAACGCGCGATCCGGACGGTCGCGGTCGCGGGATTCCTGCTCGGGATGCCGTCCGCACTGTCGCTGGAGTTCTTCCAGAACCAGGACTGGGTATGGGGCGTCGGCCTGATGCTGTCGGGCCTGTTCTTCGCGTTCGGCGTCATGCGCTACGGCCTGGATCGGTTCCGCCGGACGCTGATCAACCGACCCGGAAGTGACTTGCATATCGGGCGCTGGTGGAATGTCGCGATCGTGCTCGTGCTCATCGAGGCGGTTGTCCTGCTCGGCTGGTGGATGAGTCAGGCCGTGAGCGACGAAGGCCTGTGGGCGACGTTCACCCCGTTTTCCAGCTTCAACGTGGGCACGGTCCTGTTCCAGTGGACGATCGCCCTGGTGGCTTTCCTCCTTCTGAATCCTGTGCTGGCACGGCGTTTCGCGGGTGCCGCGGCTGATGTTCCGGTGGACGTTCCGGCGGACTTACCGGTGGACGAAACGTCGGCGGGTCCGTGAGGGCCGGCCGCTCCCGCCGAGCTCGGCTCGCTACGGTCCTGGCCGCGGTGGCCTGCCTGGCGTTCGCGGGATGCGCGGGAAGCTCGACCGCCGGCGCGCCAGTGGTGGGACCGGGCGTGGCGGCCGGCGAGACCGGCGGGGAGCAAGCCGAACGGACCGACGGACCGGAAGTGACGCCCGGTGGCGATGATTCTCTCACGGCTGCAACCGGCCAGGTCGCCTGGGCGGACCCGGAGGCGGACCTCAGGCCATCAGCGGCGCCGGCGCCGACTGCTGCTGGTCGCGGACTGCTCACGCTTCGCGCACCGGACTCACCGATTCCCGCCGGATTCCTGCTCCGGGTCGTGGCGACCGTCGGCGAGGAAGGCAGGGCCTGGCCCGGTCCGGTCCACTGGGCCTCGAGCGACAGGTCCGTGATCCGGGTCAACAATGCGGGAGTGGTGACCGGGGTGGCACCGGGATCGGCGCGAGTCACGGCGACCAGCGGGCCAGATTCGGCCGACGTCGAGCTCGGGGTGGTCCCGGATCGCGCCCGGATCCTGACCGTGTCGCCGCACGAGGCGCTCGCCCTGTCCGGCGAGGTTCTTCACTTCACGGCGAGCGTTCGCTCGGTCGATGGAATCGAATTGGAAGACGGCCGGGTGCACTGGTCCTCCACGCCGATCGACGGCGGACATTTCGCGCGTGTCGACCAGGATGGGGCGTTTGTCGCGCCGCAGTCCGGGACCTGGCTGGTGACGGCGGCTCGCGGCGCTCTCTCCTCGTCGGCGGTCGTACAGGTGGAAGGCAGGAGGCCGACCACGGCGCTTCGGCCGATCGCCGTGGCTCCGCTGCCCGGCACTGGAGGCGCGGCAGCCGGGATCCGGGTGTTCGAGGGAATGGATGGCCGGGACTGGGCCTGGGTGTGGACCGATCCTCCAGCCCGGATTCACGTGTGGGATGTCACGGACCCGGGGCACCCCGCGTTCGAGCGCTCGATCG
>CBDUVN010000113.1:0-5922 GCA_965370685.1 uncultured bacterium | reverse complement strand
GCTTGTCACCGCCTTTGTCACCGCGTGTCTCAATCGATTGAGATCGCTCACCCCGCAGATGCACGAAAGCCCCGTCGGACGGGGCTTCCTGTGAATGGGCCCGGGTGGATTTGTCGCGTCGTTCAGCGTTGCGAGCACGCCGAAGGCGCGCGCAGCACAACCACCGACCTCACGCTTATCAGGCTAGAAACGAGCGCCGGTGACCGCTGACTGGCGCTGAAGGATGCGGGTTTTGCGCTGGAGAGCGCTGGCCAGCGCTGGTGGGCGCTGTCACCGCCTTTGTCACCGCGACAGCTGCCCCCCCGCGGCCGCACAGGCCCCGCTCCCCGGTCATCTCCTCGGTCCCGGGGGGCCAAGGCCCCGCCTCAGCGAGAGCCTCACTCCAGCCGGTCGAGCAGCGTCCGCAGCCTGTCGATGGTCTGCCGCAGCTCGTAGCGGATCGAGTCCACGAGCGCAGGGGTCACCTCCACGTCCGGGTCCGCCCCCGCTTCGGCTGCACCCGCCTCATGCACCGCGCCCTCCGTGACCGGCTCCACCGCGGGCAACTCCCCGATCAGCGCGGCGACGGAGGCCTCGAGCGTCTGGTGCATGGTCACCTGCCGGACGTCGGCCAGGATGATGCGGCGCAGCTCAGGGAACTCGAGTGTCTCCGGCTTCAGGAAGACCGGCTCGGCGTACAGAATGGCGTCACCCATGGGGATGACGAGGAGGATCCCCCGCATCACCTCCGAGCCCACCTGGCCCCACAGCGTGAACTGCTCGGAGATGACCGCGTCGTTGTCGATCCGGGCCTCGATCTGGTTGGGGCCGTCCACGTGCCGGCCCGTCGGGAAGCGGAACAGGATCCGCCCGCCGTAGTGCTCGCCGTCGTTCCGTGCCGCCATCCACCCCACCAGGTTATGCCGGTTGTCGGGCGTGAACGGCTGGATCAGCAGGAACTCCTCCTTCTCTTCTCCCGGTAGCCGGGCCACGATGTAGTACGGCCGGAGGGACTCGGAGCGGCCGAAGGACGTCTGGACGGGGACGTCCCACTGGTCCTCCTTGTTGTAGAACACGACCGGGTCCTGCATGTGGTACTGCAGCAGCATCTGCGTCTGGACCGTGAACAGGTCGAGCGGCACCCGTACGTGTGCACGGAGGGACTCCGGCATCTCCTCGCGCGGCTTGAAGAGTCCCGGGAAGATCGCCCCGTAGGTGCGGACCAGCGGGTCGTCGGGCTCGAAGACGTAGAAGTCCACGCTCCCGTCATACGCATCCACGACCGCCTTGACGCTGTTGCGGATGTAGTTGAACCGGCCTTCCCACCGCGTCGCGTAGGGGTACCTGCTGGTGACCGTGTAGGCGTCCTGGATCCAGAACACCCGGCCATCGGCGACGACGGCGTACGCTTCGCGGTCATTCCTGAGGAACGGAGCGATCGTGCCCACGCGCTCCGACACGGTCCGCTGGTACTGGATCCGGCTCTCCGGCCCCACCTCGCCGGTGATCAGGATGTTCAGGTCTCGGAACTGCCAGGCGTAGAGCAGCCGGCGGAAGAACGAGCCGAGGAGGACGCCGCCGCTTCCCTCGTAGCTGGTGTACTCGGGCCCCTCCTGGCCGGGGTAGTTGAACTCCTGCATCCCGCTGCGGGCGATCACGAAGTCCAGGCTGCGGAGACCGTAGTAGATCTCGGGACGGTCGAGTGGAATCCGGCCCACCGGCGGGACATCGCGGATGAAGAAGGTGGGTCGGCCACCGGCATCGACTTCCGTCACGGGGCTCATGGCCACGCCGTAGCCGTGGGTGAACTGGAGGTGCCGGTTGACCCAGCGCTGGGCCTCGGCCGGAAGCTTGTCCGCGGCCAGCTCGCGCGTGGCGAGCATCACCTGCCGCAGCTCGCCGTCCACCGTGTAGCGGTCCGTGTGCACGGCCATGAAGTCGTAGTAGAGGCGGAAGAACTGGATCTGGTTGTAGCTCTGGAGCAGCGGGCCCTCGTCCCACAGCCGGATGTTGCGGAGCGTCCCGCGGTTTTCGGCGACCATCTCCGCGTCGATCTCGCCGCGGGCCGGGTGGTCACGCGACTCCAGACCTTCCAGCCCGAAGGCCTTGCGCGTGAACTCGATGTTGGTGGCCAGGTACTCCCGCTCGAGCGCCAGCTCGCTCGGCTCCACGCGCAGCCGCTGCACAAGCGCCGGCGCCGCGGACCCCACCAGGAACACCAGGACCAGCCAGCCGGCCACCGGCCCGACGATCCATCGATTTCCGCGGAAGCGGACGGCGGCAGCGGCCAGGAACCCGGAGGTCACCAGGGCGACCACGGCCAGGATCGCCCGGCCCGGGAGGTTGATGTGATCGTCGGTGTAGCCGACGCCGAACACCGTCCCGGTGGGCGAGAACAGCAGTTCGTAACGCCCCAGCCAGTGTCCGACCGCAATGAGCAGGAAGAGCACCGCGCCCAGCGTGGTCAGCCACTTCCGCGCCGTGGCCCCGAGCAGCTCCGGCTCGCCCCGAAGACGGCCGGTCACGACGTGGAATACGGCCAGGATCACCCCGAGGCCCACGACCGCGGCGACGAGCCAGCCGTGGACGAGGCGCAGCGCCGGAAGCGTAAAGATGTAGAAGGAGAAGTCCCGTCCGAAGATCGGGTCCGACTGGCCGAACGGGACGGCGTTCATGGCGAGCAGGACGGTCTCCCAACCCGACCCCGCGTACGAGCCCAGGAAGACGGCGACCAGCACGACGACCACGGCTGCGGCCCGGACCAGGAGCTTGTGGACCAGGTGGTAGTCGAGCGCCTCGAGCGGCGCGTCAGGAAGCGGGGATCGATTGGTGGATCGGGCCGCGGCGTACAGGCTGGGGAGCGCGAGGCCCAGGAACACCGCGAGCGCCGCCGTGAAGAGAACGGCGCGGGTCGTCACGATCTTCACCAGCACCGACGCCTGCCCGAGCTCCCGGAACCAGAGCCAGTCGGTGTAGAACGATCCCGCCCACCTCAGGCCGGTCCATACCAGGATGAGCGCCAGGATCACGAGCCCCCAGCGCATCACCCGGCGGATCTTGTCGAAGTCGAGGGCGGCCAGGTCGATCTGGGCCCGCTCGCCCTGGCGCCTCTGGAAATCCGACAGGTCGTTCATGACGGCACTGCCCTTCCGTTAGACGGCTGCACGGCCTGGGTCCATCACGGGATCCTCAAAGCGGTTCGCCTTGAGATGCGAAGTATCTCTGCCAGCAGCGAACGCGGGCACGACATCACTGGGATCAATATAGGCGTGGGTGTCGTCGGCCGCCCGTCCCACCCGCAGTCGTGCGAGCAATCACCCTTCCCTGTATACGACCTCACGCTTATCAGGCGACTGTGAACCGGGCCGAATTCCGACAATTAACCGGACTTTCCACGATGGACACGACATTCTGCTGGATGGACAACAGGGTCAGACGACTAATTATCGGTTTGAATGGACGGACGAATGGACGGAATCGCCGCCCGCTCCCGTGCGAGCCAGATGAACCTGCGCCCGACCGTGGTGCCGTGCACGGCGAAGACGCCCCCCCCAATGGAGACATCTCGCGACTCGCGGCAATAGCCGAGCAAATACAGTAGATTTCTTGGAAGGGGAAGAGAGGAGAAGCGTGGGTCAGAGAATCGCCATCAACCGCGACGGCGTCTTCAAGCTGGATGATCGTGCATATCGGATTCCGTGGACGTTCTCCCGGCGGGCCGTGCTAAGCTACCGTCTGCTCACAGAACCGCTACAGGCGAGTCCCAGGCTGAAGCCGCTGACCGCCGAGCAACGGATCGATACCCGTAAGTACCTCCTATGGCGGGCCGCCGCCTGCCTGATTCCCGAGTTTCGGGAGACGAACCCGAAGTCGCTGTCGCTGGCAGACGTCGACCGCCTGCACGAGTGGATCGCCCGGCACCGCCCTGAGCTATTTGCGAGTTAGCCGTCAGGGCGGTTGAATTTTCCACGCATCCACGCTCTCAACGAAGGGCCGGAGCCCCCAAGCCGCCCGGCATGCCGCCGCAGGCATCGAGCCTATGGCGAAATCACCGGGCTCCACCATCACTACGGACCACCCGTCACCAGCACGGTATCGACCGTTGTCGATCCATCGGGTAGCCAGATCACGACCTCGAAGTCGCCGACAGAGAATGGCGGTGGCTCATCGCAAATATCACCGCCAAGCACTGAGAAGCTTGTTGGAGGCATGGGTCCGGACCCAATCCACAGGTCTACCCGAGCCCAGACGGTCAGATCGAGCCGATGATCATCCCTCACGACTTCAAAATGTGAGAAAACTGGTCTGCCCGTTGGTTCGCTGAGAGACGCCCAAAGCTGCACAGACAACGTGTCCGAGATCCCGATAGTCTGCGGAACTGCCACAGAGTCTATCTCAGCGACGTGCAGTCCTCCGTCCCTCCACGACGGCCCTGTGGTGTCTCCCTCACCGCAAGCAACAAGGAGAAGGCATGGGATGATCACGAGCCGTTTCATAAGCACACACCCGAAGGGCTATTACAACTCATCGGAATCACGCAGGAGGGGGTACTGCGGGCTCACCGAAAGAAGCAACTTCAATCTAGCGCAACTGACCGGGACCGCACCTGCCCAAGCAGTGCGCCCGACCGTGTGTGGCCGGGCGCTTGGCGTTCTATCCTTCTTCAAATGGCGGAAGTCCCTCGATCTTGAGTACCATCACATAGTGTACACCAAGATCGTCGCGCCACCTTCCGTAGATCTTGTCGCCACGAATCAGCCGTGGCGTGAGCCGCAGCGGCACGGTAACAACACCCAGGTATCTCCCCTCTGCGTCGAATACGTCCCAGTCGGGTGCACTGTGGAAATCCCTTAGGATGGTGGGAATCTGCCACACGATACTCAGTGACGGACGGGACTCGCGCTCCGCATCACTCAATTCGGATACGGGCCTGACGTGCTGGACCCAGATGGTCCCATTCGGACCGGCAATGATGTCGTTGAAAGCAGGATAGTACTCAGCGAAGCGCGTATTTTCCCGACCACGAGGGGCAGCACGCCCTAGGTGATACTCCTTATCACGCTCGGTGATGGGCATCCGCTCGACCGGCTTCTGGATGATGCGTTCGAGCGTGCCGGAGGCATAGAGCCCGATGCGATACTGATCATTCATGCCGAACAGCACCTTCGAATCCTCGGTGATCGCCCACATCGGCTCCGGCGAGTACAAGACTACCCCAAACCTTGGACTCAGTCTGAGCGTCTGCCCCGACGGGAATGTGAGGAGCGTATCGGTTCCCTCGGGGGACAAGACGACAATCCTGTCGTTTTTCTCAGACTCCGGCTGATTCCAGGGAGTGGGGCGCACCGACACCGCGATCTCTCCTGAGGGTGTGGCCCTGGATAGAATGGGCCATACGCTCCCGAACGGTACGGGGTAGCTCCCCACGCTCGACCCGTCGGGCGCGTAGCGGTTGACCCTGCGGTTTTCCCTCAAGTCGGCCACCAGAAGCGTGTCGCCTAGACCCATGACTGGGGCAAAGTAAGCGCCAGCAAGCTCGCCCGGCCCCTCTCCTGGTCCGCCGATGACTTGCTCGAACTCTCCCTCCGGCGAGAACACCTTGACGTGCTGCGCCTGGACGTCAAGTACGAAGATGCGCCCGTGCGAATCGACCGTGACTCCGCCTACGTCCCCGAACACATAGTTGGAGTCACCGTCCACCACGCCGATACGCACGAGCCTGGTAAAGGTCCATTCGTCGCCAGCCTTCCACAGAGGGCGGTCCCGATTCTCGACGATCGTCACGCCCGCGCTGTCTCGTATGGTGCCCTGCCAATCCTTGGAGGCGTCCGTTTCACTCCAGCACGCGGCCAGCAGCGGGAAAGCGAACAGGGAGCACGTGCACGCGAATGAGAGTCTCGGCATCGATTACCTCCGGGGCGAAGGGGCACAAAAGACTGCTAG
>CBDUVN010000112.1:0-5944 GCA_965370685.1 uncultured bacterium | reverse complement strand
CTCCCCGAGGGATCGCGCCCCGACGAGCTGTTCCTGAACGCCGGAGTCACCTTTCTGACCTCCGATGACTTCCAGCTCGATGCCCGCGTGGGTTCAGCGGTCGCCGGGAACGTGTGGCCGAATGTGTTCGCCGGAATCGGGGCGTCCTGGAGGATCTGATCTCGCCTTCGTGATCGAGCGCGGCTGTCCTGGCGACGCCCGTTCGGGCGCCCCTCCCGGTGCCTGGCTCGGCTGGATTCAGTGCACATCGCCGTGTGTTTTCCGGACCCTCTGCAAAAGTGGGCATGTGGGAATTCCAAGGAGGGTCCTGAAACCCCCACGATGATTCCCGATTCCGCGTCCGCACCTGCTTCCCGCGCCCGGGCCCTCCTTCTAGGTTGCAGCATGGACAGATTCGACAAGCCTCCCCGCCTCGCCGCGATCGACATCGGCACCAATTCCATGCGCCTCATCGTCGCGGAAGTGGAGAGCCCGGCCACCTACGCCACACTCGACGACGAGCGGGCCCAGACCCGGCTCGGCAAAGGCCTGTACGAGACCGGCCGGATCAGCGACGAGTCGTTCGAGCGCTCGCTCGAAGCGCTGGGGAAGATGAAGGCGATCGCCGACGGCTACGAGGTCGACGAGATGCGGGTGATCGCCACGAGCGCAATCCGTGAGGCCGAGAACGGCGACGAGTTCGTGCGGGCCGCAGGCGACAGGTACGACATCGAGGTGGAAGTCATTTCCGCCGAGGAAGAAGCCGCGCTCGCGTTCCGAAGCGTGCAGCAGCACTTCCCGCTCGACGAGGGCCTGACGTCGGTAGTGGACATCGGGGGCGGCAGCATGGAGGTCGTACTCGTCGCGGGAAGCGTGATCGACGAGGTCCATTCGCTCCCGCTCGGCGCGGTCCGACTTACCGAGGAGTACGTGCACTCGGACCCGATCCAGCCGGATGAGTGGAAAGCCCTGCGCAGGGGGATCAGGCGCAAGATCCGGGATCACTTCGGTAAGCCGACGTTCACGACCCCGACGATGATCGGCAGCGGCGGGACGTTCACGGCGCTGGCGGAAATGGCGCAGTTCGAACGGTACGGAGAGGTCGGGACCACGCACGGATACGTCCTCAGCCGGGCGGACCTCGTACACCTGCTCGACCGGTTGAAGGAGACGCCGCTCAAGCAGCGCAAGCAGATCGGCGGACTCAATCCCGAACGCGCCGACATCATCCTCGCCGGCGCCGCCGCGGTCGAGAGACTGGTCAAGGCGCTCGGCGTGCAGCGGATCGTCGTCAACGAGCGTGGAATCCGGGACGGCGTGCTGCTCGAGATGATCGGACGACTGTTTCCGGAAACGGCCGACATGCCGCTGCACGAGAACCGGCTGGAGTGGGTCCGGACGTTCGGCCGGAAGTGTGGCGTAAACGAGCCGCATTGCGAGCACGTGGCGATGCTGGCCGGCCAGCTGTTCGACGCCCTCCAGGAGCCGTTCGACCTCGATCCGGCAGATCGCGAACTCCTCATCGCGGCGGCCCTGCTGCACGACGCCGGGTACCTGATCAGTCATGCCAGGCATCACAAGCACTCGTACCACATCATCAGTCACAGCGGGCTGCCCGGGTTCACCGGGCGGGAGATCGAGCTCATCGCTCTCGTGGCCCGCTACCATCGCCGGGCGCACCCCAGGAAGTCGCATCCCGAGTACGCCCGCCTGAGTCCGGCCGACAGGCGCCGGGTCCGTCAGCTCGCCGGCATCCTCCGCATCGTGGACGGGCTCGACCGCACGCACGGACAGGCGGTGAAGGAACTGGATGTCGATGTCGGAGAGACCAGCGTGCGCATCGGGGCCGTCGCGGACGTGGATCCCGAAGTCGACCTGTGGGACGCGAACCGGAAGGCCGACCTGTTCGAGGCCGCGTTCGACCGCGAGGCGGAGATCGTCTGGGAACCGTCCTCCGGGGCCGCCTGAATCGGGCCACCGCCCCGGTCAGGGCCGACTAAACCAGGTCGCCGCCCGGAGTCAGGGTTCTTCTGCGCCGCAGCCGGGTCGCTGCGAAGTTCCTCGCCTGTGCGGCCTCGATGAACCGCTCGTGGCAGCCCACCTCTTCCTCCGGCGTCTGCGGGAGCAGCTGCTCGTAGCTGCCGTCCGGTCGCATCTCCCACGCCAGGCGCCGGTCGGCGGTCTGCGTGTCCAGGATGCAGCGCATCAGCTGCTGCAGAGCCGGATCTTCGACCGGCGCCAGGAGCTCGACCCGGCTCTTCAGATTCCGCCGCATCGCGTCCGCCGAACCGAACCAGTACTCCTCATCACCGGCGTTGCGGAAGTAGTAGATCCGGGCATGCTCGAGGAACTGTCCGAGCACGCTGATCACCCGGACGTTCTCCGACAGACCGTCGATTCCCGGGCGGAGCCGGCAGGTGTCCCGCACGATCAACTCGATTCTGACCCCCGCCTGTGACGCCTCGTACAGCGAGCGCGTGACGTCCGGATCTTCGAGCGCGTTCAGCTTGAACTGGATGTGCCCCACCTCGCCGGCGGCGACGTGATCGATCTCGCGCTGGATTTTCGCGAGAATCGCGGGCTTCATGATCTTCGGCGCCGGCAGCAGTGTCCCGTATTCGCGCTTCGGTCGGTAGCCGGTGGTCAGGTAGTTGAACAGTTCCGTCAGGTCTTTGCCGATCTGCTCGTCGCAGGTGAACAGGCCGAGATCCGAATATGCGTGGGCCGTTCCCGCGTGGTAGTTCCCGGTGCCGACGTGGCAGTAGCGGCGCAGCCCATCGTAATCCTGCCGCACGACGAGAATCGTCTTGCAGTGCGTCTTCAGTCCCAGCACCCCATACGTGACGTGGATACCGGACGAACCGAGCTTGCTCGCCCAGCGGATGTTCGCGGCCTCGTCGAACCGCGCCTTCAGCTCCATCACGACCGCCACCTGCTTGCCGTTACGGGCGGCTTCCATCAGGCAGTCGATCGCCTTCGACTCGGAAGAGGTTCGATAGAAGGTCATCTTGATCGCCCGCACCTTCGGGTCCGCGGCCGCCTCCTGCAGGAAACGCTCGACGGAGGTGTGGAACGACTCGTACGGGTGGTGGACCAGCACGGACCCGGCTTCCCTGATGATGTGGAAGATGCTGCGGTCGTCCGTGAACGCCGGGTGATCGACCGCCCGGTGTGGCTGGTAGCGCAGCTCGGGAATGTCGATGCGGGCCAGTTCCATCAGGTCTCGAAGCGCCAGCATACCGTCCATCTCGAATACGTCCTGCGCCTCATCCAGCCCGAGCTCGGCCGCGATCATGCCCCGGTGCAGGTCGGTCATTCCGGCCGCGACCTGGAGCCGCACGATCGGTGAGAATTTCCGGTCCCGAAGCTCCGTTTCGATCATCGCCAGCAGGTCGTCGGCCGTCTCCTCGTCCAGCTCGGTGTCCGCGTTCCGGGTGACGCGGAACTGCTCACAGCACTCCACGATCATCCCGGGGAACAGCAGGTCGAGGTTTCCACGCATCACGCTCTCGAGCGGCACGTACGTGTGCTCGTCCCGCAGCCGGACGAATCGCGGGACGCCGGTGCCGACCGGCACCTTCACCCGCGCCATCGATTCCAGGTCGTCGTCGGGATAGCGCAGCGTCACCAGCAGGTTGAGCGACAGGTTCGAGATGAACGGGAACGGGTGCGCCGGGTCGGTCGCCTGCGGCGTCACGAGCGGAAATACGTTGCGCACGTAGTACTCGCGCAGCCACGCCTGGTCTTCCTCGCACAGCTGCTCCCAGCCGCGCACCCTGATGTCGTGCTCTTCCAGGGCGGCGAACAGGCCGAGGGACACTTCCCGGATCCTGGCTACCTGGGCACGGACCTGTTCGTAGCTCGCCTCGATCTGTTCCACCGGCGACCTGCCGTCCGGGCTGAGCCCGATCACGCCAGCCGCGAGCTGCTGTTTGAGCCCCCCGATCCGCTTCATGAAGAATTCGTCGAGATTCGAGTTCACGATCGACAGGAAAAACAGGCGCTCGAGCAGCGGAGTGCGATCGTCGGCGGCCAGCCCCAGCACGCGCCAGTTGAAGCCGAGCCAGGTCAGCTCGCGGTTGAGATACAGATCGGCACGGTCGAGGTCCCAGTGGCCTTCCGAATCCGGCGCGGGAACGGGACGGGAGTCTCCGGGCGAGACGAACGGATCACGGACGGGGGCGGCGGCGGGAGCGGAACCCTCCTTCGCAACTGGAGCGGAACTCTCCTTCGCAGCTGCGTCGACTTCGGCCTCCGGCTTCGGCGGAGCGCCGTTGGTTTCCGCATCCGGAACTGGAGACGGAGATACCGCCTCGCCGTCCTCGATCTCGATCTCGATCCTGTTCATGCTATCGGTCCTGGTCATATGGCCCTGCCCCTACCGGGCGAGATTCACGTTCAGATACTCCGGCTCGTCCGTCACTTCACGAACGATGTACGGCTCGAGCCACTCCGGTGGCTCGGCCTCGTGGTCGGCGGATGGCAGTTCGACCTCCGCCAGCCACAGATCCCGATCGGTGAATTCGTCCACCTCCCACACGAGATCTCCGTCGGCGATCCGATACCGCTTCTTCGTCAGCCGTCGACCCTCCGTCAGCGGCCACAGTCGGTCGAACAGTTCCGTGTCGATCTCCTCCTGCACCTCTACCCGGACCAGCCCCGAACCGAGCTTTATGCTTCGCACGTGCAGGATCCGGTCCGCGTCCACGATCCTGCGCAGCCGCTCCTGGATGCGGGTGCCGGGGAGGTAGCCCTGCTCGAATTCCCGGGCCGGATGACCACTCACCGCGTTCGGCGCTCCCGAGAGAAGGTACTTCCGCTCGATTTCCAGTGGGTCGGGTGTGGCATCCGCGATACGCCGCTGGATCCCCTCGACATCGCGGTGGAACCCGGCTTTCGCCGCCCCGCGCCAGCCGGCCTCGAAGTCAGCGAACCGGGCATCCTGTTCCCGGGTCAGCAGCGCCCCGAGTCGAGCGTCACCCGGACCCGGTTTGACCGCGTTCCGGGATTTCCTGCCTGCGACGTCGGAGGCGCGCACGCGCAATTCCAGCAGCTGGGCATCCCGCAGATCACCAAGCGCATCCTGCAGACCCTTCAGGCGACCGACGAGCGCGTCCACGCCGTCCACCTCGGTCGCTACTGACTCTACCAGATAGCGGAGGTGCTTTCCGCGGATCCGGGCGGCGTGAACCGCACCGTGATCTTCGGGCGATTGGATGGCGTCCACGGCATCGGACAGCTGTGCCGCGTATGCCGAAAGAACGTGATTCAGCGTTGCCGCGAAACTGCGCTCCACACCTGGCCGGGAGGGCTCAGCCGGCAGCTCGAACGACCCGAGTCGGCGGCGCAGTCGCTTTTCCAGTCTGCGGAACCGCGGACCGACCTTGTCGAGGACATCCCCATACTCCCAATCGCGCTCGGCGCGCAGCTCGGCAGCGAGGCGGTCGGCCATCGGACCCTCTGACGGAGCGAGGTCGTCCCGGACTGACTCGAGCCAGTCGAGGAGTACTTCAGCGTCCCTGCCGGCACCCGTGGAGCGGGCCAGCTTCCGGATCGCCCGGCGTTCCCTCTTCCGGACTTCCGGCGCGAAACTCGGCTGGTAGGCGCGCAGAATCGTGCGAAATCGGCGCAGGCTGACCCGGAAGTCGTGCAGCGCTTCGACGTCGTCCTCATCGTCCATGCGATCGAGCGCCTCGGCCGCGCTGTCGAGATGCCCGAGAGCGAGGCGCCGGACGCTTTCCGTGACGGGGGCGGCGAGAATTCCGGAATGAATCACGCGCTCCCTCCGAGAACCCGCAGCTGGGCCGGCGCGGCGTGCCAGCGGAGGACTGCGCGCCCGGACCCGATCTCATCCGGGAACTCGAGCAGGCAGGCCCCGCCCTTCTTGAACGGGAGGAAGTCCGCCGAGGGTCCGGCGAGAAGCCAGCTGGCCCACTCCCCCAGGTAGGGCTCGTGACCGACGACC
>CBDUVN010000111.1:0-5955 GCA_965370685.1 uncultured bacterium | reverse complement strand
AGCGGCACGGTCTGGTCGGCGCCCACCGCGAGCCGGAACGGCCCGGCGGTCGAAGACGCGAACCCGATTCTCTCGACCCGCAGACTCCACTCGCCCGGAGCAGGCGCCCGGATCACATAGGCTCCCGTGCCGCCGGAAACGGCTGAAGCCGCCTCCTCGCCGTCGGGCGAGATGAGCAGCACCAGTGCTCCGGCGATCGCCGTGTCGGTTCCGTCCTCGACCACCTGACCACGAAGCGTCTGCGCGTCGACTCGTGCGGCGGTACTGAGCAAGGCCACCACCACGAGCACGGTGACCAGATGGATTCGACTCACTTCTCCCTCTCCGTTCCCTGCGCACGCACGACTTCGGCGAGACCTGCCGCGATGAACATCCACTGTAACTCCATCTGGTCCCGCACCGGCATCGCGCGCAATCCCGCCGAATGCATCTCGGCCGCGAGCCGGGTGCGATCCACCTCCGGATCCGACAGGGTTGCTCGCCAGGCCGCGATCTGGCGCTTCCAATCCTCCAGCGCCGGGTCCGGTGGACCGAGCGATTCTCCCACGCCCGGGGTCAGGAACAGCGGCATCTCCGACACCAGGGTGAGGGGATCGCCGCCCAGCGCCCGGATCGTCTCCATTGAGCTCGGGCGGAAACGGCCTGCCGTCTCAGGGTCGTCCCTGTCCAGAAACCAGTCCCGCATCGCGCTCGAGTCAGGTCGGGTGCAGAATCCGGGCTCGATCCGTTGGAACCCCTTTTCACCCAGCCGCTCGACGTCGTGCAGCACGTAACCAAGCTCGTGCGTTCGTCGCCGGCAGGATTCCCGCAGGGTCCGGCTCCGGTCGATCCACCCGGGTTCGAGCAGGTACCAGGGACCCGCCGCGAATCCCATCCCGTGCAACGACACGTGGAGTCCGAACGGCCCCTCCGCCTCTCGCCACCAGTCGAATACCGCACGACTCTCCGGCCTCGCGCCCCCGTCCCGGGCGCCGCGGGGAAACCCGAATTCCAGGTCGTCGCCGGGCAGCTCACGGATCGCG
This sequence comes from uncultured bacterium, assembly GCA_965370685.1. Classification (GTDB taxonomy): domain Bacteria; phylum Gemmatimonadota; class Gemmatimonadetes; order Palauibacterales; family Palauibacteraceae; genus Carthagonibacter. The sequence continues at coordinate 4,933 of CBDUVN010000111.1, read as the reverse complement.
CCCTCCAGCGTCTGAACCGGATCGAACTCATCGGGAATCGGGTGCTGCCACGAGCGATTGCGCTGTTCCCCGTCCGGGTTGACGTGCGGCACGATCCACCATTCGGCGGCGCGCAGCAGCGGATCGTCGGCCGGCAGGGTGAGAAGGAGGCCCGTGAAACGCCTGAGCAACGCAGGACCCACGGGCTCATCGGCGTGACACCCGGAGATCAGGCTCACCCGTATCGGCCCGGTCCCGAGCCGATACGCCACGATCGGCCGGCCCTCGACCGACTGGCCGATCGTCCGGCCCGCCTCCAGCCGTGCGGGAGCGGCGGAGAGGATCTCGGGGAAGCGGTCTTCCAGGTGTGCCTCGAGCATCAGGACGAGCTTGCTCCCGTCAGTGAATCAACATGGAACGCCAGCGGAGAAGACCGTGCCCGGCTCCTCACATGCTGAACACCTGTCATGCGGTGAGTGCTCCGTGACTCCGGTTCCTGCGCTCTGCGCGTGCCTGGCACTCATTGCCCTTGCGCTCCGGTAACTGCCCTGTGTAGCGTCAGTCACAACCGAGTCTCGTGCCCCTCTCGTCCGATGGAGACACCGGTCTGAGACACGTCGCAGCCGCTCTCGTCATGCTGGCCATAAGTCTGGGTTCGAGCACTCCGCTCGCCGCCCAGACCGGGTTCGGCTTTACGGGCGTGCTGGGCTGGGAGACCGTGAGCGGGGGTGCTTCGCAGGTCCTCGAGTCGGGCATCACGGGCGAATTCGACGTCTACTATCGGTTCGGCCATCTCCGGACAGGGCTCGGTGTGAACGTCGTTTCGTACGATGTGGATACCGAGAATCTCCCGCCAGCCGCCCTCGAACTGGCCCAGACCGTCAGCCGCGTCACACTCAATCTGCTGGTCGGCTACAAGTTCATCACGACCGGCACCTTCCAGCCCTATCTCGAGGGGCGCATCGGGTTCGTCCGCTTCCGGCCGGAGTGGAACTACTGGGACGAGCCGGGCGAGCCGGGTGAGAACACCCAGGACCGGGAGAAGGGAATCCAATACACGGTGCGGGGAGGACTCGAGATTCCGTTCGCGAAGAAATGGAGCGCGGACCTGTCCGTCCTGTGGAGCCAGTTCAATGTCTCCGAGGTCGACGGCAGTGCGATCGGTGTCGAATCGTTCGATTCCGGCTCGACGCTCGGATTCCTCGTTGGCACTTCGTTCTATCCGTGATATGAGCACGACGAGACGGCCCGGATTGGCGGGCACGGCATGCAGGACCGGGTGGGCACTGGGAGCGCTCCTCCTGCTCTTCGCGCCTGACGGTCTCGCCCAGCAGGTGCCCGAGCCGACGAACGCCGAGCGGCTCCAACCGGCCACTGCAGTCACGATCACCACGCCCCAGGCCGTGGAGGTCGGGGCCGAGGCTAAGGTGGCGAAGACCGCGGAGTCCAACTCCGCACCTCAGGACGATGACGGCGAGTGGATCGGCCCGTGGGGCGAGAAGCGCAGCCTCGGAGCCGCCGTCGGTGAAGTCGTGCTCGTCAACCTCCTGGTGTGGTCGTTCAACGAATACATCCGCGGTGCAGACTTCACCCAGGTGAGCCCCCGCAGCTGGTGGGAAAACATCTCGGGTGGATTTACCTACGACGACAATCACTTCACCACGAACATGTTCGCGCACCCGTTCCACGGGAGCCTGTACTACAGCGCGGGACGTTCGAACGGGTTTAACTACTACGAGTCACTGGGCTTCTCGCTGTTCGGCAGCGCGATGTGGGAGTGCTGCGGAGAGACGCACCCGCCGGCGTGGAACGACTGGATCGCCACAGGTGTCGGCGGAGCGGCGGTCGGTGAATCGCTGTACCGGCTGGCGGGCACCGTGCTCGACAATACGGCCACGGGTTCGGAGCGCACGTGGCGTGAGATCGGCGCATTCGCGCTGAACCCGGTCCGCGGCGTCAATCGGCTCCTGACGGGTCGCTCAGGGCGCGTAATGCCGAACCCGGAGCAGCCCGAGGACCGGATCCCGAACATCATGTCGAACCGGCTCAGCGCCGGCATCCGGGTGATCGGCGAAGGTGAGTCGCTGAGCGACAGCTCCGAGGCGCACGGCCTGTTCCAGGTCGAGTTCAAGTTCGGTGACGAGTTCTCGAGCCAGCGGCGCAAGCCGTTCGATATCTTCGATCTCGGCCTGCAGTTGAATTTCGGAGACAAGAAGATGCTGGGCCGGCTCAGCATCCGCGGCAACCTGTTCACGACCGATCTGAAGAAGGGCGGGAACACGCAGCACGTGTTCGCCGTCGAGCAGGAATTCCAGTACATGAACAACAACGCGTTCGAGTTCGGCGGCCAGATGTTCGACGCCTCGCTCCATTCGCGGTTCAGCCTGTCGGACGACTGGACGATCCGCACCCAGCTCGATGCCATATTCATGCTGCTTGGTGCCGTGAATTCCGAGTGGGCGTTCCTCGCCAACGATATCCCGAATCGTGAGCGGTTCCGCGAATATGATTTCGGTCCCGGCGTCGGCGGTCGCCTCAGCGCGAACCTGTCACGGAAGGGCCGGCAGGTGCTGAGCGCGTTCTACTGGTACCAGTGGATCGACACCCAGAACGGCTCGAACCTGAACGGAAGCGACGCCTATCACATCGTGCAGCTCCTGGGCCTTCGCGGCATCCTCCCGATCGGCTCGAAGTTCGGGATCGGCGCGGATGCCTATCTGTTCCTGCGCGACAGTCACTTCGAGCTGTTCGACAACACGCACCAGCGCGTGCCGCAGCTCCGACTGTACGGCGTCTGGGACGTCGCCCTGAGCGGCGGCGGCAGACACTAGCCCCAGCGTCCACCGTACCCCCCGATCTCCCCCGGCGCAAAGACCTTGCGCTCTCGACGGTATGCATCTTGATTTAACGGTTCGACGGCAGCCGCGCGGGGCAGAAATGAGCCCCGGCGGGACCGCCGGCCGAACCGGGGGATCGGCGGGATGCGTAAGCAGCAGGGACACCGGAGCATCAGGGCCGGGCAGGCGTGCAAATCGCCTGCTCACGGGCTTTTTGCGTCCGTCATCCTCGGCCTTGGCCTCCTGCTCGCATCCGCTGGACCCGCGAGTGCGCAGGACCAGACTCTCCAGTTGGCGTCGCTCGAAGTCCGATCCTACTTCCCACCACTGACCGCGGCGGTGTTGCCCGATTCGTCGGCTGGACAGCCCGACGGGCCCGCCGACGAGGTCCGCTCGTACCGGGTGGACGGATGGGGGGCGCGTCACAGCCCGTTCATGGCGGGGCTCGAGGTCGTCGGAATCAACCTCGTCACCTGGGGGCTCAACCACTTTATTCGGGATGCTGATTTCACGCGCGTGTACCCGCGCACCTGGTGGGAAAACATCAGCGGCGGGTTCGAGTACGACAGCAATCTGTTCTCGACCAACGTCATGGACCATCCGCTGCACGGCAGCCTGTATCAGAACGCCGGGCGGTCGAACGGACTCCGGTTCTGGAGCGCGGTGCCGTACACGATCGCCGGCAGCTTCATGTGGGAGTGCTGCGCCGAGACTCACCCGATGGCGCTGAACGACCTGGTGAACACCAGCCTCGGCGGGATCGCGCTGGGCGAGGCGACCTATCGCCTGTCCTCCGCGGTGCTCGACAACGAGGTCGGGGGCGCCGCGCGGTTCGGTCGGGAGACGGCGGCTCTCGTGTTGAACCCGATCCGAGGGTTCAACCGGCTGGCCTCAGGCCGCGCTTTCGAGATCATGCCGAACCCGGCGGACCCGGACGAGCGCACTCCCGGCTACTTCACCATGCGTATGGACGGCGGGTACCGCGCGGTTGGCAGTGAGGGATCGCTCCAGTCACCTTCGGACGGTGGTTTCGCGGCCCTACACATTGACTACGGCGATCCATTCGGTGGGCGGCGTGGCGGCGCGTTCGACGTGTTCGAGATGGACGTGCAGCTGAATTTCGCTGACCGGAACCTGCTCGGCGAGCTGGCGATCCGGGGCAATCTCCTGACCCGAAACCTGAAGCAGGGCGACGGCGCAGAGCACGCGTGGGCGGTGATCCAGGGCTTCGAGTTCGACAATACCAACGCATACCAATACGGCAGCCAGACCATCAGCGCCCGGCTCGAGTCACGCTGGCCCATCAGCCCGAATTCAGAGATCCGCACTCGTTTCCAGGGCGGTGTGACGATTCTCGGCACGCTGGACTCGGAGTTCGATTTCGACGGCCGGGTTCCGATCGCCGGAAGCCTCCGCAATTTCGAGTATGGTCCTGGCCTGGACGGCAGGCTTGAGATCGAGGCCCGCGCAGGCAGGGCGCGATTGGGCGCATCGTGGCGCACGACGTGGCTGGGCACCGTCAACGACACGCCCGTGAATGGAGGAGAAGCCGTCCACTGGCTTCACTGGGGCAGGGCAACGGGACTCGTCCCGATCGGCGACCGAATCGCGTTCGGAACCGATCTGTCCATTTTCGTGCGCGACAGCGGATACCGACTGGACGGCCTGATCCCTGCCCGTCTCACCGTCCCGGAGATCCGGATCTACGGGAGCTGGGCGCTCGCCGATTGAGTCCGTTATCGAAAGTTCAGCTGGCCGAGCTTCGCGAGGAGCTGGAAGCCCAACTTGCCCGCCTGCTGAGGAGCATCGAGGCCTCGGAAGCGGCGCTCAAGCCCGTGGAGCTGGACCAGAGCCGCGTTGGCCGCCTGTCCCGAATGGATGAACTCCAGAACCAGAGCCTGACGCGGAACCTGCACGAGCGCGAGGAGATCCGCCTCGGCCTGATCCGGAGCGCGCTCGAGCGGATGGAGGAAGGAACGTACGGCGTCTGCGCCGCCTGCGGGTCGGAGATCCCCTACGAGCGACTCCTGGTGTTTCCCGAAGCCCCCGAGTGCGGGTCCTGTCTCTGACGCCCCGTCAGCGGGGCGCCTGATCGAGTCTCAGTTCCTGCCTCTAGT
>CBDUVN010000110.1:0-5957 GCA_965370685.1 uncultured bacterium | reverse complement strand
CGTACATCGCCATCTATCGGCTGGACGAGTTCATCCTCGCCGCGGGCCCCGCGGTTCTGTTCCTCAGCCTCGCCACTTTCTGGACGGGCGTCGTTTTGTGGAGGCACCACCGGAGACTCGGGTCGCTTCCGGCCGCGATCACAGCGGTGGCGTTCTTCCTCTGGAGCCTCCACCACCTCGATTACCCGTTCCTTCGTGCGCAGGGTGCCTGGAATCCCTGGGGGTACTACCTCGACATCGTGTTCGAGCTCGCGATCGGCGTCGGAATCCTGCTCCTTGTGCTGGAGGACCAGTACCGCGGGCTGTCCGTACTGTCGGGGCTTTCCGGCGATCTCCAGAGCGGGGCGGGGGAGGACGAAGTCCTCGATGCTCTGCTTTCCAGGCTCCTTACGTTGCCCGCGGTGCTCGGGGCCGCCATGTACGGATTCCGCTCCGGGGCCTTCCTTCGCGGAACAGGCGTATGCGAAGACTGGATGGGCAAGGATCCGTCACAATCCGCCGAAGTCGCGATCGCTCGGGTCGTCGAATCGGGCCAGCCGGAGGTCCTGAGAGGCTGGCCCGAATCGAATGGTGACCCTGGACATGCGTACACCGCGGCACTGCCTGTCTTCCGGGGCGAATCGATACAGGGAGCGCTGCTCGTGGTCGGGAGCTCGCGTGATCCGTTCGCAGTGCTCGACACGCCGTTTCTGCTGGCGCTCGGACACCAGGTCGGTGCCGCGCTGGCCAACGTAGACCTGTATCAGAGACTGGAAGAACGAAAGGCCGAGCTCGAGCGGCTCGCCGCGCGAATGGTCCACCAGCAGGAAGAAGAGCGTCGCCGACTGTCGCGGGAGCTGCACGACGAAAGCGCCCAGGTATTCGCGGCGGTGAAGCTCCAGCTCGGCATGGCCCGCGAGTCGGCGGCGCCGGAGCAACGTCCCGGTCTCGATCGGGCGATGGACCTGGTCGGCTCCGGCATCCGGAGCATTCGGGCCGTGGCCCGGAATCTGAGGCCGTCGTTGCTCGATGACCTCGGCCTGCTGCCCGCCCTCAGGGCACTCGGGGGCGACTTCGCCGGCAAGATGGGGATTCCGGTCACGATCAACGCTCCGGAGTCGGTTCCGGATCTGTCAGCCGCGGCCGAGCTGGCGTTGTACCGTGCCCTGCAGGAGGCGCTGTCGAACGTGGCACGACATTCCGAGGCATCAGCAGTCGACGTCGAATTGGCTTACGATGGGAACGAACTGACGCTGAACGTGCGTGACGACGGCCGAGGCCCCCCGGCAGGTGACTTCGACACGCTCGCCGATGGGCGCATGGGTCTGGCCGGGATGCGCGAGAGGGCGCTGGCCCTGGGTGGATCGGTCGAGCTCGAAGTTCAGGAAGGAACGGGCACGCTGCTACGGATACGGATCCCGGTGACCGAGCTGAATCACTATTCTGGATCCGATCGCGGCGGCAAGCCAGGCGGAGTCGATCAACAGGAGCCGATTCGATGAGCGATACACCAATCCGGGTTCTGATCGCCGACGATCACGCGCTGGTGAGAGAGGGGATCCGTCGCGTGCTGGACGAGGACCCCGGGTTCGACGTGGTGGCCGAAGCAGCGGACGGACGGCAGGCAATCGCCCGGGTCGGGGAGACGGAGCCCGATGTTGCGATCCTGGACATCACGATGCCCGAGTTGTCAGGTCTCGAAGCCGCCCGACGGCTGCGAGACGAGTTTCCGGCCCTGAAGATCCTGATTCTGAGCATGCATGACGAGTCGGAGTACGTGATGCGGGCGGTGCATGCGGGAGCCGCGGGCTATCTGTTGAAGGACGACGCAGGTCCGGCACTGCTTCGTCAGGCCGTGCGGGCGGTGCATGCCGGGGACTCGTTCTTCAGTCCGGCCGTGGCCAGCCGGCTCACAGATGCCCTGCGCGGCGGTTCGTCCGGTTCGGGAGACCCGCTGGAGCTGCTGACCGCTCGGGAGGTGGAAGTTCTCCGATTCGTGGCCGGCGGGAACAGCAACAAGCAGATCGCGTTCGAGCTCGGAATCAGCCGAAGGACGGTCGAGAGCCACCGGGAGAGCATGATGCGGAAGATCGAGATCCGCACCGTCGCCGGGCTGACTCGATTCGCCCTGTCACACGGCTTGCTGGACGACACGGACTAGCGTAAGCCGGGATTTCCGATCCGTAGGATTACTGATGCCCGATCGGTAGATTTGCGAGTATTCCGGCCTCCTGTCCGACTGTAGAATCTTCCCACGCTCTCCTCTTATCCGGCGGGGCACTCCCGAGGGGTGCTCCGCCGGCGTTTTTTTTCCAGAGTGTTTCATGGAGGACTCCGTGCTCGCAATATCGTTTGCAGAGCGCGCGCCGGTCCGGATGAGGCTCGAGAGACTCACGGCCCCCTTCGCCGTCGCGCTGTTCGTCATCGTTTCGCAACTGTTTTCCGCAGCCCCACTTCCGGCCGCCCCACCGGCTCCCACGATCCAGGTGACACCGCAGGAAAAGCCGGACTCGGCCCGTGCCGACACGATTCCACTCAAGCCGGTGATTCTCGATCCGATCAACGTCACGGCGACACGGGAAGAGAAGGGAATCTTCGAGACTGCCGCGCCGGTCTCGGTGGTGGATACGGTCGCGATCAAGGAGCAGAAGCCGAACAACGCGGCGGACCTGATCCGTGCCCTTCCCGGTGTCGACATCAACGGGATCGGCGCGAACCAGTCGCGGCCGACGATTCGCGGACAGCGCGGTCAGCGGATCCTGCTGCTCGAGGATGGTCTGAGACTGAACAATTCCCGCCGTCAGGCGGACTTCGGCGAGATTCCCGCGATCGTGGACGTGACGAAAATCGAGCGGGTCGAAGTCGTGCGTGGCCCGGCTTCGGTGCTGTACGGCTCCGACGCGATCGGCGGCGTCATCAACATGCTCGTGAATGAAGCCCCCCCCTACGCGGCAGGCGATATATACCGGGGGAACCTGAGTCTGTCCTGGCGGGACCAGGGAGACCAGCTCTGGCCGAGCGGCGAGATCTTCGGTCGGGCCGGGCATGTCGGCTATGGAGTGTCGGCGTCATATCGGAACACCAGGGACTACCGGGCACCGGGCGGCACGTTCGGTGACATCAGCTTCGACGACGACGTGAGGGTGCAGGATTCGGGTGTGGAGGATGAGTCGTACGGCCTGTACCTGGATTACGCGTTCAACAACAACCAGAAGATCATGGTGAAGGGGGATTTCTACCGGGCCAGCAACGCCGGGTTCGGTTACGTGTCGAATGAAGATCTCGGACAGCCGGATGATCCGTTTATCCGTCTGTATTATCCCGATCAGAAGGTGAACCGGTTCTCGCTCGCCTACCGCGGAATCCAGCTCGGGACGCCGATCGCCGACCGGTTTCAGTTGTCTGCTTCTTATATGGACAATGAGCGGACATTCTCGCAGAACATCGACATCTTCAACCCGTTCGGACCCTCGACGGCGATCCGGATCCAGAACCAGAACTACACGGACCTGGAGGGCTTCGGTGTGCGGGCCGAGGCGTCGAAACTCGTGTTCGCCCGGCACCTGCTCACGTACGGGCTCGACTACTACCACGACGATTCGTTCAACGATGATCAGAGCCTGACCGCCCTGGAATTCGGACCACCGGATGTCGTCCCGCCGGTCGTCAGCACCGACAGCGTGTCCAACGTCCCGAACGCGGTCTATGAACGATTTGGAGCGTTCGCACAGGCAGACCTGCAGATCGGTAGCCGTGTCGCCCTGATCGTCGGCGGTCGGTATCAGACCGACAAGGCGACGCCGAAGCCGACGGAAGGTTTCGGGGCGCTTCCCGAGTCGAACAAGAACGACCAGTTCGTCGGTGCGGCGAACCTGCTTGTCGAAGTGCTCCCGAGCCTGAACCTGGTTGGAACGGTCGGCCGGGGGTTCCGCTCGCCGAACCTGATCGAGCTGTTCTTCGATGGAGCCACACCCGAGGGCGGCGGCCACCAGGTTTCGAACCCGAACCTGGATCCGGAAACGAGCATCAACTTCGACCTCGGTCTCAAGTACAGGCGCTCGAATGTCGCGTTCGAGGGTTTCGTGTTCCGGAACGAGATCAAGAATGGAATCAGGATCGCGCAGATTCCCGACAGCATGGTAGGCCCGTTCCCCGCGTTCCAGAATGTCAACGTGGCCAAAATCAGGGTAAAGGGAATCGAGCTGCTGGCGGAGTGGCAGCCGGTACTGGGCTTCACCATCGGTGCGACCTATACCTGGCTCGACGGCGACGACCTCAGCCCGGCCAGCGAGGAAGGTCTCGACCCCGACCGGAACAACCCGATCGGAAATTCCTACTCGAACCGGGTCACCGCCGAACTGGCCTATCGTCAGCCGAACGGACGCTTCTGGGCGGCATTCCAGTTCCGGCACAACGGCGAGCAGAAGAACTCGGGCTCGGTCATCGGTACGCAGGTGGACCGGAACTGCGGTGCGATAGCTGCAGGTGGCGACGGTACGGACTGCACGATTCCTCAGTTCACCGTCATGCATCTGCGCGGTGGAGTGCGGCTGTTCACTTACGGGCTTACGACCAGCAGCCTGATGGTCGGCGTCGAGAACCTCGGGGACGTTCTGTATGCCGAGTTCGCCAACGCCTCCTTCTTCCGGCCCAACGCGGGGCGGACGTTCGTCGTGAGCTGGGTGACCAGCTTCTGATGTGAAGCGAGGAGTAAACGCCTTTGCGCAGCTTTGTGCACTTCATTCCGATCGCGACCAGTGTATTCGCGATCTGGTTCGGCATTGTTCTCGCACAGCGGTATCGGGAGAAGGGCGGATTGCACCACCTGTGGTGGGCCATCGGTGTGTTCGCCTACGCTGCCGGGACGATCACCGAGTCGCTCACGACACTGCTCGGCTGGCACGAGCCTTTGTTCCGCGCATGGTACATCAGTGGCGCGCTGCTCGGCGGGTTCCCACTGGCGCAGGGTACGGTGTACCTGCTGTTCTCGCGTAAGACGGCCAACCGTCTCACGGCTGTCGTGCTGTCAGTGGTTGCGGTCGCGGCAATCAGCGTACTCCTGACTCCGATCGACCTGTCTCTGGTGGAGCCCTATCGCCTGTCGGGCCGGGTAATGGAATGGCAGTGGGTCCGGGCGTTCAGCCCGTTCATCAACCTGTACGCCGTGACCTTCCTGATCGGCGGGGCCATCTACTCGGCACTGAAGTACCGGAAGATCCCGGAGATGCGGAACCGCACGATCGGAAACTGGTTCATCGCGATCGGAGCGATTCTGCCGGGGATCGGCGGTACCGCGACCCGGATGGGTCATGTTGAAGTGCTGTACGTAACGGAACTTGTCGGTATCGTACTGATCTACATCGGCTTCCGGTTCGCGACATCGACCTCCCCGGCTCCGGCGATTGCAGTCGAGCCGGAGCCCGCCCCCCAGGCAGGGTAGGCGCAGTCTTGCGTTTGACGTCCCGCGAGCAGCGCGGATAGAGTGGATCAACTTCTGGAGATAGAGATTCACCGGGCGGTCCGAGATACCGTCACTGCTCGCGGGAGAATGCTTTGAGCGACGACTCCGAAACCACCGGCCGCCCGCTTCGCGTCGCTGTGGTCGGAGCGGGACCGGCAGGATTCTTTACCGCCGCCGCGCTGGTGAAGAACACATCGATCGAGGCGTCCGTCGACCTGTTCGAACGCTGGCCGACTCCGTACGGCCTCGTGCGCGAAGGCGTGGCTCCCGACCACGAGTCGATCAAGGGAGTCACCCGGATCTTCGATCGCGTTCTCCAGCATCCGCGGGTTCGGTTCTTCGGCAACGTATGCTTTGGCGAAGACGTAACTCGCCAGGATCTTACGGAGTTGTATGACCAGGTCGTATACGCCGTCGGGGCGCAGACCGATCGCCGGATGGGGATTCCCGGCGAGGACCTGACCGGAAGCTGGCCGGCCACGGAATTCGTGCGCTGGTACAACGGCCAGCCGGAATG
>CBDUVN010000109.1:0-6008 GCA_965370685.1 uncultured bacterium | reverse complement strand
TCGCAGAGGTGGTGGACCGGCTCTCCGAGCGCTACGGTCGAGGGACGGTCACCCGTGCTGCTCTGCTGGAAGAAAAGCGGAAACCGTGAGAACGAAGGAGAAGAAAGACCATGCCTGATCTTCCGACTCGCGAGGAGGCCCTCGCGCTGGTGCAGGAGTACACGGAGAACAAGAACCTCCGGAAGCATATGTACGCGGTCGAAGCGGCGATGCGCGCCTACGCCCGCAAGTTCGGCGAGGACGAGGAGCTGTGGGGCGTCACCGGCCTGGTGCACGATTTCGACTACGAGCGGTTCCCGAACGAGGCGTTGAGCCCGACCGAGGAGCACCCGTCGAGCGGCGTCGCCATTCTCCGGGAGCGTGGCTGGCCTGATGAGATCCTGCACGCGGTCATGGCGCACGCGGAGCACACGGGCGTCGAACCAGAGACTCTCATGGCGAGGACGCTGCGCGCCGTGGACGAGCTCACCGGTTTCGTGATCGCCTGCTCCCTGGTGCGGCCGACCGGGATCTCGGATCTGAAATCGAAATCCGTCAAGAAGAAGCTGAAGGACCGCTCCTTCGCCGCCGCCGTGAACCGCGACGAGATCCGCGAATACCCCGCGCTGATCGGCGAAGAGATGACCGAGCACATCGACTTCGTGATCGAGGCGATGCGGGGCATCGCCGACACGCTGGAGCTGGAAGGCAATGCGTAGACCGCGACCGATCCACACCGTCATCGAGCCATTCCGCATCAAGAGCGTCGAGCCGATCCGGATGACGACGCCGGAGGAGCGTGAGCGGAAGATCGTCGAAGCCGCCTACAACGTGTTTCTGCTGGATGCACGTGACGTGCTCATCGACCTGCTCACGGACAGCGGCACGGGCGCAATGAGCGCGAGCCAGTGGGCCGGCGTGATGCGCGGCGACGAGTCCTACGCCGGCAGCGACAGTTTCTACCGATTCCGCGATGCGGTGCAGGACATCACGCGCCTCAAGCACGTGATCCCGACGCACCAGGGCCGCGCTGCGGAGAAGATCCTGTTCACCACTGTGTGCAGGCCCGGCGACGTGATTCCGAACAACACGCACTTCGACACGACGCGCGCCAACATCGAGTTCACCGGGGCGACGGCGCTGGACTTCCCCTGCGCCGAGGGCAAGGACCTCGCGAGCCTCGCCCCGTTCAAGGGGGACATGGATGTCGAGGCGCTGGAGCGGTTGCTGGCGGACCCGCCCGGTCGGATTCCGCTCTGCATGATCACGGTGACGAACAACTCGGGCGGCGGGCAGCCCGTGTCGATGGCCAACCTGAAGGCTGTCGCGGAAGTCTGCCGCGAACACGACGTGCCGCTGTACATCGACGCCTGCCGGTTCGCCGAGAACGCGTACTTCATCCAGCAGCGCGAGGAGGGGTACGCGGACGTCCCGCTGCTCGAGATCGCACGTGAGATGTTCTCGTACGCCGACGGGGCCACGATGTCGGCCAAGAAGGACGGCATGGCCAACATCGGCGGGTACCTGGCGACGAACGATGATGTGCTCGCCGCCCAGGAAAAGGACCTGCTGATCCTAACCGAGGGCTTCCCGACGTACGGGGGCCTGGCCGGGCGGGATCTCGAGGCCGTGGCGATCGGGTTGTACGAGGCGTTGGATCCTGACTACCAGCGCTACCGGATCGCATCGACCGCGTATCTCGGAAAGCACATCTCCGAGCATGGGGTGCCGATCGTTCAGCCTCCCGGTGGTCATGCGATCTACATCGACGCGGCGGGGATGCTGCCGCACATTCCGCCGCTCGAGTTTCCGGGCATCTCACTCACGGTGGAGCTGTACCGGGAGGCCGGGATCCGGGGGGTCGAGATTGGCAGCGTGATGTTCGGCGCGACGGACCCCGACACCGGCGAGCCCGTGCCGGCCCGCAGCGAGCTGGTGCGGCTGGCGATCCCCCGGCGGGTGTACACGCAGAGCCACATCGACTACGTGGTCGAGGCGATCCTCAACGTGTACGACCGGCGTGACGCGATGGGCGGGTATCGGATCACCTACGAGCCCCCGTTCCTGCGGCATTTTTCGGCGAAGTTCGAGCCGATCGGGTAGGAGGGGGACTATGTTCTGGCCGCCGCCCGAAGCATGGAGAGAGACGAGTCCAATGAACCCAGCCTTCCGATTCGCCATGGCCACCGCCCTGCTCGCGCTTCCCGCGACCGCTCCGGCCCAGATTACAACCGAGCTCGACGCGTACTGGGCCGAAGTTTCGCGAACGGTCGAAGAGGGTGACTTCGAGGGCTACGCGGAGCTGTACCACCCGGACGCGGTCCTGGTGATGAAGAGCTCGGGAACGGTCCCGATCGCTGAGGCCGTGGCCGGGTGGAAGCAGTTGTTCGTGGACACGCACGCGGGGAAGGCCATGGCGGGAGTCGAATTCCGCCTCACGGAGCGGCTGAACGACGCCACGACCGCCCATGAAACCGGCCTGTTTCGCTACACGTTCGAGCCGGAGGAAGGGGACGACGCGGTGTCGCTGGTCCGTTTCGAAGCCCTGCTGGTGAAGAGGGACGGAAGGTGGCTCATGGTGATGGAGTACCAGAAGGACCCGACGAGCGACGCGGAGTGGGGCGCCGCGGGATGACACTGGCGCCAGGACCGGCGATCCGGGCCCTCAAGGCATCGCGCTAGAGTCGTAGTTGAGCAGAAAGATGAGGAAATTGGAGACGGCGATCATGTCGGCTCCGCGATAGCGGATCGTGTGTGAGTCGATCCGTTCCACGATCTCCAGGTAGCCGAGCACCTCCACCGGGCGGTAGTGCTTGAGGCTCACCTCGAGTTCGATCGGGCCTCCGAGGTCCCACGGTTCGAACTCGTCGATCCGGCGCACCGCTCGGGCGGCCGTCTCCTCGATCAGCCGGTATGCCGCCCCCGGCATAAGGGTCTCCGCGGCATGAAATCCGTAGGCCCTCTTGACCACGGCCGTCTCCAGGTCGCCCAGAAGCTCGGAAGCCTCCGCGGCGATCGCATCGTCCCCGGAAAGCATGATTACGGGAACGCCAAAATGACCGGCGATGGCGGCGTTGATACCGGTTTCGGGGACCGGGATACCGTTCAGCTTGACGGAAGTGAGGCGAGCGCTGGACATGGTATGTGCTCGAACACCCTCGGAATTGTCGGTGCTCGCATGGTAGCCGATGAACATCGCTCCGTCGAACGTCTCGTCGATTCCCGCCATCATGGCCAGCGGGCGGGGCCAAGAGCGTATCACGGTGATGTCCTCGGGCAACTCGTCCAGCAGGAGATTCTGCCCGTTTCCGTGGGAGTCGCTGACCACGACTTCCGTGGCGCCGGCGGCCCGTGCGCCGCGGATCGCCGCGTTGACCTCTTCGGTCATCCACCGGCGGGCGCGCTCGTACTCGAATCCAGAAGGCCCAAGCTGTTCGCCCGTCACCGTGCCGACCACGCCCTCCATGTCCGCCGAGATGTAAATCTTGAGTCCGTCCTGGGCCATGAGCGTCTCTGGCATCAGAAGCGCCGCGGCGGCGACCACGAGCGAGAAAGACACGAAGAGTCTCTTCAGGACCTGGCTCTGCACGACGACCTCCGACGGATGAGTAGGATGTTGAGCTTCGACACGATCAGGGTACGCACCGACTTGCCATACATCCAGATCCGCGCGGAAAGTGATTCGGTACCGCTGTGTGCCGCTCGGACGGGCGGTCCTGGCGCCGGGCATCCCGGTGGCCTGACGGCTGCCGGGATGCCCGGGCTTGTGGTCTAATGCAGCGAGATCCTGGACTTGGCCTGGAAGCCATGGTTCCCGTTGATTCTGTAATTCACATGTGCACTGAACGCCGCCTCGGCGCCATTCGCCAGCCGGAGCTTCCCGTGGGCACGATACCCGAACGTGTTGGCATTGGCTCGGCCGTCGCCATACACGTCGTTGTCGGTATACACGAGGTCGGATGTGCCGGTCGCCAGCGGCGCGTAGGTGTCGAGGAGGCCGCAGCCGGTAAAGCCGGGGAACGGCCAGACGGTCGTCTTCAGGCCTTGCCCCTGAATGTGCCGCAAGGTCCCCCGGTCGCCGGGAAGAATGACTTCCTGCATCGGTACGATATCGGGATCGAAGGGGCCGCTGCAGAAATCACGGGGGTCGATGCCGATGAACACGAACGTCCCGTTCTTCTGGTCCGTCCAGCCGGCGGCGACCCACGTTTCGCCGCGTATCACTATCCCCGATTCGACCGGGGCGTTGTCGATAGCGAACGCGGGAGCCACGGCGTCGCCGTTCGGGACAGTGGGCGATGCTGGTTGCTCGCCGCAGCCGACGGCGAAAACGGCTGCCAGACTTAACGCAAAGCCTCTGATACGCATGAGAACCCTCCTGAGCAGGTGAGATCGAACACAACTCGAAAGCGGCTATCTCGTAGGCACTCGGACCTTGCCGCTCTGCTTCTTCGATGACACGGATGGATGAGCGAGGAGGTGCGAGAGACTACAGCAGATCGTGCGGTCCCTCGGACAAGGCTTTCGGCAGGATTTCTACGCCCTATTGGTAGATGAGGTAGCCGGCGCGCCGTTCCCGGAACCGATCGAGATCCTGGTTCCATCGTCTCACGATGCGTTCGACCGGTTCGGCGGCCTCGATCGCACGGCGCAGCCGGTCTGTGCCAGCGAGCCGATCAAACGAGCTTTCTCGCCATTCCCAATGATCTCCGGCCTGCCGACGCACTTCTGACAGGAGCACCACGGCCGTCACGGTGGGATCGTAGAGGCTGCGGTCAGTCGCGTACAACCGCACGCCCCGCACCTCTATTCCACTGTATTTCCCGTCGTCCGGCGCGACCGGCGTGAAGCGAACGGACTCGAACCGGACACCCGGCAGGCCGTGCCGGGCGAGCGCCGCCACCAGCGCACCCGAGTCGAGCCACGGCGCGCCCAGCTGCTGAAACGGACGGTCCGTCCCCCGGCCCACGGACACGTTCGTTCCCTCGAACAGACAGGTGCCGGGATAGTGAACCGCGCTTTCCAGCGTGGGCATGTTGGGCGATGGGGCGACCCACGCCAGCCCGGTCTCATCCGCCCAGGATTCCCGGGACCAGCCCGACGCGGGTACCACGTACAGGTCAGCTTCGATCCCGTGTTCCGTGTTGAACAGCAGGGCCAGCTCACCCGTCGTCATCCCGTGTCGCATCGGGACAGGAAAGGGCCCGACGAACGATGCGAACTCCGGGTCGAGGACATTCCCCTGCACCAGGAGCCCACCGATCGGATTCGGGCGATCGGCCACGACGAACCGAATGCCCGCCCCGGCGGCAGCCTCCATGGTAGCGACCATCGTGGAGACGTATGTGTAGTATCGTGCCCCGACGTCCTGCACATCGAACACGAGGACGTCCATCTCCTGCAGGATGGCCGGATCCGGCGCCCGGCGGTCGCCGTACAGGGAGTAGACGGGAAGAGCTGTCCCTTGCTCCGTGTCGTCGCTGAACCTCTCCCCGCCCACCTTCTGACCACCGAGTCCGTGCTCGGGAGCGAACAGGGCCACGACATCGACCCCCGCGCGACGAAGGACTACCGCGGACGGCGTGCCGTCCCTGGTGCGTCCCGTGTGGTTCGTCACGAGACCGACCCGGAGTCCGTCGAGCAGGTGCACGGAATCTGTGGCCAGCACTTCGATCCCCGGCCGTACGGCCGGGGATTGCTCGTCAGGATCCGAGCACGCGGAGGCCAGCGGGAGTGGCAGGACGAGGAGTGGCAGGACGAAGAAGCGCAGCGGTCGTCGCTCCACCTTCGTGGCCGAGGACTGTGCGAGCGGGTTCATGGTTTCCACTTCCGTTGCGATGCCCTCTGCCTTTCCGCGTCCATGCAGGTAACGGACATGGCTCACTGCCGGCAGGCAAGCCGCCTTCTCGAACCGATCGGTTATGTTCCCCCGGTCGAACACGAGGAGGCATTCAACAGCAGCCGGGAGACCAATGTGAACGTGTTCGTAACGGGAGCCACCGGATTCGTAGGCAAAGAGACGGTCAAGC
>CBDUVN010000108.1:0-6149 GCA_965370685.1 uncultured bacterium | reverse complement strand
GATAAGACGCGCGCCGAACACTGGCTGTGGGGCGTCGGGTTCGAGGCGTTTTCCCCCGGTTTCGACATCAACGACGCGGGGCGCTTGCGCCGGGCGGACCGGATCGAAGCGGGCGGGGCGCTCATTTACCGGGAGACCACCCCGGGCCTGTTCCAGGGCTATTCGGCAAAGGTCGAGCTGGACGGAGACTGGAATTTCGACGGTGACCGGCTGAGAAACAGCCTCGAGCTTGGCGGAGATGTCACTCTGCGCAGTTTCTGGCGACTGGGAGCGGAACTCGATCTCGTTTCACGCGGACTGAGCGACACGCAGACCCGCGGGGGACCGCTGATGGGCACACCCGCGCAGTGGGGCATGAGCGCCAACGTGGGCAGCGACTTCAGTCGCCGCACGACTTTCCACGGATTCGGATTCTTCAGGCTCGACGAGCTGGATGGCTGGTTCTGGTCCGTGGGTGGCGGTATCGAGGCTAAACCCGGCGGTAACTGGCAGGTCGGCCTGTTTCCCTCATATCGGAAGACTTCCGAACCACGGCAGTACGTGGGAACATTCGCCGGAGGCTCCGATGCGACGTACGGGGAGCGTTACGTGTTCGGCCGGATCGACCGCACGACCGTGTCAGCCCGGTTCCGGCTGCAGTATGGCTTCACGCCAAACTTGAGCCTCGAGGCCTACGCCGAGCCGTTCGCAGCGACAGGGACCTACTCCGAGTACGGCGAACTGCCGGAGGCCGGCAGCCTCGATCTCCGCTACTACGGGACGGACGGCACGACGATCAGCGAGAGTGAGGGTCCGGCCCCGCACGAGATCACGGTCACCGACGGGGTCGATACCTTCAACTTCTACCGGGGCGACTTCTCCTCGCTTTCGTTCCGCACCAACCTGGTGCTGCGCTGGGAGTGGCGGCCGGGGAGCACCCTGTTCGTGATCTGGCAGCAGAACCAGGGCGACTTCATACCGGTTACCAGCCCGGACCCGGCGAGCATTGGCGACTGGGGGGACGCGATCACCTCCCCGGGGCAGAGCTTCTTCGCCCTGAAGCTCACCTACTGGCTCCCGATCTGACTCAGATCCCGTTTTTCCGAGCGTCCTGCGGCCGGCAGCGGGCTGACTGGCGGACCGCGACTTCCCGCTCTACCCTTTTGCCATGACACCCTGGGTAACCCGACTCCTGTTCGCGAACTTCGCGGCGTATCTGATGATCCCCCGCGGGGGCGCCCTGTTCGCGAACCTGCTGCTCATCCCGGCGGATGTCCTGGTACGCCCGTGGACGCCGATCACCTACATGTTCCTGCACGGGGATTTCTGGCACATCCTGTTCAACATGATCGTGCTGTTCTTCTTCGGGCCCCGGCTGGAGTCGACCTTCGGTAGCCGCAAGTTCCTCGGCCTGTACTTCGTGAGCGGACTCACGGCCGCTCTATTTTCGGGGGTCACACCGCACGCCCGGGTCATCGGCGCCTCCGGCGCGATCTATGGTCTGATGCTCGCCTACGCGAAGATCTGGCCGCGCGACCGGATTTACATCTGGGGCATCATCCCCGTCGAGGCCCGGTGGATGGTGATCTTCCTCGCCGTGTGGGCGGTGATCGGGACCGCCCCGCTGGTCGCCTCGGTGCTGGGAATTCAGGGGCTCCACGTACCGACCGACAACATCGCGCACCACGCTCACCTGGGTGGCTTTGTGGGCAGTTGGCTGTACATGCGCTGGCAGTCGAAAAACACGGGGGCCGCGAAGTTCAAGAAGAAGTCCGAACCGTCGGAGAAACGTGGCTGGCTGCACGATCGCGACGCCGTGCAAAGATGGGCGCAGATCGACAGAGATACGTTGCACCCTGTGAATCGCGACGCATACGACGAGATCATGCGAAAGCTCAGCACCGGCGGCGCCGGAGCGCTCAGCGATCGAGACCGGGCCTTCCTGGAGCGCTTCGCACCGCGCGACTGACCGGTGCCGGGCCAGCGTTCGCTGCGCCCGCATTTCAACACGTTCGACACAGAATACGGCTCCAGCCCCCCTCGCGCGGCCACGATTGCCTATATTCCATTCCCTCGCCCGATGCCGGTCCCCCGCGGGCGAGTCAGTCCGCCGCCTCCCCGGCGCGGACGCGAGGCGTGGCAAGGAGGCACCGATGATCGCGATCCGTGAAGCCCGAGAGTCCGATACTCCGGGGATCGCCGACGTCTATCGGGCCACTTACGGCGAGGAGTACGCCTACCCGCAGTATTACGACGCGTACGAAATCAAGAAGCTCGTGTTCAGCGACGAGACGCTGATGCTCGTGGCGGAGGACTCGGAGTCGGGACGGGTGGTGGGCACGGCTTCAGTGATCCTCGAGGTCGGGGCGTACACGGACCTGGTGGGCGAGTTCGGGCGACTTGCCGTTCATCCCGATTTTCGACGGCGTGGGATAGGAACTCAGCTGCTTGACCGGCGAATCGAAACGGTCCGGGACCGGCTTCACGTGGGCGTGATCGAGGCCCGGGTGACGCACCCCTTCACCCAGGCCATCGCGCAGCAGCAGGGCTTCGCGCCGGTCGGATTCCTCCCGCTCAAGTTCGTGTTCGGGTCGCGCCGCGAGAGCATGGGCCTCCTGCTCCGGTTATTCGGCCGAGCTCTGGAGCTGAGGCGGAACAACCCCCGCATCGTCCCCGAGGTGTATCCCCTGGCCTGTACCGCACTGGAGAACTGCGGTCTCGAGGCGGACGTGATCGTCGATGACGAGTCTGGCGCCTATCCGTTCGGGCACGGCTTCTCGGTCAGCGAGCTGACTACCGAGGGGTACTCCCGGCTGATGCGGATCGAGCGGGGGCGCGTGCGCAATCGTGAGGTGTTCGGCCCGCTCCGGCTGCAGTACGGCTACTTCAAGCTCATCACGCACCACTCGAAGTACCTGGTGGCCAGGGAAGGCGGTCACATTGTGGGCGCGATCGGCTTCACCCTGGAGCACATCGACCGTGTGGTACGGGTGTTCGAGCTGATCTCGCTCAGGGACGACGTGATCCGACTGCTCCTGTCGGAACTCGAGCGACGCTGCCGGGACGAGTGGAACATCGCCTACATGGAAATCGACGTGAGCGCCCACGCGCCTCGCATGCAGCGCACGGTTCTGCAACTCGGCTGGGTGCCGGTGGCATACGTTCCCGCGCTCGCTTTCCACGATGTGGAGAGACTCGACCTGGTGAAGTTCGCCCGACTCCTGATTCCGGTGGACGTCGGTCCGGTGATGCTGATCCCGCCAACGAGTGAGTTGGCAAAGCTGGTGCTGGCCGCGTTCAAGCGACGAGAGGTAATGCCTCGGCTGGGCGAGCTCGTGGATCGCGCCGGGCTGTTCCAGGGGCTCGAAGAGGAGCAGCTGGAACGGCTTGCAGCCGCCTTCCGCTACGTCACGTATGAGGCCGGCACGGAAATTTTCTCGCAGGGCGACCGCTGCGAGGAGATGTATCTGCTTCTCACCGGATCGGTCGAGATCAGGATCCAGGGCTCAGCCGAGCCGATCGGCATCGTCGAGGCGGGGGAATGCCTGGGAGAGGTCGCCGTCCTGATGGGTGGAGATCACTCTGCTGCTGCTGTCGCCGTGGACGAAGTCGAGGCCGGGGTACTCACGCGGCAGGACCTCGAATCTCTCGTGCGCTTGCGGCCGGGGATCGGAGTCGTACTGTATCGCAACCTCGCTCGCGGTCTCGGAGGTAAACTCCGGCGGGCAGACTTGAAGAGCTTCGACAGAACGGATCTCGCCTGACGCGCCCGAGTGCAGTCGAGATCCGCCTCGCTACGGCTTTCGACTGCACGGAGGATCCATGCCCCAGCGCGCTCTCATCCTTGGAGCGGCCGGACGTGATTTTCACAATTTCAACACGTTCTTCCGCGGAAACGACGATTATCAGGTGGTCGCCTTCACGGCGACCCAGATCCCGGATATCGACGGGCGGCGCTACCCGGCGGAGCTCGCCGGCACCGCGTATCCCGAGGGCATTCCGATCTTCGCCGAGTCCGAGCTCGAATCGCTGATCGCCGACAACGAAGTCGATGTCGTCGTGTTCTCCTACAGTGACGTAACCCACGAGCACGTGATGCACATCGGATCGCGGGCGATGGCGGCGGGCGCGAACTACCTGTTGCTTGGCGCACGGCAGACGATGGTCGTCTCTTCGAAACCCGTGGTCGCCGTCTGCGCGACCCGGACAGGCGCGGGGAAAAGCCAGACGAGCCGCAGGGTCGCGGAACTGCTCACGGCCGCCGGGAAGAAGGTCGTCGTCGTGCGGCACCCGATGCCATACGGCGATCTCGTGAAGCAGGCGGTCCAGAGATTCGAGACCTATGACGACCTGGCGAAGCACGAAGTGACGATCGAAGAGCGGGAGGAGTACGAGCCGCACATCGACGCCGGCCGGATCGTATACGCAGGCGTGGACTACGAAGCGATCCTCCGGCAGGCCGAAGCCGAGGCGGACGTCGTGATCTGGGACGGCGGGAACAACGACCTTCCGTTCTACCGACCGGACGTGTTCATCACGATTGTCGATCCCCACCGGCCGGACCACGCCCTGCGATACCATCCGGGCGAGACGAATGTGCGGATGGCCGATGCGATCCTGATCAACAAGGTAGACACCGCGAGCCTCGAAGGCGTGGAGACGGCCCGCCGGATCGCTTTCGAGCTGAACCCGGAGGCCCTCGTGATCGAGGCTGCGAGTCCGCTGTTCGTCGACGGCGGCGACGCGATCCGCGGCAAGCGGGTCCTCGTGGTCGAAGACGGACCGACGCTGACACACGGTGGGATGGCCTATGGAGCAGGCTGGGTAGCGGCCCGCAGGTACGGCGCAGCGGAGATCGTCGACCCGCGCCCGTACGCCGTGGGTTCGATCGCCGCGACCTACGCGAAGTACCCGACGACCGGTGATGTGCTGCCGGCCATGGGATACGGAGAGAAACAGGTCGAGGAACTGGCGGCGACGATCCGGGCGACGGAAGCCGATGTGATCGTGATCGGCACGCCGATCGACCTGACGCGGCTCATCGAGTTCGACAAGCCATCCGTGCGGGTGCGGTACGAGCTGCAGGAGATCGGGGACCCGACTCTCGAGGATGCGCTGAAACCGCTCCTGTAGTACGTGCGGCCGCGCGACTCCTCGGGGGAGTGCGGCCCGTGATCAACAGTGTCGAACGACCCACGAATTACGCAGGTGGAAATTCCACGCCCGGGAGGCAGCCGTGTTCGAAGCCGTGCAGAGCCCTTATCTCGTCCCGTTCGACGGTACGTTTGCGGTAGCCGGGGCGCCGTCGGCGCCCCGGGATGAGCCGGAGAAGAAAAAGGCCAGGCATGCCCTCCGTAAACGGATCAAGGAGATGCGTTCACTGCAGGACATGCTGTACGCGCAGGACGAGTGGTCGGTGCTGCTCGTGTTCCAGGCGATGGACGCGGCTGGCAAGGACGGGACGATCCGGGCCGTGATGTCGGGCATCAACCCGGCGGGGTGTCAGGTCTTCTCGTTCAAGAAGCCGTCAGAGCAGGAGCTGGATCACGACTTCCTGTGGAGAACCTCGATCCGGCTTCCCGAGCGAGGTCGGATCGGGATCTTCAACCGAAGCTACTACGAGGAAGTGCTCGTCGTCCGGGTTCACCCGAAGATCCTCATGGGCCAGCAACTACCATTCATCCCGACCGGTAATACGGTGTGGGATCAGCGCCTGGAGTCGATCGCCGACCACGAGTTGCACCTGGCCCGGAACGGTACCGTGGTGCTCAAGTTCTGGCTCAACGTGTCGAAGGACGAGCAGAAACAGCGCTTCCTGGCCCGGATCGATGAGCCCGAGAAAAACTGGAAATTCCGCGCGGCCGACCTGGCAGAGCGCGAGCACTGGGAGGACTACATGCTCGCCTACGAGGAGGCGCTCAACGGCACTTCGCGCAACTGGGCCCCGTGGTATGCGATTCCGGCGGACGACAAGCCATACATGCGCATGGCGGTCGCCGACGTGATCGTGCGATCGCTCGAGAGCCTCGGTCTCGCCTACCCCACGGTGAGCGCCGCCGAACGGGAGGATCTGAAGAGCTGGGGAGATCAGCTCGAAGCCGAAGAGTAGCTATCTCAGGTCGGCGCCGAGCAGGGCCTCGAGGCGAGCGAGCCCGATCTGGTAGTCGAAG
>CBDUVN010000107.1:0-6157 GCA_965370685.1 uncultured bacterium | reverse complement strand
CACTGGACGACCTTCTGGAGCTCGGCTTCGTACCGGCCCCCGTCGAGCCACGCGAGGTAGAAGCGGGCTGGCAGGGGGACCGTTTCGCCCTGGCGCTGGAACGGCCCGGCATGGGCACCCGGATCGGAATCTCGATCCGCACCGACGGACCGGACCGTGCCGAGGATGCCGCGCACCGCACGTTCGAGCTGATGGATCGGCTCACCTCCGAACTGAATCGCTACGACTCCGCCTCCGCCCTCAGCGCGCTCAACAATCGCGGTGCCCTGTCTGAGTCTCCGCCAGTTCTCACTGAAGTCGTGGACCGGGCCCTCGAAGCGGTCCTCCTCACATCGGGTGCGTTCGACCCGACGGTGGCACCTCTGGTCGACCTGTTCGGCGGCGCCGTTCCACGCGTTCCGCCGAACGACCTCGCTGCGGCCTGGACGCCTGAACCGATCAAACGTCCGGTTACCGTTCCCGAACCCGACCCGGCTGAGCTTCGCGAGGCGCTGGCGCTGGTCGGATCGGAGCATGTGCGGTGTGACGGGCCACGGATCGCATTCGTCCGGGACGGAATGCGACTCACGCTCGACGGAATCGCGAAGGGCTGGATCGTCGACGCGATGGCGACCTCGCTCGAGCAGGCCGGAATCAGTGATTACCTGGTCGATGCCGGTGGCGACATCCGGGCCGCCGGGCTTCCTGAGCCGGGCCGGCCGTGGACCGTGGCCGTGCAGGACCCGGAGAAACAGGATCGTTGGCCGGACGTGATCGGCCTCGCCCGGGGTGCGGTCGCCACCTCCGGCAGCTATGAATTTTACTTCGACCCCGAACGGACTCGCCACCACATCGTGGCCGGTCCGCGTGGAGTTTCTCCCGTCGAGGCATCGAGCGTCACCGTGACCGCCCCCGAGGCGGCGACGGCGGACGCGCTGGCGACGGCGGTATTCGTCCTGGGCCCCACCGCAGGGCTCCAGTTGATCGAGACGACGGCGGGTTGTGAGTGCCTGCTGATCGCCCCGGACGGGGCGCGGCACATGTCGACCGGCTGGACGGCCCTCTCCCTCGAAGGCAGGTGAGCGATGTCGAAGGTCTCCTACGACCCTCTGTCCTCCTCCTACACGAAGCTCCAGGTCGTGGCCCTCGTGGCCCTGCGCTTCGCGATCGGCTGGCACTTCTTCTACGAAGGCCTGACGAAGATCATGAACCCGTACTGGACGTCTGCCGGCTATCTCAGCGCGTCGCAGGGCTTCGCGTCCGAGTGGTTCGAGTGGCTGGTGTCCGACCCGGGCCGTCTCGCACTGGTGGACGGCCTCAACAAGTGGGGACTGCTGATCCTGGGACTCCTCCTGATGCTGGGCCTGCTCACCCGGACCGCTACCGTCCTCGCGATCGTGCTGCTGGCTCTCTACTACTTCGCGGCGCCGCCGTGGGTCGGGTTCGAGTACGCGTTCCCGCAGGAGGGAGCATACGTGATCGTGAACAAGAACCTGGTGGAGCTGTTCGCCCTGTTCGTCACCCTGTTCTTCCCCACCGGGAGGTACATCGGCCTGGACCGACTGATCTGGTGGCTGCGAAACCCCGAGCCTCCCGCCTCGGTGGCGGCAGAGAAATACGGATGAACCTGACGCGAGCGAACGGGGAGAACGGACGATGAGCGACGAGATCCGGAAGGACGAAGGAATGGACAACGATATGGACAACGATATGGACAACGACAACGACCGAATCGAGACCGACGAGAGTACCGAGGGTGTGGAACCGGGCGAAATGGCGGTGGACGAGAGTTCCCCCCCCTCGGATCCGCCCCCCGCGACCGGCGGCGATGACCCCACATCCTCCGGGATGAACCGGCGGGACGTGGTCAAGGCGCTCGCCACGGTTCCGTTCGTCGGAGCGCTGGGATACGAGGCGCTGCGCAAGTCGAGTATCCAGGATGACAAGCGCGACGCGATCGGCGAAGAACTCCAGATCCAGCTGGAATCGCCGGCATTCTCCGAAGAAGCCATAAGTCAGAACACACAAACGGTACGTATCGGCATCATCGGCTACGGCGGCGAGGGCGAGTCACTGGTCCGCAGCATCGGTTTCGCGCACCCGGACTGGATCCAGGAGCGGCGCGAGAAGATGGCCGAGGACCCGAAAGACCGCTGGCTGCAGGAATGGCTCGCCCAGCAGAACCTGAACGTCGAGCTCACGGCCGTGTGCGACGTGTTCGACGTGCGGGCCGCGCGGGCGATCGACGCCTCGACGCAGCCGCTACGGCCCGGCGGGGATACCCGGACACTGAAGCCGGCGAAGCGATACCGCCACTACGAAGAGCTGCTGGCCAGCCCCGACGTGGATGCCGTGATCATCGCCACGCCGGATCACTGGCACGCCACGATCACGATCGCGGCGGCGAAGGCCGGGAAGCACGTGTACTGCGAGAAGTGCATGACTCGCACGTTCGATGAAGTGTTTCCGATGGCCGACGCGGTACGGGACTCGGGAATCGTGTTCCAGCTCGGCCACCAGAACCGTCAGCTCGAGAGTCACGAAAAGGCCCGCGAGGTCGTGGCGAAGGGCATCCTGGGTCCGATCACCCTGGTCGAGACGACGACGAACCGGAACGACCCGTGGGGCGCCTGGGTGTGGGACATCGACCCCGCGGGCAATCCGCGCACGATCGATTGGGAGATGTTCCAGGCGGCTGCCGCGAACAAGGTGCCGTTCAGTCTCGAGCGGTTCTTCCGCTGGCGGTGCTGGTACGACTACGGGACCGGCCTGTCGGGCGACCTGCTGTCGCACGAGTACGATGCGGTCAACCAGATCCTCGGGCTCGGGATCCCGCACAGTGCGACCGCGTCCGGCGGGATCTACTTCTTCAAGGACGGGCGGGACGTGCCTGACGTCTTCCAGGCCGTGTTCGAGTACCCGTACCGGGACCTGACGCTCGTGTACAGCGCGACGCTGGCCAACGGAAAATACCGGGGCCAGAAGTACATGGGACACGACGCTACGATGGAGGTCGGCAGCAGCCTCAAGGTCACCCCCGACGGGTCGTCGACGCGCTACGCCGACATGCTCGAGGCGGGCACCGTCAGCCCGCGTCGTCCGATGATCACCTACCAGAGCGGATACAAGGGCCTCGACGCCGTTACGACCGCCACCCAGGAGTACTTCGCGAGTCGGGGCCTGATGTTCACCTTCCGCGGCGGCAGGCGGATCAGCACCTATTACCTGCACCTCAAGGAGTGGTTGCAGGCGATCCGGGACGGCACGCCGGTGAGCTGCGATATCGGGCAGGGCGTAGAGGAGGCCGTGACCTGCCACATGGCGACCCAGAGCTTCCTGCAGGGTCGGCGGGTCGAGTGGGATCCCACGACGAGGCAGATCGTTTAGTGCGCTCGAAGAAGGTCCAGCTCGGAATCATGATGTTCCTGCAGTACGCGATCTGGGGCGCGTGGGCCCCGGTCCTGTCGTCGTATCTGCTGGGTGACCTGGGGTTCAGCGGCTCACAGGTGGGGTGGATATACGCGCTCCTGCCGCTCGCCACGATCATCTCCCCGCTCATCGCCGGACAGGTGGCGGACCGCTACCTCGCTTCGGAGAAGGTGATCGCGTTCCTGCAGCTCGGGGGAGGCGTGCTGCTGCTGTTCGCGGCGCGGATCACGGAGTTCGACAAGCTGGCCGTCGTGATGCTGTTCTACTGCCTGCTGTACGCCCCTACCCTCGCGCTCACCAACTCGGTGGCGATGATCAACATGAAAGACTCCGAGAAGGAATTCGGAGTGATCCGCGTGTGGGGGACGCTGGGGTGGATCGCCGCCGGCTTGATGCTCACCGGGTGGCGGTGGTTCGGCGAGACCGACGCGCTGTCGGCAATGCAGGGAGACATGCTGTTCCTCGCCGGCATCCTGTCGCTGGTGATGGGTCTGCAGGCGTTCCTGCTGCCGCACACGCCGCCGCAGAGGGAGGGCGTCAGTCCGTGGGCGTTTCTCGAGTCCTTGAAGATGCTGAAGGTCAAGGACTTCGCGGTGTTCGTGGGGATCACGTTCGTCGTGGCCACAGAGCTCGAATTCTACTACATCCTCACGGCCCCGTTCCTGGAGTCCGAGGCGATCGGCATCTCCAGCAGGAACATCCCGGCGGTGATGACGATCGCGCAGTTCGCCGAGATCTTCGTCATGGCGTTCTTCCTGTCGTGGTCGCTGAAGCGCTACGGGATGCGAAGGACGCTGGCGATCGGGGTCGTCGCCTGGCCGATCCGCTACATTATATTCGCGATCGGGGCGCCGGCCTGGCTGGTGATCGCGTCGCTGGCGCTGCACGGCTTCTGCTACGTGTTCTTCTTCGTCGCGGCGTTCATCTACGTGGACAAGGTCGCGCCGCCCGACATCCGGGCCTCGGCCCAGAGCCTGATCGCGATCATCGCGCTCGGCTTCGGGCGCTTCCTCGGGAGCCTGTTCGCCGGGTGGATCCGGGACGTGTTCACGACCGATGCCGGCACGAACTGGAGGTATGTGTTTCTCGTGCCCTGCGCGCTGACGATTTTCTGCGCGGTGGCGTTTCTGCTGTTTTTCCGGGAAGAGTCGGAGCCGCTGGCCGTGGAGACCGCGTGAGCGACCGAATCCGCGTGAGCAAGCGAGTCCGCGTGAGCAAGCGAGACTTCAGGAACGATCGAGACCCCAGGAGCGATCGAGAGATCGAAAGAAAGCGAGATGCGTCGGGATGAGCGATAGAAGGCTGGGAGTCGGATTCGTCGGTGGCGGGTTCGTGGCTCGGTTCCACATCCGTTCGTTTCAGGGAGTCCGCGACGCGGACGTACTCGGCGTCGTGAGCCGGGCGGACCCGACCGCGGAAGAGGCGGCGGCCCTGGCCCGTGAGCTCGGCGTCGGAGACGCGAAAGCCTACAACAGCATCACCGAGATGGTGGCCGACCCGGCAATCGATGCGCTGTGGATCTGCGCGCCGAACTTCGCCCGGCTCGAGGTGATGAACGAGATCGTTCACGCGATCGCGAGCGGAAAGGGTGAACTGCGTGCCGTGGCGTGTGAGAAGCCCCTCGGCCGGAACGCCGCCGAGGCCCGCCGGATGCTCCATCTCGCGGAGCGGGCCGGCCTGCTGCACGGCTACCTCGAGAACCAGTTGTTCTCGCCGGGCGTCGTTCGGGCGAAGGAGATCGTCTGGGCGCGCGGGGCAGCGCTCACCGGACCTCCCTTCCTCGCTCGCGCCGCCGAGGAGCACAGCGGCCCGCACATGCCGTGGTTCTGGGAGGGCGAGCTGCAGGGCGGCGGTGTCCTGAACGACATGATGTGCCACTCGGTAGAGGTGGCACGATTTCTTCTCACCCCGCCGGGCGCGCCGCGCGATGTGCTCACGCCGACGAAGGTGACGGCGTACGCTTCGTGCCTGAAGTGGCAGCTCCCGCGCTACGCCGAGCAGCTGGCGGAGATGAGCGGCGGATCGCTGGACTACCGGACCCGGCCGTCGGAGGACTTCGCGCGGGCGCTGGTCGAGTTCAAGGACCAGGACGGCGGCAGGCGGATCGTCGAGGCCACGACCTCGTGGTGTTTCGTCGGAGCCGGCCTGCGGCTGACGATGGAGCTGCTCGGACCCGAGTACTCGATGGAAGTCAACTCGCTCGATGCGGGTCCAAAGGTATTCTTCAGCCGCGAGGTGCGGGGCGACGCGGGCGAGGACCTGGTCGAGAAACAGAACGCCGAGACCGGCGTGATGCCGATCGTCTCCGACGAGGAAGCCGAATACGGTTACACTGCCGAGAACCGGCACATGGTGCAGGCCTTCCGCGCGGGCGAGATGCCGATGGAGACGTTCGTGGACGGTGTAGCGGTCACAGACCTGCTGATGGCCGCGTACATGAGCGCCGAGCAGGAGCGGACGATCCATTTTCCGCCGCCGGACCTCGAGAGCTTCATTCCCGCGGTGGCGCGGGGTGAGTGGAATCCCGGGAGGGATACATGATCGACACGGCCCGCGCGTGGCTCGAGCTCCACCCGGGCACCCAGACTGCTCT
Organism: uncultured bacterium; assembly: GCA_965370685.1. Taxonomy (GTDB): domain Bacteria; phylum Gemmatimonadota; class Gemmatimonadetes; order Palauibacterales; family Palauibacteraceae; genus Carthagonibacter. The sequence continues at coordinate 156 of CBDUVN010000107.1, read as the reverse complement.
GGGCCTTGCCGCATTGCTGCTCGGCGCCTTGCTGGCTGACGTGCTGACCCGTCGATACCTGGTCCGGCTCGTGGAGCGCCTCACGGCGAAGTCGCCGATCGACTGGGACAACACCGTGGCCCGCCACGGAGTGTTCCGGCACCTCGCCCACCTGGT
>CBDUVN010000106.1:0-6226 GCA_965370685.1 uncultured bacterium | reverse complement strand
ATAACGAACATACTGAAGACCTGACCATGTGCGGACGATTCACCCTGACGACTCCCGCGGCCGTGTGGGCCGCCCTGTTCGAGCTGGATTCGGTACCCCGGCTCGGGCCACGCTACAACATCGCCCCCACACAGCCGGTGGCGGCGGTCCGATCCACGGCTCGCCCCCAGTCAGAGACCCCGGAGCAGGACGAAACGGAAGCCGGGACAGGGTCGGGCCACGAGTTCGCGCTGCTCAGGTGGGGGCTGGTCCCTCACTGGGCGAAGGAGCCGGACCTCAAGGGCCGCACGCTGATTAACGCCCGTTCCGAGACCGCGGCGGAGAAGCCCTCGTTCCGCGATTCATTCCGGTTCCGGCGCTGCCTGGTGGTCGCGGACGGGTTTTATGAGTGGCAGCCCGCCGGTGCTCGCAAACAGCCGTACTGGATCCGGCTCGACAGCGAGGCCCCGTTCGCCTTCGCCGGACTGTGGGATCGGTGGACGGGTGAGTCCGAATCACTCGAAAGTTGCACGATCCTGACTACCGAAGCGAACGAGGGCCTCCGTCCGCTGCACGACCGGATGCCTGTGATTCTCGATCCCCTCAACTACGAAACGTGGCTCGACCCCGACACATCGCACCGGGAGCTCGAGTCCCTGCTCGTTCCGTATCCGTCGGAGTCGATGACCTTCCACCCGGTCTCCACATTCGTTAACCATGTAGGACACGACGATCCCGCGTGCATCGCGCCGCTCCGCTCTCAGTCAGATCTGTTCCGTTGAGCTGATCGGGCGTTCCGCACGTGGCGGACGATTGGAGAACGTGATGCCACATACTGCGGGAACCGCCCGTCCCCGGGACGTCATCCCCCTGAGCCGGAGAAATCCAGGCATCCCGCTGGACACGGACCGGGTGGCGGACGTCCGGGTGAATCGGAGCGCGGTGGAGAGACGCGCCAGCCAGATCGGCGCCCGGCGCTCGGTGAAGAAGAGCTGGCAGGCCGCGTGGTATCTGCGGGCGATCACCTGTATCGACCTCACGACGCTCGCGGGAGACGACACTCCGGGACGGGTCCGTCGCCTGTGCGCCAAGGCCCGCGTTCCGGTGCGGCCGGACATCCTGGAGGCGCTCGGCGCCGACGGGCTGCCGATCCGGACCGCGAGCGTGTGTGTGTACCACCGGTTCGTGGACGTGGCTCTGCGGGCCCTGGAAGGATCGGAGATCCCCGTGTGCGCGGTCGCAGCGGGGTTCCCGCACGGTCTGAGCCCGTTCGAGCAGCGCGTACAGGAGGTCGAGGCTTCGGTTCGAGCGGGCGCTTCCGAGATCGACATCGTCATCACGCGGGCCCATGTGCTGACGGGAAACTGGCAGGAGTTGTACGACGAGGTCCGGGCGTTCCGTGAAGCGTGTGGAGAGGCGCATCTCAAGACCATCCTGGCCACCGGCGAGCTCGGATCGCTGCGCAACGTCGGCAAAGCCAGCCTGGTGTGCATGATGGCGGGGGCCGACTTCATCAAGACCTCGACCGGCAAGGAATCGGTCAACGCGACGCTTCCGGTCGGGCTGGTGATGGTCCGCTCGATTCGAGACTACCGGGAGCGCACGGGCTACGACGTCGGGCTCAAGCCGGCGGGCGGGATCAGGAGCGCGAAGGAAACACTCGTATGGCTGTCGATGATGCGGGATGAGCTCGGACTCCCGTGGACGCGGCCCGGGCTGTTCCGGTTCGGCGCCAGTTCCCTTCTCCGAGATCTCGAACGACAGCTCGAGCACCTGGCGACCGGACGGTATTCCGCCGGGTATCGACACCCGCTCGCGTGATACCCCGGGCGACGATTACGAGTACTGCACTCGCGGTGTTCGCCGTCACCGCGACATCGGTCGGGCATGCCCAGGAGATGGTGCCGGCCGGAACCGAACTGCCCCCGGAATACGTCACGACGGCCCTGTCCCTGTTCGAGCCCCCGCCGAGCGTGTTCGACGTTCGAGAAATTCTCGCCAGGTGGGCCAGCGAGGGCGGTCTCGACTCCGCATCTGACTCCCTCCTGGCGGCACGGTTGTGGGGGCGAGTCCGGGAGACAGGCGAGGCGCTCGCGTGGCTGCCGGCTCCGGCTACATCTGGAGACCCTGGATACGGGGAAGCCGTACAGCTGGATGCGCTCGTTCACCTCGAGCGAGCCCGGATTCTGCTCATGAATCGGCCGGTCGGTCGCGCCCGCACCGGCCCCGCGGATCGTCCCGACATCGAGGGGGCGCTCGACTTCTGGTCGGCCTGCGAAGACGCAGACCCCGCAGTCGAGCGGGAGCTGTGGCTCGACCTGCGCAGCCTGTTCACGCCCGTGGAGCGGGAGGCCTGGGACGCCGCGGCATCGGGAGAAAAATGCGGTGTCGTGCGTCTCGCGATCGACGATCGCGCCGTTCGCTCGGCCACTACGTCCGATGAACGGCTTGCTATCCACTACCGACGCCTGGCGGCGGCCCGGGCCCGCTATGGAATCACCCGGCCACGCTTCATGAAGACCGCCTCGGACTTCCGGGGCCGGCCGGACAGTCTCGAGGTCGACGACCGCGGATACATGTGGATCCGGCTCGGTGAGCCGGTGCAGGTTCTGTATGTAACTCGCTTCCCGGAAACCATGCTCCTCGGAATCGAGGAGGACTGGGTGTACGAGCGCCCGGGTGGCGTCTGGCTGTTCCATTTCGTTCCCTGCGATCTGAACCGCCGCGTGCCGTGCATGCCCCGGAGCGGTCACGCGCTCGTCGAGTCGTTCGGCCCGCTGGCCGTTCCGGGACAAGATTACTTCCAGCGCTACGTGACCCGGCTGGCGCTGGATCCCCTCCCGCTGAAACGGATGATATTCACCTACCAGGCAGCCGACGCCCTCGATGCGGCGCTCAATGCCGCCGAGGCCAGGATCTACGGTCGGCAGATCCAGATGATCGCGCGGGAGCTTCAGGTCCGCGCGATCACGGAGATTCCGGACGTCCCCGACCTGCTGCCGGCGGTGGACGTGGTGTTCGAGGTCCTGCGCTTCTGGAACCCGGCGCTGGTCGCTGCGACGGTCTGGTTCCTGGGAACCGCCCGGGCCGACCACCTCGAGGTCCGGTCCGAGGCGACCGGTGGCGAGCTGCGCGTCGCGACCCTGACTGTCGCACTCGGAGGCCCGGAAGGGACGACGGTGCGCGACGTGGAGCGCCAGTTCGTGACTCCCGCTGTCCTCCCGGAAGACGCGGGAGTGGACGTATTCCTTCACACCACGCTCGATCCCGGCCCCTGGCCGTTCACCATCACGCTGCGCGACGGTAACTTCCGGGGATCGGTGGGCAACTGGCTGCAGGACACCCTGACCGTGCCGGACTTCGGAGGCGTATACGGCAGCGTGCTCCCCGCCCTGAGCGACATCGCGGTGGCCCCGGATTCCGGGGGCGCGTGGACGCGAGACGGGATGGTCTTCCTGCCGGTCACGGCGGCTCACGTTACGGGGCCGGACGGAACGGTCCACGTGTACTTCGAGGTCTACGGAATCCGGCCCGGTGCGAGCTACGAAGTCGATCTACGGCTCGTCGCAGAGGACGACGCCGACCGGATCTGGAAGCTGGACCGAGACGATATCGCTTTCCGGCTGTCCTTTTCGTCCGAGATGTCAGGCGACGGAACCGGAATCGGCAGGCATTACCTCAGACTCGACTTCAGCGACAGCCGTAGCGGTTCCTACCTGCTCGGAGTCCAGGTGAAGAAGCCGCAGACCGGCGAGCGCAGTCTCCCGGTAACGACGCCGATCGCGGTCCTCGGCCAGAGCTGAGCCCCCCGGCGGCGATCTTGGCAACCGTGACGGCAGGTTCGATCTTGGGCGGGTATGAGAATACCACTCCCGTCATCCTGAGAAGGAAGCGATGAACGAGATCACCGAGATCTTCGAGACCCTCGAATACGGCCCCGCGCCCGAGTCGACGGGCCCCGTCGATTCCTGGCTCGATCAGCACGGGAGGGAGTTCTCGCACTGGATCGGGGGATCCTGGCACGGCTCGTCGGACGGAGCGCGGTTCGAGACGGCGAACCCGGCGACCGGCCAGCCTCTCGCCTGGATCGCGCAGGGAAGCGCGGCGGATGTGGAATCCGCCGTGGAGGCGGCGAGACAGGCATTTCCAGCCTGGAGTTCGCTCTCCGGACACCAGCGCGCCCGCTATCTGTATGCGATCGCTCGTCGCCTGCAACGGGAATCCCGGCTGTTTGCCGTACTGGAAACCCTGGACAACGGGAAGCCGATCCGCGAGGCGCGGGACATCGACATCCCGCTCGTCGCGCGGCACTTCTATCACCACGCGGGCTGGGCACAGCTGCTCGAACGGGAGATGCCCGGCCAGGTACCGGTCGGGGTCGTGGGGCAGATCATCCCGTGGAATTTCCCGTTGCTGATGCTCGCTTGGAAGGTCGCGCCCGCCCTCGCCGCCGGAAACACCGTCGTCCTCAAGCCCGCCGAGTTCACGTCGCTCACGGCGCTGGCCTTCGCCGAGCTCACCTCGGCCGTCGGCCTTCCGCCCGGCGTGTTCAACGTGGTCACCGGCGACGGCAGCACGGGAGCCGCGCTCGTCGAGCAGCCGGACGTGGACAAGATCGCATTCACCGGTTCGACGGAGGTCGGACGGATCATCCGGGAAGTGACCGCCGGAAGCGGTAAGAAGCTGTCGCTCGAGCTGGGCGGCAAGTCACCGTTTCTCGTGTACGACGACGCGGATCTCGATTCCGTGGTCGAAGGCGTGGTGGACGCGATCTGGTTCAACCAGGGACAGGTGTGCTGCGCCGGATCCCGGATCCTGGCGCAGGAAGGCATCGCCGACCGACTGGTGGAGAAGCTGAAGGCCCGGATGGAGACGCTCCGGATGGGCAATCCGCTGGACAAGGCCGTGGACCTCGGCGCGATCGTGGCTCCGGTGCAGCTGGAGCGGATCCGGACGCTCGTCGAGCGCGGTCGGGAGGAAGGCGCCGAGCTGTGGCAGCCGTCGTGGAGCTGCCCGGAGGAAGGCTGGTTCTATCCGCCGACACTGCTCACGAACGTCGATTCCACCAACACGGCGGTGCAGGTCGAAATCTTCGGGCCGGTGGTGACCCTGATGACGTTCCGTACTCCCGTCGAGTCCGTATCACTCGCCAATGACACCCGTTACGGACTCGCCGCCTCGATCTGGACCGAGAGCATCAATCTGGCGCTCGACATCGCGCCGAGGATCCAGGCCGGCACGGTGTGGATCAACTGCACGAACATGTTCGACGCCGCCTCCGGGTTCGGCGGATACCGCGAGAGCGGATTCGGACGCGAGGGAGGGATCGAGGGAATGTGGGAGTACGTGCGACCCGCCTGGGAAGCGGACGCCCGGCAGGCCGCGGATACCACTTCCCCTTCGCACGCCACCGGGACGATCTCACCGGAACCTCACACCGATGAAAAGGCGGGCCCCCTCGTCGATCGGACGGCCAAGCTGTACATCGGTGGACGCCAGCTCCGACCTGACGCGCCATACACGATCGAAGTCCGGGCGCCCGACGGTTCCCTGATCGGCGAGGTCGGCCGGGGCAGTCGCAAGGACATCCGGAACGCGGTCGAGGCCGCACGTGCGGCGCTGGCCGGGTGGTCCGCCGCCACGGCCCACAACCGGGCGCAGGTACTCTACTTCCTGGCAGAGAATCTCTCCGCCCGATCCGCGGAGCTGGCGCAGCGAATCTCCGTCTCGACCGGCGTGGGGACGGACGCCGCGGAGTCAGAGGTCGAACGGTCGATCGAGCGGCTGTTCCTGTACGCCGGGCTGGCCGACAAGTGGGACGGACGCGTGCACCACACTCCGTTCCGCAACGTGACGCTCGCCATGCCGGAACCACTCGGCGTGATGGGAGTCGCCTGCCCCGTTGTGAGTTCACTGCTCGGATTCGTCTCGACCGTGATTCCACCGATCTCGATGGGGAATACCGTGGTGGCGATTCCGTCTGAGCGAGACCCGCTCGTCGCGACGGACTTCTACCAGCTGCTGGATACCTCAGACGTGCCGGGCGGAGTGATCAACATCGTCACCGGGTCACGGGACGAGCTGGCCGAGGTGCTGGCGGCGCACGACGACGTGGCGGGAGTGTGGTATTTCGGCAGTCGCGAAGGTGGCGCCGCGGTCGAGAGACTGTCGATCGGAAACATGAAGCGCACCTGGGTGGATCACGGGCAGGCGCGGGACTGGTACGACCCGGAGCAGGGAGAGGGTG
>CBDUVN010000105.1:0-6478 GCA_965370685.1 uncultured bacterium | reverse complement strand
TCCGGATCATCGAGTGCCAGGTAGTTCAGCGCTCCGTAGTAGTGGAGCATCATGCGTTCGAACGCGGGTGGATTGTAGGCGAGGGCCCTGTCGTTGGTCAGCATCGAAAGGGCGGCCCGGGAGATACTCTTCGTGTAGCGGTCGTCGATCTCGAGAGCCGCCTCCTGGAGGAGCCGATTGCTCTCCTCGTACTGTCCATCATAGCGGAGCAATGCCGCACGATGGAGCACGCGGAGAAGGTCGTCCCCCGCGTCGTCGGCTCCCTCCTCCGTCAGCTCGAGCGCGCGGTCAAAGTCCTCCTGCCGTGCGATGCTCCGAAGGTCAGTATCGTACCCGGACAACCCCTCCGGGCCGGCGCGTCCGGGGCCGAACACGCAGCCGGCGAGAGGCAGGCACACGCAAAGAGCGAGGGCTCGCCTCAACATGGCTGGTCAGCGCGCCTGGCGCTCCAGGATCACGAGGCGTTGCTGCGCCAGAGCGATGGCCTCGGCGAGCTGCGCCGCGGCCGCGCCTCTAGCCTCGATCGTCTCGAGGTTGAGGCGGTGCAGGAACAGCTGATACTGGATGATGGCCTCGTACGGCCGCAGCGCCTTGTCGAGAACCGCGGCGATCTTGTAGTCGATCATCGGGTCTGCGGGCGTCAGGACACTCACGCGATCGTACCGGTCGAGCGCCGCGTCCAGATCTCCGCGTGCCGCCATCTCATCACCCTCCCGGGTGAGTGCTTCGGCGAGCGCCAGGGCACGTCCCTCGGTCGTCGCGTCGAATGGCTCGTCAACGAGTCGGATCCCCTGCGATTCCGTATACCCGTACCGACTCACCCGGTTATCAGCGAGCTGGACCATCGCCACGTTGCCGACGATGTCCGACGGTACCACCCGCTCATCTTCAGGCACCATCACCAGCGATGGCCCCGAATGGCGGATCGACCACGCATCTTCAGTCGTTCTCGTCGCCGCGAGGACCTGTACCTCGTTCATCCCGAGCGCGATCTCGCCCCGAACCACTGCATCGCACACCGACGGGGCGCAGTCGGCGAGCGCTTCCGCCTGGATTGCGCTCCGCTCTGCCGAGGCGTTCGCACGGTCCCGCTCCGCCTGCGCCGTAGCCGCGGCTACGGTAGCCGAAGCGTCTCCGGCCCGCTGGTTGTTCTCCATGATCGGTTGCTCGTCCACCTTCTTGGGCACGCAGGCCACGAGAAGCAGCAGCGATCCTAGTATCAAAAATCGATTCATCGTCTTCCCCCCTCCGCAGGAGGTCTACTCGTGAGCTGGGTGGTCAGAGTCCGAACGGCTTGCGCTCGATGTACTTCTTGATCTTGTGCTGGCCTGCCCAGACGACCGCGTTGCTCTCGAGATCCACCAGCCTCGCATCGACCTGGTAAAAGACGATCTGCTCCTTCCGGGTCGCACCGAAGCGCGTAGTCTCTTCCTCGTCCTGGATCGAGTTCAGCTCACCCTGGAGGACGTAATTCGCACCCAGTTCCTGTCCGAGCCGCGCCCTGGTGTCCGCACGGGCGTTGGCCTGCTGGTCATCCCGCTCGTCACGGATCTGGTCGCGCTGTACGTCACCCGCCACGACCGTGACCGCGCCCGAGTTGATGTAGGCATTCTCGAGGTCGTTCACGAACGTGCTGACCGGGATGTGCTCCGACGAGCGATTGCGGAACTCGCCGACGATCACGGTAGGCGGGTTACCGCCGTTCGCATTGCTGTACCGTGACAACCAGGGGTCGGTCAGGCTCTGCTCGATCAGGGCGTTGGCGACGAGCCGGGAGTCCGTGTCGTTCCACTGACCGGACAGGTCCGTCACCGTATCGGGCTCGATGCGCGTCACGTTCCTGTTGCTGCAGCTCGCCGCCACGAGGGCAACGATCAGAATCGCGGCGGCCGAAGTGAGTGGACGAGACTTCATTATGGTCCCTCCGGTAGGCCCGTCGCACTCGCTCTTCGTCGCGGGTGCAGAGTTGCGAGCCGGTTCTCGGGCGCTCCCCCCGGATCGCCCGTTTTCACATCTCCCCTGACTACACGACGAGCCTGGAGCAGATCCGGTCACCAGACGACGATCGGGCGGATCGTTGACAGTGGGGCTCCGCTTCCGGACACTTCGCGTCATGCGAGTAGTGCAAGAGGGAGGCCTCGGAGAGCGGATTCAGGACCAGATCGTGGATCCGGAAGACAAGCGGCGCTATGTGCGCCAGTTGTTCGGCGGAATTGCGGGCCGATATGACCTGACGAACGATGTGATGTCCGGGGGCCTCCACCGTCGTTGGAAGCGCCTGGCCTTGCAGATCGCCGACATTCGGGAGGGTCACGTAGTTCTCGACCTGGCGGCGGGAACCGGCGATTTCGCCCTCCGGGCAGCGCAGGGAGGCCGCGTCGAACGAGTGATCGCAGGAGATATCACGCCGGAGATGATGCGCGCCGGAAAGACGCGGAAGCACGCGGAAGAGGTAGACTGGATCGCCTGCGATGCCCTGTCGCTGCCTTTTGCCGACCGGACCATGGACCGGGTGGTGGTCGGCTACGGGCTGAGGAACTTCGCGGATCTTCCTCATGGGCTGTCGGAAATCCGTCGAGTCCTGCGCCCGGGAGGTAAGCTGGTGTCGCTCGACTTCGGCCGGGCCGAGCCGGAGTGGCTGGACCGGCTGTACCTGCGCTATCTCGAGATCTCGACATCCGTGGCCGGGTGGGCCCTGCACCGGAACGTCGAGTCCTATCGCTACATCCCCGAATCACTCCGAACGTATCCGGCGCAGCGTGGAGTGACGGACCTCATGCAACGACTCGGGTTCGTGCACTGTGGCCACGTCGACCTGATCTACGGCGCCATGGCCATCAACTTCGGAGAGGTCCCGGGCTGACCCGTGAGGCGTCAGACTTCCTTCTTCTTGAAGATCGTCAACTGCTTCTGACCGGTCTCACTCCCCTCGAGCCGGGCGGTGAGCGTGTCTCCGTCAACAAGCTCGAGGTCGTCGCGCATTTCCTGGGGAATCGTGATTCGACCGCCGCTCCCGACGGTGACGGTGGAATAGTACATGACGCGGTAAATGGCCATGCTCGCTCCCTCCGGGGGTGGAACTCGGGCGGACCGGATAGCCGCGGGGCCGTCGGGCAGTCTCCGGCGCAGGTGATTCAACCGTAAGTGAACATTATAGCACACTCTCCACCCTCGCGGGAACAGCCTGGCCTGTCCGGGGATCGAGAGCCCCTCCGCTTGCCGGGCGTCTGTCGTGTGCCGAAGATGCCGATCTGCCGATCCACCTGTTTCAGGAGCGGGATTCCTCGGTGAACGAACCGGTGATTCGACTTCAGGGAATTGAAAAGAGCTTCGCTTCGACGCGGGCCGTGGAGGAGCTGTCCTTCGAGCTTCCACGTGGTTCGATCTGCGGGCTGCTGGGCCCGAACGGTGCCGGCAAGACGACCACGCTTCGGATCATTCTCGACATCGTCGGACCTGACGCCGGGACGGTCGAGGTATTCGGCCGACCGGTGGATCACGAGTCGCGCATGCGAATCGGCTATCTGCCCGAGGAGCGGGGCATGTACCAGCGGATGCGGGTCGCCGAGCAACTCGCGTTCTTCGGGGAGCTGAAGGGCATGCGGCGATCCGACGCGCTGAGCGAGGCCCGATCGTGGCTGGAACGGCTCGAGCTCGGGGACCGCGCGGATGACCGGGTCGAGACCCTGTCGAAGGGGATGCAGCAGAAGGTCCAGTTCATCGCCACCATTCTGCACAGACCCGATCTGCTGATCCTCGACGAGCCGTTCAGCGGCCTGGATCCGATCAACGTAGATCTGGTGCGAGACATCGTGCTCGAGAGGCAGAGGGATGGTGCGACCATCCTGTTTTCCACCCACATGATCGAGGACGCGGAGAAGATCTGCGAGCGCGTGTGCATGATCGCCGGCGCCCGGAAGGTGCTCGACGGGCCGATTCGGGATGTGAAACGCTCGGGTGACCGCACGCATCTCGTCATGGCCTACGAAGGTGACCCGGGCTTCCTGGCTGATCCATCCGTCGCGACGGCGACCGACCACGGACAATGGGTCGAGATCCGGCTCGTTCCCGGAGCTGATCCTCAGACGATCCTGCGCCGGGCGTTGGAGACGGGCGTTCGCGTCGATCGGTTCGAGCTAGCCGAGCCTTCCCTGCGCGAGATCTTCCTCGAGCAGGTCGGGCGCAGGCCCGGCGCAGGTGGAACCGGAGAAGACGCGTGAGCGGCGGCGGGCCGTTGAACCAGAGGGTCCGGAGCGTGACGCGCAGGGAATTCCTGGCGCGCGTTCGGAGTCGGTGGTTCCTGTTTTCCACCCTCGTCGTGCCTGTGCTGTTCCTGGGCGCGATGATCCTGCCGGCTGTGCTCGTGGATCGTTCGGTCGACGATCCGAAGCCGATTCTGGTCATCGACCCTGCTGGAAGCGGTATCGCGGACCAGCTGATCGAGTCGCTGCGGACAAGCGAGATTCCCGCCGAGCTTCTCGTCGATCGGGGACGCCGGACGACCCTGGACCCATCCAACCTGGACTCGCTGCGCAGCCGCATCATTGCCGGCCAGGCATCGGCTGAGGCCGAGAGACCCGCAGCGTGGCTTTATCTTCCGCCCGATGTGATCGAAACAGGCACTGCCGTACTCGTCGAGGACCGCGACACCGGGCCCGTGCTCCGGCGCCGCGTGTCGAGCGTCCTGCAGGAGGTCGTGACAACCGCGCGACTCGAACAGGCGGGTGTGGGGGCGGCGACCATCGACGGAGCGCTTCGACCGACGTCGCTGTCCGTAGAGCCTCTGAGCGCGGAGGACGGCCCGGCAGGACTGCGGCAGGCGCTGGGATTCCTGTTCGCCATGGCCCTGTACGTAATGTTCATCGTGTACGGCCAGATGATCGCCCGGGGCGTCCTGGAAGAGAAGACGTCCGATATCGTCGAAATTCTGATCTCGTCGCTGCGACCGTGGGAGATGATGCTGGGGAAGATCCTCGGCATCGGCGGAGTCGGACTCACGCAGGTCGCGATCTGGGGCGTGGTGATCGCCGTAGCCTCCATGTTCGGGCTCGCGGGTGCCGCCCCTGCCCTCGCCGAGCTGGGTCTCGACATCTCCGGGGTCGCGGTCCCCTGGGACCTCATACTCTGGTCCCTCGTGTATTTCGTCACCGGTTACCTGCTGTACTCGGGCGTTTTCGCGGCCGCGGGAGCGCTGGTGACGAGCGAGCAGGATGTACAACAGGTACTGATTCCCGCGCTGATGCCGATCATTCTGCCCATTCTCGTCCTGCCGGCCGCGATGCAGACACCGGACGCCCCCTGGGTCGTCGCGATGTCACTCTTTCCGTTTTTCAGTCCGATCCTGATGCCGATGCGAATCGCGGCGTCACACGTACCTCTCTGGCAGTCGGCGCTTGCGGTCGTCCTGCTTCTCGCGGCCACGCTGGTGCTCGCGTGGGCAGCGGGGAGGATCTACCGGGTCGGCATCCTGATGAAGGGCAAGCGACCCAATCTTCCTGAACTCGTGCGCTGGCTTCGTCATGGTTGAATTCCTGTCTCGCTGGGCCACCCTCGTCGCGTTCGTCTCGATCCTGGCGGGCTGCACGGATCGGCCCGATGGCGTGGTCTACCTCGGATCTACCACGTCGGTGTACGACACGGGCCTGCTGGATACCCTGGTCGCGGTATTCGAGCAGGAGAATCCGGACCTCCAGATCAAGGTGCTGGCCGTCGGCACGGGCCAGGCCCTGGCACTGGGTCGTCGCGGGGACGCGGACCTCGTCCTGGTCCACGCTCCCGATGCCGAGCTCGAGTTCGTGCGCGCCGGTCACGGACGGAATCGCGTCACCTTCATGCGCAACGGTTTCGTGATCGCGGGTCCGGCCGAAGACCCAGCGGCGATTCGGAGAATTGACGAGGCCGAGCCCGGACCTGCCGCACTCGCGGCGATCGCTCGCGCGGAAGCGCCATTCCTGTCGCGTGGGGACGACTCCGGCACTCACATGCGGGAACTCGACCTCTGGGAGTCGAGCGGAATGTCGCCGCAGGCCCCCTGGTATCAGGAAGCCGGGCAGGGCATGGGCAACACCCTCGTGATTGCTTCCGAGCGGCGCTCCTACGTCCTTACCGACCGGGCGACCCTTACAGTGCTGGGCGACGCCGCAGACCTCGAAGTCCTGGCCGAAGGAGGGTCCCGGCTGGAGAATCTCTATTCCGTCATGATCGCCACGGCAGGACCGAACCAGGCCGGCGCCGAGCGATTCTGGCGGTGGCTGCTCGGTGAGGAGGCGCAGTCGGTGATCGCTTTCTACGGCACCGACCGCTTCGGCGAGCCCCTGTTCTCGCCCGTTCCTTTCGAAATCCAGGACGAAGCCGCAGCGGGAAGCGGAAGCGACGCCACGAACCCTCTCGCGCTGGCGTGGCACCTTCTCACCTCGGGCGATCCCTATGTGATCGATGTCGTGCTGCGCTCGCTGGCCATCTCGGGAGCCGCACTGAT
>CBDUVN010000104.1:0-6677 GCA_965370685.1 uncultured bacterium | reverse complement strand
GTCCCGCGTGATCGTGGTGAATGATCTTCTGCAAGCCGCGGTGGACGGCATGCGTCCTGAGGCCGAGAAACGGAACCAGAAGCTGCAGTTCCGGCGGTCTCCCTCGACGCTGCGCATGGTCGCCGATCCGGATCGGGTTCTCCAGGTCGTGACGAACCTGGTGAGCAACGCCCTGAAGTTCTCGGCTGACGGAACGACGGTGAAGGTGACGGCCGGGATCGACGCCGATGGGCCGGAGTCACCGGCCCGGGATGCCGAACGGTGGGTAGCGATCGAGGTCGAGGACCAGGGTCCGGGAATTCCCCCGGAAGACCTGGAGAGGATCTTCGGCGAGTGGGTGCGTGCCTCCACCCGCGAGCGAAGAGGCATGGGAATCGGTCTGACGTTGTCGCGCCGCCTGGCCGAATACATGGGGGGCGCGCTCACGGCCCGATCGAAGGTCGGAAAGGGCTCGACATTCACCCTGTGGCTGCCCCACGGCCGCGCCCCCGAACAACGGAGCGGCTGGATCGGCTGATCCCGCAGGACCAGCCGTCCGGCTACCAGGACCAGTCGCCCGACTACTACTGCCTCAGCGCCACGTGCGCCGGCTCCGGCAGGATTCCCTGTTCCCGATACCGTTTCAATTTCCGATACAGCGTCCGCCTGCTGATCCCGAGGGCCTCGGCGGCGGAACTCTGATGCCACTGCGTCTGCTCCAGCATGTCGAGGATGTACTCGCGCTCGAGACGCTCCAGGTCCCATTTCTCCTCGCGAGCCCGTGTCAGCAGGTTTCTCTCCGGGTCGGGACGCTGGCCCGGCGGCTCGAACGGAATCGCCCGGGCACCGGAATGCATGATCACTGCGCGCTCAATGAAGTTCTCGAGCTCCCGGACGTTGCCCGGCCACTCGTAGGCCATCAGGCGAGCCATGGTCTTCGGTGGGATTTCCGGCGGCTCGAGTTCGTTCTCCTCCGCGAATCGCTGCCGGAAGTGCTGCGCGAGGAGCGGGATGTCGTCCCTCCGTTCGCGGAGCGGCGGAACGCGAATCGGGAACACGTTGAGCCGGTAGAACAGGTCCTCGCGGAACTCCTTGTGTTCCACGAGCTCGGCGAGGTCGCGATTCGTCGCCACGATCAGCCGGAAGTCCACGGTGATCGGCTCGCGGCCACCGACCCTGGTGACCTTCCGGTCCTGCAGTACGCGCAGGAGCTTGACCTGAACGGCCTCTGACAGGGTGCTGATTTCGTCGAGGAAGATGGTGCCGCCCTGCGCCTCCTCGAATAGCCCGCGCTTGCTCTGAATGGCACCGGTGAAGGAGCCCTTCATGTGGCCGAAAAGTTCGGACTCCAGCAGCGATTCGGGCAGTGCCGAACAGTTGATCGCGACGAACGGCCGGCGGCTTCGGCCCGAGAGATCGTGTACCGCCCGGGCCACCAGCTCCTTCCCGGTCCCCGTGTCTCCACCGATCAGGACGTTCGCGCGGGTGGGGGCCACGCGCTCGATGAGCCCGAACACCCGTTGCATGGCCTGAGATTTCCCGACCAGGTAGGAGCGGACTCCGGCACTCGACTGACTGCGAAGCTGTGCGACCTCCCGCTTGAGCTCCAACTCTTCCATCGCCCGCGTGAGGACGTGGATCAACTCCTCCGTGCGGAACGGCTTCTTGATGAAATCGACCGCTCCGAGCTTCATCGCTTCGACTGCGCTGTCGATCGATCCGAACGCCGTCATCACGATGAACTGCGCGTCGGTCTGCAGAGCCGGGCCCGCTCCGAGCACATTGAGTCCGTGCATGCCGGGCAGGTTCAGGTCGAGCAGGACCAGGTCATACAGTTGGGAGTCCAGCTGACGGAGGCTCTCTTCGCCGGTCCTGACTGCTTCTACCTGGTATCCGTGCTCAGCCAGAACCGTGAGAAGGAGTTCGCGAACATTCTCCTCGTCCTCTACGACCAGGACCCTTGGAGAGACGCCGCTTTTTTTCGCCTTGTCATCCCGCATCGATGTCTCCACGCCTTCGCGATCGACGGATCGCAACAGGGGATACCGCTACCGTCTCCGCACCGCGCCGAAGACGGGAGGCGCCGTTCTCACGAGCGGCGTCGAACGCGTATACCGCGTCCCGGCGCACCCCTGCGTGAACTGTGCCAGATCGGCCCAGAAGATCCAGTGTCCATCGAGACGTGCCAGACGGGCTGAAAAACTGCGGCCTTCAGGCGTGTCCACCGATTGGACTCGCGAGCGGGAGCGGAAACTTCTGGTGGAAACAATGTCCCACTACCGGGGCGCGCGTGTCAACCTGTCACCGAGTGGGACGGTTTGGCGCGCAAACTGCGGACGCCCGTAGAGGATACCCGCGGTCTGCGGCGGACTCTGTCAGTCGCCGAACGGCGAGGGGGGACGGGGTCGGTCCGGGTGGGGAGCGGCGTCGAACAGGCGCTGCAGCTCCTCCCGGCTGAGCTCGAACGGGTCGTCCTGCCAGCTGGGAGCACGCGCGATCCGTGCGCTCTCGGAGTTGCCGGGCAACGGCTCGAATTCCCATTCCGAGCGGGACCTGGGACGGACCTGCCACGAGCGACCGGCGCGATCGATCCAGGTTCGGTGGCTCACGAACTGTCTCCAGGTCGGGGGTCAGGGATGCGGGCAGACCGAGCCGCCCTCGGAAGAAAGAATGCGCCAGCGAGGGCGATCGCCGCAAAACCGAACCACTGGAAGGCGTAGAGGGCGTGAGGGCCGTCGTTGAGTACTGGCGCCGGAACCGGAACTGGCAATCCGGACGAGCCGTCCCGAGCCTGTCCATCAGGGAGAGCCTGCACGACGAAGTTCGTGAGCTCGAGCGGGATCAGTGAATCTGCCGCCGCGAGGTCGATGTTTCCGAGGACGGGACGTTCCAGATCTGCGTAATTCACGTGGCGGATGGGAATGGGCACCGGGTTCTGACTGGCTCGTGCAAGACCCCGGACGGTGACCGGAATCCTGGTGGTGACCGGAACGGCTCCCAAGAGGTCAGCGGACAGGCCATCCGCCGCGGGAAGCCAGCCGCGGAGAACCAGGACAGCCCGGCCTGCGTCCACGACCAGAGGCGTCAGCACGTACACTCCCGGTGTGCCCAGGTAGGCCTGTCCCCGGACGACCAGTTCCTGTTCCGGGGCCCAATGGCCGGTGAGGCTGACCCGACGTCCGACGATCGCATCGTGGGGGATGGTGTCTCCCGTCCCCGTGAAAGGCAATTCGACGACCGGCAGTCGGAGTGCGGCCTCACGCAACACGTTCGATTCCCGTCGGTCGCCCAGCCTCTGCAACTGCCACACTCCGAGCGCCGAGAACAACGCGAACAGGGGCAGGGCAACTGCAAACGGGAGCCAGGTGCGAGCCGATTTCATACTCGGAAGGTCGACGGCGGGTAGGGGTGAAGCAAGGTGGCAGATCCGTGTGTGGCATAGCGGACCGGTTGGATCCTGCGTGTCTGGCTGGACCGCCTGGATGTATACTGTCTCGTTCCGCGCGCACGGCCTGCCTGTGCACCGGAGTCCGGATAGTCGCCGGGGTGGCGAAATGGCAGACGCAGGGGACTTAAAATCCCCTGGGGCGCTAAGCCCCGTGCGGGTTCGAATCCCGCCCCCGGCATGGACTTAGGAGATTTGGTCAGGGGCCGAAAAGGCCAAATGCACAAAGAAACGCACAAAGAACCGGAAACCGCTTCCGCAGGAGGCACGTCCGGCAACCTTCGGAGTCGGGCCTGGAACGGATGCTCCCGGCCGTTCTGAGGTGCCATTCACTGCATTGGGCGCATCGCGCTGGCCAGTAGCGCCTTTTGTGCTTCCCCCCCTCGATCCGGACCACCGGCCCCGGTCCCACGGTCCATCCACCGCGCACGCCGGACAGGTCCTCGACCGGCTGGTTCTTGACGGTGCGCCACTCGTTCGCTTCCAGCTCCTCACGCGCCTCCTGGGACTTCTTCAGGAGGGCGTCAACCTCATCGGGTGGAACTCTGTTGGTGGTCATAGTCGAGAAGCATACGGCCGGAGGGCGGGGGACCTCAACCGGTGATGCCCATCTCCCGGAGCGCGTCCTGGGCCCCGACTGGGGCTCTCCCACCCCGGTCGGGGGCGCGTCGCGCTTCGCTCGCACGGCGGCGGGCGGGACGTGCACCCCTCGTCTGATCCGTTATATTGTGGGTGGTTCTTCCGGCGAGCCAAGCCGTACCCCTCCGACGTGACTCTGCCGTATCTGCCGTAGCCGCATCGCCGGAGGTTTATCATGGGCAAGCTCACGATTCCGTTCCTGACTGGCGTGGCCGTGCTGGTCTTTGTCTCAGCCGGACACGCACAGGAGTCCTCGCCTTCGAGTTCGGCCCGAATCGGTACTTTCGATTCGCGGGCGATTGCGACGGCGTTCTTCCGTTCCGCTGAGTTTCAAGAGTCCTTCCGCGACTTGATGACGGAGTTTGAGGAAGCGAAGGCGTCTGGAGACGAGTGGCGGGTCAAGGAACTGGAGGCTTACGGACCTGCCATGCAGCATCGAATGCACCAGCAGGGGATCAGCGTGGCTTCCGTCACGGAGATCATGGAGAAGATCAGCGATGCGCTTCCTGAGATCGCCCAGAAAGCGAAGGTGTCAGTCATCGTCTCTAAGTGGGAGATCGCCTATTACTCTCCCGCAGTCGAATTCGTTGATCTGACGCCGCAGCTCGTCGCGCTCTTCGATCCGAGCGAGCAGACGCTCAAGATCGTCGAGTACATGAAGACGATAGATCCCATTCCCATGGATCAGCTGCCGGTGCCGGACATCGATGAGGGGCGGAAGTTGTCTGTCGCGGAAGCGATTCGGACAGTGATCGATGAGCGTGGTGTAGAAGCTGGGGTCGTGCACTACCGGGAACTCAGGGAAACTGCGATCGAGCGCTACCGGGAACTCAGGGAAGCGGCCACGAAGGAATACAACTTCGCTGAGTCGGAGCTCAACGAACTCGGATACCGCTATATGGGTGAGGGCGAGACTGAAACCGCCATCGAGATGTTCAAGCTGAATGTCGAAGCTTATCCAGCCGGCTTCAACACCTACGACAGCTTGGGCGAGGCCTATATGGAAGCGGGTCAGACGGAGCTGGCGATCAAGAACTACGAACGCTCTCTCGAGCTCAACCCCGGCAACGACAACGCCCGGGAAATGCTGCAACGCTTGGGCGGTGATGTCGAAGACAAGGGCGAGGGGGCGACAGAGTAGAGACTGTTTGTCGGCGGCTGACCTTCGCATAACCCGCGCCCGGTTGTCTTGCCAAGGCTCGAATGCCTTCGGCGGCACGGTCGGGCGCTTCGCTTTGCTCGCACGGCGGCGGGCGGGATGATGCGTCCCTCATCTGATCGATTAGATTGGAATTGGTTCTTCTGGCGAGCCGTGCCGTACCCCTTCCGACGTGACTTCGCCTTCCCGCTGATCTGCATCGCTGGAGGTGCATCATGCTCAAGTTCTTCTCACTCCTGTTCGCCGGAGCCGCAGTGCTCCTGATGGCCCCTCTCGCCTCGTTCTGTGCCCAGGAGCGTGCAGCGGCCCAAGCCGAATACGACCTGCTCGCAGCCATTGCCGGTGAATACACCTTCGAGTACACCGAGGTAGGTTCTCCCACGCAAACCGGGCTATCGTTTTCGAGTCGTTTGCCGGCGACCAGAGAAGGAGGAGCCGAAGTCGGGTCACAGGAGACCCGGCCTCCTGTGGCCAGGATTGCCCCCACGCGCCTCGAGGCTCACGGCCACGTACGGATCGATGACTACTACTGGCTACATGATCGCGAGAACCCCGAGGTGATCGCCTACCTGGAAGCGGAGAACGCGTACACCGAGGCCATGATGGCCCGTACGGAAGCGCTCCAACAGGCACTTTTCGAGGAAATATCGGGACGCGTCAATGAGACCGACCTCTCCTTACCGTGGCGCCAGGGTGACTACTTCCACTACTACCGCTATGAGGAGGGAAAGGAGCATCCGATATATGCCCGGAAGCGAGGCAGTCTGGAGGCCGCCGAAGAGATCCTGATTGACGTCAACGAGATCGCTGAGGGCCACGCATATACCCGGGTGCGCTTCCCAACCATCAGCCCAGACCAGAACATGATGGCCTTTCCGGTCGATACGGTCGGGAGCCACTACTCCACGATACGGTTCAAAGACCTCGGCACTGGTGAATTCCTCAATGATGTCATTGACTCTGTCACGGCCCTCATGGCCTGGGCCAACGACAACCGCACTCTGTTCTACGCGAAGCAGCGCCGCCACCCGGTCGGCCCGCGTGGTCCATACCAGATCTACCGTCACGTGCTCGGTACCGATCCCGCTGACGACGAGTTGCTATACGAGGAAGCGGACGAGTATATGCGAGTTTGGCTCCAAAGAACGGGGCGGTACATCCTGGCCGAGTCCTGGGGCCCGTCGGGAAACGAGTGGCGATACCTGGACGCCGATCAACCTGACGGCGCGTTCAAGCTGTTCCTGCCGCGCCAGCCGGGGCACGGGTACAGCATCGTGCCCGTCGGCGACGACTTCTACATCCTGACGAACTCCGGCGGAGCAACGAACTTAAAGCTGATGCGCACCCCTGTTAGCGAGACCGGCATGGAGCACTGGGAAGAAGTGATTCCGCACCGAGGTGATGTCCTTCTCGAGGATTTCAGGGTGTTCCGCGATCATCTGGCCGTGGTGGAAC
>CBDUVN010000103.1:0-7024 GCA_965370685.1 uncultured bacterium | reverse complement strand
TCCTTCCGTCCGGCGTCATGCTGGACAAAGCCTCCTTCCGCAGCCTCGGAGGAAGCCCCGCCTCGGCGGGGCTTCCGCATTTTCAGGAGCAGTTGTCGGGAAACGAACCCGGGCCAGTTGACATCGAACAGGAACGGCTGGATGTGGCCGGGAACTTGCCGCTCGTGTAGGCTTGGGCGACGCGCGGTTCTCATGCGGCTCGCGCGGTCAGAATCCCGAAGTCTGATACCCGGCTCCACGAGGAATTCATGAAGCGCATCGTCGTGACGGGAGCCGCGGGCCAGATCGGTACAGAGCTGGTCACGCGGTTGAGGGAGCTGTACGGAACGGAGGCCGTTCTGGCCACGGATATCAGGTCTCCCGGTGTCGAGACCGGTCCGTTCGCGTTCGTGGACGTGACGAACGGAGAGTCGCTCGATGCAGCAATTGCGCGACATCGAGCGGACACGATATTCCACCTCGCTGCCATCCTGTCGGCGGTGGGAGAGCAGCGTCCCCAGCTGACCTACCAGGTGAACATCGGGGGGCTGTTCAACGTCCTCGAAGTCGCGCGCGAAAGGGAATGCGCGGTGTTCACGCCAAGCTCCATCGCGGCATTCGGTCCGGGCACTCCGCCCGACCCGACGCCGCAGGATACGATCCAGCGTCCCAACACGATGTACGGGGTCTCGAAAGTGGCCGGTGAACTGCTGTGCGACTACTACTTCAGCCGATTCGGGGTGGACACGCGGGGGGTCCGATACCCGGGCCTCGTGTCGTATGTCACGGCCCCGGGTGGTGGCACGACCGACTACGCGGTCGAGATCTACTATGAAGCCGTGCGCCACAACCGCTACGAGTGCTTCCTGGCGGAGGGCACGCAGCTCGACATGATGTACATGCCCGACGCGATCCGGGCGGCGATCGAGCTGATGGAGGCCCCCGCCGACTCGCTCGTGCACCGGAACGCGTTCAACGTCGGAGCGATGCAGCTTACACCCGAGCGGATCGGCGAGTCGATTCGCAGGCGGATGCCCGATTTCGAGCTCACCTACGAGGTCGATCCTGTACTCCAGGCGATCGCGGACTCGTGGCCGCGACGCGTCGACGATTCGGCCGCCAGAGAGGAATGGGGCTGGTCGCCGGAGTACGACCTCGACGCGATGACCGACGAAATGCTGGACGAACTCAAACGGAAACTCTGAAACATCCCGTGGGCTCTCGGGCTCCGGTGGAGGATAGGGAACGATGAAGCATACAAGCGCCGAAGAGGC
The DNA here is from genome assembly GCA_965370685.1 of uncultured bacterium. Lineage (GTDB taxonomy): Bacteria > Gemmatimonadota > Gemmatimonadetes > Palauibacterales > Palauibacteraceae > Carthagonibacter. The sequence continues at coordinate 5,771 of CBDUVN010000103.1, read as the reverse complement.
GGTATCCGTTATCCAGTCCGGCAACCGGGTGTTCATTCACTCCGTCGCAGCCGCGCCGCAGAGACTGATCCAGGCGATGACGGCCCGCGCGCCAGAGCTGCGAGACGTGGAGATCGTGCATCTCCACACCGAGGGGCCGGCCCCCTATGCCGCGCCCGAGATGCACGACAGCTTCCGGGTGAATGCGCTGTTCGTCGGCGCGAACGTCCGGGATGCGATCAACTCCGGTGAGTCCAGCTACATACCCGTATTCCTCAGCGAGACGTCGAACCTGTTCCGGCGGGGGATCCTTCCGCTCGACGTCGCCCTGATCCAGGTCTCACCTCCGGACAGGCACGGGTTCTGTTCCCTCGGGGTGTCCGTCGATTGCAGCCTCGCGGCAGTCCAGACGGCCAAGTTCGTGATCGCGCAGGTGAACCCGAACATGCCTCGTACGCACGGGGACGGGGTGATCGACGTTGATCAGATCGACGCGTTCGTGGACGGCGACGACCCGCTTCACGAGGTTCCCCCGCCCGTGCTCTCCGATGTCGAGCGGGCGATCGGGAGGATCTGCGCGGAGTTGATCGAAGACGGAGCGACGCTGCAGATGGGGATCGGAGCGATTCCGGACGGCGTGCTTGCGGCGCTCGGCGGTCACAGGAACCTGGGAATCCACACCGAGATGTTCTCGGATGGAGCGCTCGACCTGATCGAGTCCGGAGTGATCAACGGTCTGCAGAAGCGGTCTCACCCGGGCAAGGTCGTCGCGACGTTCGTGATGGGAACTCGTCGCATATACGACTTCATCGACGACAATCCACAGGTCGCGATGCTCGACGTCGCCTACACGAACGACACGGCTGTCATCCGTCGGAATCCGAAAGTGACAGCGATCAACAGCGCGATCGAGGTCGATCTCACGGGCCAGGTCTGTGCCGACTCGATCGGCACGCGCCAGTACTCGGGGGTCGGCGGCCAGATGGACTTCATCCGGGGCGCCTCGCTGTCGGAGGGCGGAAAGCCGATCATCGCGCTGCCGTCGGTCACGCGCCGCGGGGAGACGCGCATTGTTCCGTACCTGAAGCGAGGCGCTGGAGTCGTCTCGACGCGTGCGCACGTGCATTATGTGGTTACTGAATGGGGGGTCGCGAACCTGTACGGTCAGAACCTGCAGGCCAGGGCCCGGATGATGATCGACCTTGCGCATCCCGATCACAGGGAGCAGCTCGAGCGCGAGGCTATCGAGCGGTTCCAGACATTACCTGCCAGAGCCTGATAGCTCCTGGCGGGCTCGTTGGGGCCCGGAACAGCCAATGGAGATGTAGATGACGGAATCCCGGTTCCGCGTTCCGCACACGCTCGTCCTGCTGTTCGGGATGATCCTGCTGGCCTTCGCCCTCACGCAGTTTCTTCCCCAGGGGGAATTCGAGCGGGTAACGAACTCGGTCGGTCGCGAGCAGGTGATCCCTGCGAGCTACACGCCGCTCGAGCAGGCGGACCGTCTGCAGCCGTCCGCGATCTTCACCTCGATTCCGCATGGATTCGAGGCCGCGGGCGAGATCATCTTTTTCATCTTCATCATCGGTGGTGCGTTCGGAGTGTTCCGGGCTACGGGAGCGGCGGACGCCGCGATCGGAGCCATGCTCCGCCGCCTTGGAGAACGGCCGGCGATCCTGATCGCGGGTGGCATCCTGCTGTTCGCGATCGGATCGAGCACGATCGGGATGGCCGAAGAGTACCTGCCGTTCGTGCCCCTGATCGTCGCGCTCGCGCTCGCGCTCGGCATGGATGAGATCACCGGCGTCGCCGTAATGTGCATCGGGTACGGCGTCGGGTACGGCACAGCCCTGATCAATCCGTTCACGGTGTTTATTGCCCAGGACATCGCCGGGGTGCAGCAGGCGACCGGTCTCACCTATCGCCTGGTGCTGCTCGTCGTCTTCCTGGTCATCGGCTTCCATCACACCTGGCGCTACGCCTCCCGGGTGAAGAAGGACCCATCGAAAAGTCTGATGGTCGGTGTCGACACCGACGGCGGTGTCGAGCCGGTGGACGTGATGGCCCAGCCGCGGATGACGGAAACCCAGAAACTCGTCATCGCCCTGGTCGGTGTGACGCTCGCGGTGCTGATCTGGGGCCTCAAGGCGCGCGGCTGGTACCTGATCGAGATGGGGGCGTTGTTCCTCGCGCTGGCACTCGCGATCGGTGTGATCGGGCGTCTCGGTGCGGACGGAACGGCACGGGAATTTTGCATCGGCGCGGCGGAACTCACGACCACCGCGATCCTCGTGGGGTTCGCGCGGGCGATCCAGGTGGTGCTGGATGATGGCATGGTGGTGGACACGATCATCAACGGTCTCGCCCAGCCGCTGCAGCGGATGGGGTCAGAGTTCGCAGCCGTCGGGATGTTCCTCGTGCAGAGCGTGCTGAATTTCTTCATTCCCTCCGGAAGCGGGCAGGCCTACGTCACGATGCCGATCATGGCGCCGTTGGCCGACCTCGTCGGGGTCACGCGCCAGGTAGCCGTGCTCGCGTTCCAGTTCGGGGACGGATTCACCAATATCCTCGTGCCCACGAACGCGGTCCTGGTCGGGATCCTGGCGATCGCCGGCGTGCCGTACGATCGCTGGTTCCGATTCGTGATCCCGTTTATGCTCAAGGTATGGATCGTCGGCTCGATCGCCCTGGCGATCGCGGTCAGGATCGGGTTCTCCTGAGCACGAAACAGGAGGGGGAGATGTCCAGGTCAGGGTTCGCCACGCTGCTCACAGCGGCTGCACTGCTCGCAGCGGCTGCGCTGGTCGTAGCCACGCCGGCGGCCGCGCAAGTCCCCGTCGGGGATTTCTACTTCTTCGACCGCTCGGATGCCGGGACCCGGCGGGCGAGCATCACGACGCTGGCCGAGGAGAGCCACGTCACGGGAGCGGGCGGGCTGACCTGGTCCTGCGAGGATGGCGAGCGCCGCCTGATCGTGTCCTCGACCTATCTCGGGCGGTCGATGCGTGCCCGGGTCCGCTGGGCATTCGACGGCGAGGAGCCGAGCGAGACCGAGAGCTGGATCCTGCGCAGGACCGGGATGGCAGTGATCGCACCGGCGGAAGTCGAGGCCCTGTTCACCCGGCGCGCGTTGGAGTCACGCGGAGTCGAGCTCCAGCTGTCCGACTACGAGTACCGGCGTCACTCGTACACGTTCACGCTCGACGGCCTCGCCGAGGGGCTCGCCATGCTGCCCTGCGGATTCGGGGTCAGCTCCGACTGATGGATCCGGGGTCGGCATCGACTGATCCCTGCCGGTTCAGCCGTCCGCGCCGTCCACCGGTTCGCAGGCGTCGAGCAGGCGTCCGACGCTGCTCGTCGCCAGGCACACGGTGGTATCGGCCGCCCCGTAGTACAGCAGCACACGTCCGTCCTCGGACGCGAAGCCGTCCTCGTCGATATCATCCACGATCCAGCCGCTCGGGAACACGACGTTCGGCACCTGGCCGACCAGCTCGTACAGCTTTCGCGGCTCGAGCAGATTGTCGCGGGTTCGAGCGATCAAGCGACGCGGATCCTCGAGGTCGAGCACTGCCGCGCCCGCCTGGTAAATGCTGGTGCCCGAGAAATGGGTGGCAACTCCGTGATACACGAACAGCCACCCGCGCCTCGTGCGCAGCGGCGGCGGTCCGGCGCCGATCCGCTCGTCCCACAGCCGCGGCCGTCCGTGAAGCACCGGGCCGAGTGCCTGCCAGTGGATGAGATCCTCGGATTCGGACAGGACGATTTCGTCTCCCGTGGTCGGTCCATCGGCGAGCTGAATCCGGTTCGGCCGGTCGAGCCGCAGGTACTTCCCGTCCTGGAGCGTGGGAAACAGCACTCCGTTCCGGACGTCAGGTCCCTGCTCGATTCCCACCAGCTCGAACCGCTCGAAGTCCGTGGTACGGGCCACGCCGACACGACACATCGTGTCGGCGTCCACCGCGAACATCACGTACCAGGTATCGTCGATACGCGTGATGCGCGGATCGAACACGTGGTGAATGCCCTCGGCCTCCTCGTCGAGTCCTTCGATGTGGACGATGCTCTTTCTCACGTCGAAGTTGCGTCCGTCCTTGCTCTCGGCGACGACGAAGAACGTGCGCCGGCCGCGGGACTGGACGCGCAGGAGCAGCACGTAGCGGTCTCCGAACTTCGTGGCCCCGGGATTGAACACGGAGGTCGGGTCCACGAGGTCCGGTGGCATCGCCGGCACGTCGAAGCCGGTGATGATCGGGTTGTCGGAACTGCGTACCAGTACGGGGATCATCCGTTCGTCCTCCCGGAATTCAGTCGTGCACCCATCCATCGTCGGTATCGTCCCGCCGTTCCACGGCGAGCCTGCTCAGCATCTGGCGTATGTCGCGCATTCCGCCGATCGTGAACCATACGATAACGAAGGCGGCGGCAGCCGTCTCGGCCACCACGTAGAATCGCCAGAACCGTTCCCAGTCCGCGTTCGGTACGTCGTGCGTGAGGTTCCAGACGGTCCCCACGGCGAACACCACCGTCCACAGCCCGATCCAGGCGTACGTCACCACGTAGATCGTCCGATCCGACCGGCTGGCCTCGCGGCCAAGCCCCAGCGCGCGCCAGCCTCGGGTCGGGGGCGGACCCGTGTCCGATGGGTCCGGGTCTCCCGCCTCTGCCCCTCGCGCCAGCAGCCGGTCGAGATCGAATTCGCTGCCCGGGCCCAGCAGGGAAACGGACACGTAGACGAGGGTGGACGTTGCCATGGCGATTCCCCAGAACAGCTGGCCGTTGATCGGAAAGTCGTCCACCAGTTGATGAATCACGATTCCCGACACTGCGATCGTCGATCCCGTGAGCATCGCCGACCACGCCGCCGCCGTCGTTCCGCGCTTCCAGTACAAGCCTCCGATCAACACGGCCCCGGATCCTCCCGCGAAGATCGCGCCGGTGATCGCGAAGAACAGAAATATGTACTGGCTCTGCCGGAACAGCAGACTGAACAGGAAGATGAACACGGCCACACCCACGATCGACAGCCTGAGAGCCCGCATGTGCGCTTCGGGGGTGAAGGGCGTCTTGCGGAACGGCATCACGACGTCCTGCACGAAGATGCTGCCCCACGAGTGCAGATACGTGTCGTGAGTGCTGATGAACGCCGTGAGCATCACCGCGGCAAACGCACCCACCAGACCGGTCGGCAGCAGGAGGCTGAGCACCGCCGGGACGCGCAGCTGATTGGCGATCGTTTCGCTCTCGGCCTGCGCCAGCAGACCGCTGACACGCGCGGACTCGGCTCCGAAGTCCGGGTGGTGGAGCACCGTGTACGCGACGATCGGGACGATGAGCATGAACATGACGTGCGGGAGTCCCCGCCAGTTCGACAGCACGGCGCCCATCTTCGCCTCGTGCGCGCTCTTCGCCGAGGCGTTGTAACCCTGTGTGCCCTGCCAGGACATCACCACGTACACGACGCCGATGGTCCCGATCAGGAAGTACCAGAAATTGAAATCCCGAAGCTGGCTGGTGTGGAACGGGTTGATCAGCGACGCGTCCTGCGGAGCCGTGCCCAGCGCCGTGAAGATCTGCTCCCACGATACGGTCGCAAGCAGGAACACGACGATCGCCAGGAACACGATGTTGACGAAGATCCCCTGGACGAAGTCGGTGATGATGACCGCCACCTGTCCCCCCGAGAACACGAAGAACAGGGAGGTGAGGAGAAGCAGCGCCATCACGACCGGAAAGGTGCCGATCCATACCGGACCGAAATGAAACCCGTTCGGAAGCCCGAGAAAGTGGAT
>CBDUVN010000102.1:0-7316 GCA_965370685.1 uncultured bacterium | reverse complement strand
ACGATGTCCAGCCGCGCGAGCATTCCGAATCCGCCCAGCAGGATGAGCAACAGGCCGACGACGTAACTCGTCAAGACGAGGCGCCGGCCGTTGTTCGTCGCCCTTGTCCCACCGTTGAGCGCGTGCAGGACGAGACCTCCGAATGACGAGAACACGAGGATGATCCCCAGGATATGGATCAGCTTGTACAGGTTCAGCGGTATCATGATTCCATCCGTGCTCGAGGACTCTGTCTGTAACCACAGTCGCCCGATTGGATCACCGGGCCCGGTTCCGATCGCGAGTCTAGTCTTCCCGGGGACGCAGTTCCAGAGCCGCCGAATTGATGCAGTACCGCTGACCGGTCGGCTCCGGGCCGTCTGTGAACACGTGCCCGAGGTGCGCATCGCATTGCGCGCACTGGACTTCGGTGCGCTCCATTCCGAGGCTCGCATCTCGCGTCTCGCGGACTGCTCCGGCGTCAGAAGGTCGTGTGAAACTGGGCCACCCGGAGCCCGAATCGTACTTTACGTCCGACTCGAACAACGGTTCGCCGCAGCAGACGCACAGGTACTGCCCCGCCGTCTTCGTGTCGTGATAATCGCCGCTGAAGGCTCCTTCGGTGCCCTTCTGCCGGGTGATCCTGAACTGCTCCGGCGTCAGTCGCTCCCTCCACTCTCCCTCTGTTCGATGGATTCGATCCGTGCCGTCCCTGGATTCCGTCATCTCGGTTCCCTCGTCGGTCGGTTGGTGCGGAACAGGTAACGGCCTCCGAGCAGGATCAGCACGACGGAGAAGAACAGCCGCAGCGTCTGGTCCGGCAGGGCCAGGGCGCTGATTCCTCCGAACCAGGATCCGGCGGCAATCCCCGCCATGAGAGGGAACGCCACGTCTCGTCGGACGTGGCCGAGCCGCGAGTGGACTGCCGCCCCGACAGCGCCGGACGGGACCATCGCAGCCAGCGAAGTTCCCTGGGCGAGCTGCTGCGCGAAGCCGGGCCCGAGCGCCAGCCCCGGGACCATCACGGCGCCGCCACCCACTCCCAGCAGACCCGACAACGCCCCGACGATCACTCCGAGGATGACCAGCGAAATCGTCGCCGCCGCTCCATCGAGGACTCCGGTCACCGGGAACGATCCCTTGAACTGGAGCAGGATCGCGTTGGCGATGAGGAACAGTCCGAAGAATCGCCTCAGCACGGCTGCCGGAATCCGCGCGCTCGAGCGCGCGGCGAACATCGTCGCCGGCACGGCTCCCAGTGCCACCAGACCCGCTGCCTGCCAGTCGACGGCCGCTCCCTTTCCGTACACGAGTGCGCCTACGATGCCGGTGAACACGACGCCGACCAGGCTCGTGCCGTGTGCCGAGTGTTGATCCAGGCGCGCCCAGCCGGTGAGCAGAGGCACCATCACGGCGCCGCCGCCGATGCCGAGGAGGCCACCGAACGAACCGGAAATCAGCCCGATGGCCAGGGAGATGCGGCGAGGGACGGTGCGCTGACCGTCCTCCGGAACCGCCGGGGAAGGAGGCGCTGTCGCCTCCCTACATCTTGATGTCGAGGAGCTCGACCTCGAACACCAGGTACGCGTTGGGAGGAATCGCCCCGGGACGGCCGCGGGGCCCGTACGCCAGGTCTGGCGGGATCACGAGGCGGCGGACGCCGTCGATCCTCATCCCCCGGACGCCCTCTTCCCACCCGGCTATCACATCGCGTCGGCCGAGCTGGAACGAGTACGGCTCCCCCCTGTCCACGCTGCTGTCGAACTTGTCTCCGGTGGGCAGCCAGCCCGTGTAGTGGACCGTGACGATGTGTCCTTCCCGGGCGGCGAGGCCGGTGCCTTCCACGAGGTCCTGTGTGTAGAGCCCGGTGCTGGAGCGCTGCATGTCATCCAGGTTGACACCGAGATCCGCCGCGAACTCGGGGCGCTGTTCTTCAACTGTTATCAGTTCGGGCGTCCCCGTGGCCCGGGTCTCGTCTGCATCGTCCGCTCCACCGCAGGCGGACAGGCCCGCGAGAAGCGCCACAAGAGCCATGCGTCGTGAGAAAGTCCTCATGCCTGTTCCTCCGCTGGCAGTACACGGGCCGCCAACTGCGTGTCCACCATCAGCAGGGAGGCGCCGTCGGATCCGAACATCTTCATCCGCTCCACGATCTCGTCAATGCTGGCTTCTTCTTCGACCTGTTCGGAGACGAACCACTGGAGCATCACCTGCGCGGGATAGTCTCCCTCCTCCACGGCGAGCTTGTAGAGGTGGTGAATGCGCGAACTGACGAATTTCTCGTGCTCCAGCGACTGCTCCATCACGGCCAGTGGCGTCCCGTAGTCGACCGGCGGAGCATCGATTGCCTGGAGCTCGACACTCCCTCCACGTTCGAGCAGGAAGTTGAAGAAGCGCATCGCGTGATCCACTTCTTCCTGCGCCTGCAGGTTCATCCAGTGCGCGAACCCGGAGAGATTCCGCTCGGCGCACCACGCGGACATCGCCAGGTACATGTATGCGGAATACATCTCGAACTTGATCTGCTCGTTGATCTCATCCACCAGCACGTCACTGATCATCATTCAACTCCCGCTCGATTTCATTCACAGGGATCGGCATGCACAAAGCGGCCGAATCCTCTCAACCTGCGCCGCCGTCCCGGGTCGGGCAACCTCGAACCGGGGGCTCGCGCTGGACGGGATACACGCACACAACGCAAACTGTCGGTGTGGGTCGAGTGCGGGCAGACTCCGCTGACATCCTGCCCCGACACCACTCGGCCTCCTTCTCCGTACGGGAGACCATGAACGCATCCCGAACCCGTTTCGTTCTCGCCTCCGCAGTCGCATACGCGATCGCCAGTGCCGTGAGCGCTGCCGGCGCCAGTCCTCCCCAGGAGGCGGGTGCGTCGCGCTCGGAGATCAGCCCCCGGGGACGATCCTCGGTCGAGTCCGACACCTTCCGCGACGAGGCGGCCCGGAAACTTATTCAGCGCGCCCGCATCGAAAGAGGAAGGGAGGCCGCCGGCCTGGCGAGCTGGGAGGCGACGATCAGGGAGCGCATATCCGTCGGCCTGACCACACAGGACATCAGACGCGAGCGCGGTCTGTTTACCAGCGAGCGTGTCGGCCGGGTGCGGTGGGACTCAGCGGGCGTCGAGACGATCCGCTGGTTCGGCATCCGCCGGGCCGTGCCGATTGTAGGGGATCGCGCAGAAATCGACGTCGGGAGCCCGGAGAATCTCGAGACGTTTCCGATCGATCCAGCCGGTGACCGGCTGAATCTCGGCGGTTCGCCGTTCCATCATCCACTCGCCCCTGACGCGGGTGTCCACTACCGCTTCGCGTCGGGGGACACGATGCGAGTGATCCTCCCGTCCGGTGTCGAGATCATACTGGCGGAAGTCCGGGTGGAGCCGCGGACTTCCGCCTTCGAACTGCTCGCCGGCTCCCTGTGGTTCGATCTGTCGACCGCCGCCCTCGTGCGTGGGGCCTTCCGGCCCGCTCGACCGTTCGACCTGGAACTGGACGAGCCGGAGGAGGCCGATGACGTTCCCGGATTCCTGAAGCCGATCGTCGTTCGGGTCGAGGCAATGATCGTGGAGTACGCACTGTACGATCTGCGCTGGTGGTTGCCGACCCGCGTCCGATTCGACGGCGAGGGCCGGATCGGTTCCGTGCTGAGGATCCCGGTGGTCGTGGAGACGTTCACTCAGGACGTCGAGGTGAACGAGCCGGGGCTGGACCCGGACTTCCCGCTCCCGGAAGGCTGGACCCGGAGTGAGGTCGGCCCGTGTGACGAACCCGAGTACCGGAGGCGACGGGGACGTGGTGATGACGAACCGGAGGACCGTGACGAGGCGGCCGAGGATGACGAGGCGGCCGATGCGGAAGACGCCGAGGCCTGCGAGGATCCGGACGGTCCGACCCGAGTGATCCTCCTTCCCCCGGAAGAGTCCCTCGTCGCCTGGTTCGACACTGATGACGATGCTGAAATATATAAAGACGAAGCGTTTGACGATGATGAACTGAAGGATATTCGAGATCGACTCGAACGGATTGCTCTGCCTCCGGCCCCGACACCCTCTCCCGGCGTGCGCCTCGCCGGTTTCCGGTACAATCGCGTCGAGGCGCTCAGCGGTGGTGTCCGGGCAGACGTTCCGCTCGATGGGGAAACCCGGCTGATTGGCGAGGCACGGATCGGGATTGCGGACCTGGTTCCCAACCTGTCGGCCTCGCTGGTCCGCGGCTACAGAAACGGCGAACTGGAGATGTCGGGCTACTGGCGGCTGCAGGATATCGGGGACTGGGGGGATCCGTTCAGTATTCTGCGATCCGCCCAGGTACTCCTGCTCGCGTATGACGACGCTCAATACTACCGCGTGACGGGTGCGTCGCTCGGCTGGCGTGGCCGAGGCCAGGTCCGTACCGAGCTCCGGGTGTTCGCGGAGGGACATCGGAACGCGCCGAAGGAAACCGACGTCTCGCTGCCTCACCTGCTGAGCGACACCGAGTTTCCGGAGAACGTCACCGCCGAGACCGTGACCCTGTTCGGGACCTCCGGCCGGGTCCGATTGCAGGCGGGCCGCGATCCGGAGCGGGCGATCTTCGCGGCGACACTGTGGGCCGAAGCAGCGGTCGGAGATCGTGATTACGTTCGATTCGCGGGGAGCGGGAGCACGCAGGTGCCGCTCATGCGACACCTGGAAATCGCGCTCGAGGCCTCGGTCGGCAGCTCGGTCGGCACTCCTCCGCCTCAACGGTACTACTATCTCGGCGGCGTCGAGACGCTTCGCGCATTCCCCAACACTCCCGACGCGAATCGGGGGACGGCATTCTGGCTGGGTCGACTCGAGCTCGGCACACGGGATCCGCTGGTCAGGGTCATCCTGTTCGGCGATATCGGCTGGGCGGGAGACCGATCGGCGTTCACCTTCGACGATCCAGCGATCAGCGCGGGTATCGGCGTCTCGGCGCTCGACGGTCTACTTCGTTTCGATGTCGCACGCTCGTTGCGGGGAAGGGACCCGAATGCATGGCGCGTGTATCTGTCGGTAGACGGGCTGATCTGACGGCAGTTCCAGCGTCTTTCGAGTTCCCCCTCGTCGTGGGGCCCGAATCCTGCGATACTTGTTGTGCTCCCATTCGCAGTGTGTGGCCTGGTCCGTCAGGATCCCGGGTGGAGGCAGGATGAATTTCATTCCGCCGGTCAAAGTGAAACTTTGCTGCATCGCGTCTCCCGATGAGGCCCGACTTGCAGTCTCGTTCGGCGTCGCAGCCGTGGGAATGGTTGATGAAACGCCGTCGGGAGAAGGGCGCATCCCGATCGATACGATCGCCGAGATCGTCCGGGCGGTTCCCAGGACGACGGGATCGTTCGTTCTCACTGCGACCACGGACGTCGACCGACTCGAAGAGCTCTACCGTGCGACCGGTGTGAACACTTTGCAGTTATGGTTCCCGCTTCAGCCCGAGGAGTACGGGCAGTTGCGAGAAAAGGCCCCGGGAGTCTTCATCGCCCAGTCCATCCACGCAATGGATGACGGAATCATCGACTCCGCGCGCCAGATCGCCCGGCATGTCGATGCGCTGGTTCTCGATTCCGGTGATTCCGAGCCCCCGTTCCGCTGGCAGAACCCGTCGGGCCAGACGCACGACTGGGAAGTCAGCCGCCGGATCTCGGACGCGATCCACCTGCCGATCCTGCTCGCCGGAGGCCTGACGCCAGACAACGTGGGCCGGGCGATTCGCATCGTCCGGCCATATGGAGTGGACGTCGGCAGCGGCGTGCGCAAGGATGGCCAGCTCGACCAGTCCCTGCTCGTGGCGTTCCTCGAGGCCGTCAGTCGGCCCCGGCCTCCTCGCTGAGTCGCTTCCTCGCGTCCGGCGGGAGCAGGAATGGCAGTTCCACCGCTGCCGGGCCCCGCAGCACCACGTTCGCGATCTTCGATATCGGCGTCTCCTCGGGATTCACCTCGATGACTATCGCGCCCCTGCTGCGTGCGCTGAATGCGAAAGACGCTGCCGGCTGCACGAGGCCGGAGGTTCCGACCACGAGCATCGCGTCGCAGGAACGGATCGCTTCGTCGGCCGCCTGGAGCGCCGCTACCGGGAGTGCCTCTCCGAACCATACGACCGCCGGTCTCAGCGAGCCCCCACAGGCGTCGCATGTCGGAATGTCTCCCGGGGTCCATCCGCGGAGCGCTGACTCGATACCGTATTCGCGTCGGCAGGCTTGGCAGCGCGCGATCCGAATTGTCCCGTGCAGTTCGATCGGGTTCCTGCTGCCGGCGTCGCGATGAAGTCCATCCACGTTCTGGGTCAGGAGCCAGAACCGCTCACACCCGGCCTCGAGCGCGGCCAGCGCCCTGTGACCATCGTTCGGTTTTACTCCGCGCAGACCCACGAATCTCGCATGATAGAACTCCCATACCTCTGCCGGATTCCTGTTGAAAGCGCCGGGGGTGGCAAGCGACTCGGCCGTCTGGCCGCGCCACAATCCGCCGGCTCCCCGGAACGTCGGCACCCCGCTCTCGGCGGAAATACCGGCGCCGGTGAGCACCGCGATGAACCGGGATGAGGCGATCAGCTCGCGAGCCTGGTCTCGGGCTTCGGAGGTCGACATCTGAGTTCCCTTCCGATCTGTTCCCGTGGTGAACGGCCTTCCAGGAGGCAAAATTAGGGGATCATGCGTACCTGTGTCATCCTGAACCCGGTAGCCGGTCGGGGCACGACCCTGGAGCGGATCCGAAGGACGGTGTCCTCGATTCCAGGGGCCGAGATTCGCATCAGTCCCGCCCCGGGCTCGGTCGGCCCCCTCGCCGTCGAAGCGGTCGCGGACGGATTCGGGAGAATCGTGGCCGCGGGCGGAGACGGCACCGTGAGCGCACTCGCATCTGCGCTGCTCGACTCGGAGGCGGACGTCGAGTGCGGCCTGCTTCCGATCGGCACAGGGAACGACCTCGCCCGGTCGCTGGGTGTTCCCACGCACCCCGGCCGCGCCGTCGCGATCCTGTACGGAGGCGAGGCGACCCCGATCGACGCGATCCATGCGTCCGCGAGCGGAGCGAGCGGCCCGGAACGCACGGATCGGGGATCCCTGGTCGGCGGACCTCGTGAGCTGCACGTGTGGAACGCCGTGGTCGGCGGATTCGGCGGACGGATCTCCGACCGGTTGAACCCCGGCATCAGGCGTCGCTGGCGGGGTCTCGCGTACCTGCGTGCAGCTGTCGCGGAATTCGGCGAATTGCGTTCCCATCGTGTGCGACTCGAAATCGACGGCCGTCGTACGGAGCAGGAGCTTCTGATGCTGGTGATCGCGAACGGCCGGTACGCCGGCGGTGGAATTCCGTTCGC
>CBDUVN010000101.1:0-7326 GCA_965370685.1 uncultured bacterium | reverse complement strand
CCTTTCAGTCGGGGCGCCCGGATTTGAACCGGGGACCTCTGCGTCCCGAACGCAGCGCTCTACCGGACTGAGCCACGCCCCGATACTGCTGTTACTCCTAAGCGGGTGACCGGGATCGAACCGGCGACCTCAACCTTGGCAAGGTTGCGCTCTACCAGCTGAGCTACACCCGCAAAGCAAGCCACCGGTCGGAGTTGAACCGACGACCGCTCGATTACGAATCGAGTGCTCTACCACTGAGCTACGGTGGCCTGTGGAGTGGAGCCGGCGGGAGTCGAACCCGCGACCTCATGAGTGCGATTCATGCGCTCTCCCAACTGAGCTACGGCCCCTGATTCTCTCCGTATCGACCGGTTTTTCGAGCCCTGGTTGCTGCCAGGAGATGCTTGGGACGGGGCTGACGGGACTCGAACCCGCGACCTCCGGTGTGACAGACCGGCACTCTAACCAACTGAGCTACAGCCCCAAACACAACTGCTTTGTAAACAACCCTCCGTCGCGGGAATCCCGCGGTGCGGGCGCTGTCCTCGGTGGACCGCGCCCGGCGCTCGATGGGGCCTACTGGACTCGAACCAGCGACCTCTACGATGTCAACGTAGCGCTCTAGCCAGCTGAGCTAAGGCCCCCCAGACAGCGAAAGCGGGGCCTGAGCCCCGCTCGTCAGACAGGAGAAAATAGAATGGGGCGCGGCCGGGGTCAAGGTCTGTTCGCACTTCACCAGACACCCGTGACAGGGTCCGATCGCAGGCACCAGGATGAGAATAGTGGACGTTTCAAAATGGGGCGATCAGCCCGTCGGTCCAGCTTGCGTCGGTCCCGCGAAATGATACCTTGACGCGGCTCGGTCCGAAGTGCCGCGACGTCCCACGCAGATGCGGGGTCGTGGGAGACGCGTTGAGCGATCCGTCTGAAGAGCGACATCGATTCATGAAGCTACCCATAAGGCTCATCGGAGCCGCTGCATTCGTGGCGGCCATGAGCGGACTTCTTATCGCCCTCTCCGGCCCGGCCGGGGACGGTCCTGCCCCGGCTGAATTGGCCGCTCAGGATCAGGCAGCTCAGGCACTGCAGGCCACTCCGGCCGAGCAGGAGCTCCCGCCGGGAATATTTCCCCGCACACCGACCGGGCAGACGGCCGAAGAGGCGATCGCGGCACACATGGTGGCCGTGGAGGGTCCCGAACAGCCGATCCCGTTCAGCCACCAGTTCCATTCCCAGGAACTCCGGATGCAGTGTGAGTACTGCCACGGGGGAACCGAGTCGTCCGTCGTGGCGGTGATCCCCGCGGTCGAGCTCTGCATGGGCTGCCATCGGATCGTCGGAGCACAGCTCGAGCCGATCCAGCGCCTGCGTGGCTACTGGGAACGTGGCGAGCCGGTCCGGTGGGAGCAGGTCTACAAGACTCCGGATTTCGTACAGTTCCCGCACCGGGCGCACATTCGCTCGCAGGTCGAGTGCGAAGAGTGCCACGGCAAGGTCGAGGAGATGGATCGGGTTTACAAGTTCGCGTCTCTCAAGATGGGCTGGTGTCTGGACTGCCATTGGGCGGAGGGCGAGGAGACGGATGTGGCCACCGACCGGCTGCTGACGGAGGAGTTCCCTCCACCGCCGACTCCCGAGGGACGTCAGCCCCACGGACTCTATCCGCGCGCCATCGACACGGAGTACGCGTCGAGCCGCGGTCCGATCGACTGCACCGCATGTCATTATTGAGATCCGGCACCGATAGCGAATGAATAACGGCGACAGACATATGAACGGTGGAAGCTCCCGACGGGACTTTCTCAAGGTCCTGGGTGTCGCAGGCGCAGGAGCGGCTGCGACGAGCTGCGGACCGCCGGACATGAGCGACAAGCTCATCCCCTACCTGGTTCCGCCCGAGGACATCATCCCGGGCACGAACGTCGAGTACGCGACCCTCCTTAAGAACGGCGGACCGGAGCAACTGGGCCTGTACGCCACCGTTCGCGATGGTCGGGTGATCAAGCTCGAGGGGAACCCGCGATTCCCGAACCGCGGGCGTCTCTCGGCACTCGCGCAATCGGCGCTCCAGGACCTGTACGACCCCGATCGGATCCCCGGCCCGCGTGGTCGCGATGCCAACGGGTTCGTCGATGCGGACTGGGACGAAGCGGTCGCCGCGGTGGCCGGAGTCGTCGCGCCCGGTCGGACCGTCCTTCTCACCGGGCCCGTGACCGGGTCCGCGGCCGAGTTCTATGCTCAGTGGGCAGAAGCGACTGGAGCCGAATGGATCGCATGGGAGCCGCTGGGGCTCGAGGCGCTGAGCACGGCGCACGAGATCGCCTTCGGCATCCCCGGGATTCCGTCCTATGATATCCACAAGGCCGATCGCATCGTCTCGTTCGGCGCCGATTTCCTCGGCACCTGGCTCGCCCCCGTCGAGCTCGCGGCGCGGTTCGCCGACACCCGCAATGTCGAGAACCTGCGTCAGGCCAAGTTCACGCACGTCGGGCCGCGGCTCTCCCTCACCGGCCTGAACGCCGACGAGTGGATCTCCGTCCGGCCGGGCACCGAGGGCATCGTCGCGCTGGCGGTCGCCTCAGAGGTCGCCCGACGGAAGGGTGGCGGGGCGTCCGCCCGTCTCGAGGATGTCCTGTCCCGATTCACTCCCGCTGCCGTGGCCGAGCACGCGGGCGTCGAGCCCGCCCGGATCGAGCACCTCGCCGACGAGCTCGCTTCCGCGAACAGCCCGATCGTTCTGCCCCCCGGCATCTCCGGGCAGGCCGCAGGATCCACCGAGGCACACCTCGCGGTAGCACTGCTCAACCTGGTCTGCGGAGCGATCGGAACGACCGTGCGGCCGGGTGTCGGTCCGATGCGCGGCATCTCCGCCAGCGCAGCCACGATGCGGAACCTGGTCGAGCGCATGGAGTCCGGCGCGATCGACACGGTGATCGTCGCGGGAGCGAATCCCGTGTACGGCCTGCCGAAGTCACTGGGCTTCGCCGAGGCGTATGCCGGCGTCGCTAACCGCGTGTCCCTCGGCTCTCATCTCGACGAGACGGCTGCCGCGTCGAACTGGCTGCTCCCCGCGAACCACGAGCTGGAATCTTGGGGCGACGCGGAGATCCGGCCCGGAATCTGGGCCGTGGCCCAGCCTGTCATGCGCCCGCTGTTCGATACGCGCCAGGCCGAGGATGTGCTGCTGTCGATCGCCGCGGCCACCGGCCGCAGCTCGTTCGAGGTGGAGGACTGGAAGTCCTGGCTAGAGGCGGCGTGGCGAGCCAGCTATGCGCAGGCGGCTCCCGGCCCGGCTCCGTTCGAGGACTTCTGGTTCGCGTTGCTGCAGGCTGGCGCCGTACAACGCAGTGCCAGTCAACCGGACCCGGCTCCGACCCTGGCCCCCGCCGCCGCGAATTATCGGTTCAACTTCCCGGACTCCGTCTCCGGCCTGACGCTCACGACTTTCGCCACGGCTCAGTTCTACGACGGGCGGGGCGCGAACCGCTCCTGGATGCAGGAGTTGCCGGACGCCGTCTCAAAGGCCGTGTGGAACTCCTGGGTGGAGATTCACCCGGCGACGGCGGAACCGCTGGGGCTCGAGACAGGCGACCTCGTGGAGGTACGCACGTCGGCCGGGTCCGTAACGGCCCCCGCGTTCCTGTATGAGGGCATCCGGCCCGACACGATCGCGCTCCCGCTCGGCCAGGGCCATACGCAGTACGGTCGGAACGCGCAGGGCCGCGGCGTGAACGCGCTGGATCTGCTGGACGGTACGGTGGACGGGCGCAGCGGCGCACTGGCGTTCGCCGGAGCCTCTGTAGAGATCACGGCGGTCGGACGGCGCGGCAGCCTCGCGATCATGCAGGGGAGCGATTCCGACCTCGGCCGGGAGATCGGCGAGTTGATGCCCGTGGACGACGCCCTGAAGGCGATCGGCGGCCATCACGTGGACCTGCGGGAGATTCTCGAGAACGCCTGGGACTCCGATCCGAAAAGTCCGTATCGCTGGGGCATGACGATCGACCTCGACGCCTGCACGGGTTGCGGTGCGTGTGTCACGGCCTGTTACGCCGAGAACAACATTCCAGCCGTAGGCGAAGAGCTGTGCGCCCAGGGCCGTGAGATGTCCTGGATACAGATCATGCGGTACTTCGAGCAGACCGAGGACGATGGATTCCAGACCGTGCATGTCCCGGTGCTGTGCCAGCACTGCGGGGACGCGCCGTGCGAACCCGTCTGCCCGGTGTACGCGGCATACCACACTGCCGAGGGGCTGAACGCTCAGGTCTACAACCGGTGCGTCGGGACCCGGTATTGCGCCAACAACTGCCCGTACAAGGTCCGGCGGTTCAACTGGTTCACGTACGAGCATCCGTATCCGCTCAACCTGCAGCTGAACCCGGACGTCACGGTTCGCGAGACCGGCGTCATGGAGAAGTGCACGTTCTGCGTGCAGCGGATCAACCGGGCGAAGCTGGATGCCAAGGCCGAAGGACGGCACGTGCAGGACGGTGACTTGCAGACCGCCTGCATGCAGGGCTGTCCGACCCAGGCGATCGTGTTCGGAAATCTGAAGGATCCCGCCAGCTCGGTCTCGAAGATCGCCAAGGGTGCGCGCGCCTATCACATGCTGGGCGAGCTCAACACCCGACCCGCGATCACCTACCTGGCGGGCGTGTCACATGCCAGGCTGGCGCAGTCCGGACATGACGAGCACGGCGAAGACAACGAAGCGGCCGGGGATCACGACCCGGCCGCGGAAGCCGGCCACTGAGCGGCCGGTCACAGAGAAACCGACAGGGTCAGATGGCGACAGCGGAAATAGAAGTGCCGACTGAGGCACTGCCCACACTCAAGCAGGCGAACGACGACATCAGTCGTCCGATCTACGCGCCCTCGTGGCGATACTACCTGCTCCTGGCGATCTGCGGCGTGGGCATCCTCGCCGGAGCCACCGCCTGGGCGTTCCAGATCAAGAACGGGATGGGGATGGCCGGGATCAACAACCCGGTCGGTTGGGGCGTCTACATCGTCACTTTTGTTTTCTGGGTCGGTATCGCGCACAGCGGCACCCTGATTTCGGCCGTGCTCTATCTCGTACGCTCGGGCTGGCGCACCACGATCAACCGCGCCGCCGAGGCGATGACGATCTTCGCCGTGATGACGGCGGGCCTGTTCCCACTCATCCATCTCGGGCGGGTGTGGTACTTCTATTACCTGGTGCCCTATCCCTCGACACGGCTCCTGTGGCCGAATTTCCGGTCTCCGCTCGTGTGGGACATGTTCGCGATCGGGACCTACTTCACGATCAGCCTCGTGTTCTGGTACCTCGGGCTGATTCCGGACCTGGCCGTCCTGCGGGACAAGTTCACCGGCGTGAAGAAGAAGGTGTACGGCGCGCTCGCGCTCGGGTGGCAGGGCTCGGTGAAAGACTGGAGCCACTACCGCCGGCTGTATCTCTACCTCGCGGGTATCGCGACGCCGCTCGTGCTTTCCGTGCACAGCGTCGTGTCGTGGGACTTCGCGATGGGGGTCGTCCCCGGCTGGCACTCGACGATTTTCGCCCCGTACTTCGTGGCCGGAGCGATCTTCTCGGGGGTCGCCATGGTGATCACGATCCTGATCCCGCTGCGCTGGGCGTTCGGGCTCGAGAAGTACATCACGAAGTATCACTTCGACAACATGGCGAAGCTCCTCCTGTTTACCTCGATGATCGTCGGCTACGCCTACGCGATGGAGTTCTTCCTCGCGTGGTGGGCCAACGATCCGATCGAGAAGGAGAGCTTCGCGTGGCGGGCCTACGGTTACTACTCGGGACCGTTCTGGATCATGGTGTTCTGTAACGTCGTCGTCCCGATGAGTCTCTGGTTCAAGCGGACCCGCAACAGCCTCGCGGCTCTGTTCGCGGTGACGATCTTCGTCAACATCGGCATGTGGTACGAGCGATTCGTGATCATCGTCACCTCGCTCGCACACGAGTTCGAGCCCGGTGGCTGGGGGATCTACGTTCCCAGCACGACCGAGATCCTGATCATGATCGGGAGCTTCGCCTGGTTCTTCTTCTGGTTCCTTCTATTCTCCCGGACGCTGCCTGTAATCAGCATTGCGGAGGTGAAGGAGCATCTGGCACACGAGCATGAGCACGGCCACTGATATGAGCGGCATTCTCGCCCACTACGATACGGTTGGCGCCACGCGCGCAGCGATCGAGCGACTGCGTGAAGCGGGTCACTCCGACTTCGACGTGTTCTCACCCTTCCCGGCTCCGGAGCTGGAGGAGGCGATGGGAATCGACTCGAGCCCGGTCGGGCGATGGGCGCTGATCGGAGGGATCACCGGGTTCTTCACGGCGACGGCCCTTACCGGACTCACGGCACTGGCTTATCCCCTGATCACGCAGGGGAAACCGATCCTCTCCTGGCCGGCGTTTTTCGTGATCATGTTCGAGATGACGATCCTGTTCACCGGCTTGTTCGGATTCGCCGGCGTGTTGTTCCACACGCACCGTTCCCGGAAGCGTCTTTCCGCCGGATATCGCGAGGTGTTCTCGGTGGACCGGTTCGGGGTCTACCTGCGGGACGCGGGTGCGGGCATGAGCGAGATCGAGTCGCTGTTCCGGGACACGGGCGCGATCGAGATCGAGGAGGTTGCCGCGTGAGCCCCGCGGTGCGGCGGACCCGGCCCCTGGTCTTCCTTCTCGGCCTGACTGTCTCCCTCACGGGCTGCGACGATCAGGTCAAGCGGGTCCCCTGGTTCAAGACGATGTTCCGCACGGAGTCGGTTCAGACGTACGAGGCCGAGTTGACGACGGCGCCCGAGGGAACTGTTCACTTCGGGGCCGGGCGGCATTTCGACCTGTTGGCCGCCGACACGCTCCTGACGAACCCGCTCACCCCGACGGCCGAGGTCCTGGAGCGGGGCGAGGTGCTCTACCTGCAGTTTTGCGTCATGTGTCACGGCGAGGAGGGCGCGGGAGACGGCCCGGTCGTCGGCGAGAATCGCCTGCCGCCGCTCCCGACGCTGAACCTGCTGTCGGAGCGGGCGAAGAATGACCTGTCGGACGGCTACATATGGGGGATGATCGCCAACGGACGGGGCGTGATGCCTTCCTATCGCCGGGTTCCGCACGAAGACCGGTGGCAGATTGTCGAATACGTCCGCGAGCTGCAGACTCGCTCGGCGGGCGGCGCGCCCACCGGGTCCAACGATACGCAGGCCGGCAATGAGTGACGAGCACAACTTGAGCGTGCATACTTCAGCCGTATCGCCCGAGCGGGCGTTGAGTACGGTTCACGGACGGATCAGCGGCCTCGCAGCCGGTCTGTGGCTCGGCGCGATCGCCGTGGGCATCGTCGGGTTCTT
>CBDUVN010000100.1:0-7385 GCA_965370685.1 uncultured bacterium | reverse complement strand
CCTGCCGAACGCGTCGACTTCAACCAGAGCAAGGGGCAGATGTACGTGGCGATGGCCCTCGCACAGGCTGGCCTCGCCGACAGCGCGGATGCGGTAGCCACGCGCGCCCGGACGACACCCGATATCGACCCCCTGCGCGAGCTTGCCCAGTACGAGGCGGTGGTCCGCTCGTGGCTGGGAGAGCTGGACGAGGGCATCCGCCTGTTGGGCCTGTTTCTCTCCGCAAACCCGGGCCGGATCGAGGCCTTCGCGGATGACGACTCGTGGTGGTTCGAAGAACTGCGCAAGGACCCCCGTTACGCTTCCCTCGTAGCGAACTGAGCCACGTCCAGAGGTTCCCTTCTCACACGACCTTGTATACCCTTGGTGGCCCCTGGCCGCGGGCGGCGCATCAGAGGCGCCTGCCCGACACATGGCCGGGTCCATCTACCTGGGGAGATACATGCGCACGATTCGATTCCTGCCGCTGGCGGGCGTTGCCGCGATGCTGTTCACTGCCGCCTGCACCGAAGATCTACGATCGCCCGTCGATCCGGACGCGACCGTTCCATTATTCGCGCCCGGTTTAAAGGAATGCGACACCAAGGCCGTGTCGGCCGCCGCACGTGATTTCTTTCCGCGGGAATTCGACCGGCTGGCCAAGGACCTGATCTCGGACCTCGGGGATGCCTGTCCAGACCTGAGTTCAACGACCGATCTGGCCTTCGACATCATGGCGCTGATGGAAATGGCGCTCGGCGGCGTGAGCGAGCTCGACGCTTCGGCCGGGGCTGCCCTGGCGATCGGTCTGTTGCCGTTCATGGAGTTCTCGAATTGTGAAGATTCGGGTTGCGTCAAGGGCGGATTGGACGAATTCGCCGATGACGTCCTGCTCGCGCTGAGCTTTCGAGGCGCATTCGCCGTGCGCGGGCCGGGGGATCTGACCGGCGCGGTGGTGTCGCGTGATGCCGAAGATACGCACCCGGAGACGGACGACCAGCCGGTCTGGGGTCTCACACCAGGTTTGACTCCGACCAACTCGACTTCGACTTGGCTGGGCGTACTGGGGGAGCGCGCGCTGCTATACGGATACCCGAAGCTCATCGTCGACGCATGCGTTCCGTCGGTGGAGGATTGCCCGGCCTCGGACGAACAGTACAGCTGGAACACCCTGCCCGACGTGGCCAGTTTCGGGGACCAGATGGTCGTGGGCGTCTGCGCGGAGATCAACAACGGGGGCGTCAACACGCGCCTCCGCATGCAACGGAACTCGACCGCACTCGAGAATGCCAAACTCCCCAATGACACCGACTTTGACGCCTGCACGGCCTTCCTGCCTGCAGTTCAGACGGCGGGGCTGGCGACACGGCTGCTTCAGTTCCTGTCTCCGCAGCCGCGGTCGCTTGTGGCGTTCGGTCGTGGAACCGGACCTGGAGGCAACGCCAGCGACTTCAGCGACTTCACGCCTTTGAGCGCCACCAGTGACGCGACGCTCGTGATCGAGATGGTGGCCGACGCCGTCGTCGGAGAGACGATCGGACCGATCTACGTGACGGCCCTGACGGCGAACGGAACACCGCTGGAGCGCATAAAGGTCGTCATCACGCCGAAGGACAACAACGGCTCCTGGAAAGTTTACTATCTCCCCGATCTCCCCGGCGGCAGCGATTCGTGTGATGAGGATCCTACGGATGCTATGGACTGCCGATACACGGGAGAGGAAGACGGAGAGGCAGTCTTCGAAGGGCTCAAGCTCGACAAGACGGGTGGGTACAGGATCTGCGCCTCGGTGAAGGCTGGCGGAAACCTTGACTTCACTTTCCCGGCAGAGGTCTGCACCAACGGATTCAACGTCCGGCCGAACTAGGACGAACGACGGGCGAGCCAGCCCGAATGACGGGCGCCGAGTTCACGGCGCACCAGCACCGCAGGAACCAAGGCGCCGCTCACACTCGTGGGCGGCGCCTTGGTTTGTCTGGCCGAAGGGACTCAGGATATCGCGGCTTCAGACTGGGATTCCGGACTGTGGTGAGAGGAAGTGAAGAGAAGGCTTGAAGACCGGCTTCGACCGCCAGGCAACTTGTTCCCAGGAGGAACCATATGAAAGTCCTCAGTCGTCTCCCGTTCGTCGCTCTGGCGCTGCTGTTGTATGCGTCGCCCGCTACGGCGCAGTACTTCGACTACGATGTCGATGATCCGAAGCAACTGGCGCCGATTCGAGAGGGTGAAAAAGCCGTCATCCCGCTCGACACGGGCGATCCGGCGTACAACTTGTGGCAGACCCCCCGGGACGACCTGTCCGAGGGACGCGATCCGGGTCCGATCAATATCCAGAGATTTGCGGGCGGTGCGGGCTGGACGGGGATTCCGACTTTCTTCAAGCTTCCGATCGCGTTGACTCCTGAGGATTTGAGCGCCGGCCAGGTTGATGTCGCGATCGTTGGCGCCCACACAGACATGGGTGGTGGATACCGGGGCGGCGCCTGGGGTCCACAGGCGTTCAGGGCCTCTCCCAGCACTTCCGCGTGGGGTGCGTTCTCCATGGATCACATGCTGACCCTCGTGAATCCGTTCGAAGAGTTGAGGATCGTGGACTACGGCGATGCCCCTGTCGATCCCCTCAGCACCGAGCGCAGCATGCCGGCCATCCGCGAGTTCATTCGACAGATTGCCGACGTACAGCTCGAGAGTGGCGAGCGGGTCATTCCTATCATCATTGGCGGGGACCACTCCCTGATGTACTCGGACGTGGCAGGACTCGCCGACGTCTACGGGAAGGGAAACATCGGAGTCGTCCACTTCGACGCCCACTACGACGCGTCGAAGACTTTGTTCGGACACCTGATCAGCCACGGCCAGCCCGTATACCGGCTGATCGAGGAGGGGCACGTCCCGGGCAGGAACTTCATCCAGGTCGGGCTCCGCGGGTACTACCCGAACGCGGAATCGTTCGACTGGATGCGGGAGCAGGAATTCCGCTATCACACGATGGCCGAGGTTGAGAAGCGTGGCTGGGAGCCGGTGATGGAGGACATCATCCGCGAGGCCAACGACGGACCGGAGTACATCTTCGTCTCGTTCGACATCGATGTGATGGATCCGGCGTACATGCCGGCAACCGGCACGCCCGAGCCGAACGGGCTTACTCCACGTGAGACGTTTCCGCTGATCCGGCGCCTGTGCGCGGAGAGCAACGTGATCGGATTCGAGCTTGTCGAGCTACTGCCGTACAGGGTGCCCGGCTACGAGACCGTGCTGAATTCCGAGCGGATCGTTCGCGAATGCCTGGTCGGGATCGCGATGCGGAAGAAGGGGATCACCGAAAAACACTTCCTCGACCCGAGGACAGTCGATGACGGGCGGAAATAGGGGACGATCCACGCAAACAACCAGGCTGGCGCCAGACATCCTGCTCGGCGCCGCGCTCTTCCTGGGAGTGCCGGAGGCGCCGGCCCAGCAACACGACAACGACCACGAGTTTCACCGACATCATGTTGCCGTGATGGCCGGCGGTATGACTCCGCTGTCGGAAACGAGCGAGACATCGTGGGCTCTCGGCGTGGATTACGGCTACAATTTCAACGAGCAGTGGGGAGCCGGAATCGGGGCCGACTTGACGATCGGGGACCACAAACGAGCGGCCCTGTTCGCAGGAGGTGTCTCATATTCCCTGCTCGACGGGCTGAAACTCGGTACGGGCCCGGGGATCGAGATCGTAGAGAAAGATCAGCCCTCGGGCGGGACGAAGAACAGCTCGTACTTCGTCTGGTGGTTCGGCGCCTCATATCAATTTCACGTCGGCTCCCTGTCCATCGGGCCAATCGTATTCCTGGACCTCGTCGGTGAGACGAAGACGAATCTCACATACGGAATCACGGTAGGAACCGGATTCTAGGACAAACGACGGGCGAACCACAGCGCGAACGACGGTCGCCGAGGCACTCGATATTCTGCAGCTATGCCCGCGCTTGCGCTGCCGCTTCCCGTGTCGATTTCACCGTGATCGTCTCGAGGCCGTGCGCATTCGGCCCGGTCTCCTCGCGCCGCAGCATCCACGCGAAGAAGAACCCGAGGAAGCCGAGCACCGAAAAGATCCACATGCTGAGCGCGTACCCACCCGGGTTGGCCGCGCTCGCGCCTGCGTAGTCATTCGCCCACCCGATCATCACGTTGAATCCGAACAGACCGATGTTCTGGATCATCGTCATCAGGCCGAATGCGGTTCCGAGTTTGGCTTCCTCGACCAGGTAGGCCACGGCCGGCCACATCACGGCGGGAACGAGGGAGAAGGCGATCCCCATGACCGCCATCGGGATTTTCGGGTCGACCGGCGCATACGCCATCACGAGGTAGACGGGCACCAGCAGCAGCGACCCGACCATCATGAACAGCGACCGTTTTCCGACCCGGTCCACCCACAGGCCGAACAGAGGCGTGAAGATCATCGAGAACAGTATGATGATGCTCGACAGGGCGCCGGCAGCCTCGCGACTCATGCCGTGCGTGTCCTGAAAGAACTTGATCGCGAAGGTCTGGAACGGGAAGATCGCCGAGTAGAAGGTCACGCACAGGAGCACGACCCACATGTAGGAACGTGGAAAGCTGAACAGGTCGCCCCATGCGACCCGGTCCGTCTTGTCCGCTTCGCCCAGGTCATACCGCTTCTCGGCGCTGTCCTCGAGCACCCAGTACACCAGCGCGCCGACGACGCAGAACGTGGCGAAACCGACCGTGATGAACAGCGGCCACTGCCAGTTCTCGTAGGCCGGGCGGGCCCAGGTGGGCGAGTTGAGCGCCAGGAACGAGCCCAACCGGGCGATCGTCAGGTTCACCCCGAACGCAAAGCTCAGCTCGCGTCCCCTGAACCAGCGAGCGATCCCCACCGTGACCGAGACGATCAGCGACTCGGCACCGAGACCGAAGATCAGCCGACCTGCCGCCATGACCAGGAATTCGCCGGTCGCGGCCGTGATCGCGGCCCCGATCAGGCACAGCACACCGAACAGCACGGTCGCTTTCTTGACCCCGATCCGGTCGATGATGATGCCACCGACCAGGACCATGATGATGTTCGGTAAGCTGTAAATTGCGTTCAGCCATCCGATCTGGCTGTCCGAGAATCCGAGCTGGTCACGCAGCAGGTCGGCGATCGGGCTGATCGCGTCGTACACGTAATAGTTGCCGAACATCGCCAGGCTGATCACTACCAGAACCGCCCAGCGGAACACTGCCGGTGGTGGTGGCTTCTGGCCGGCGGAGTCTCGTGACGGGCTTGGCTCAGAAGTCATGGCTCTCGCGGCTGTGAGAAGGGTCGGGGCGATCGCGGCATGAATGGCCGGAAAGCTGATCAGCTTGAAAACTCAGGGCGGCCCGGTGCGAAGGCAAGGACCCGGCGAGCATTCCCGAATGCCCCCGGTTGCCGTTACAGTTCCCGTGACTCGAGCCTGGTATCGCCCGCTACGGGTGGCTCGAGCGACCTGCCACCCGCTCAGGAGCGTTTGCGTGTCGGTTGCCCCCAGCCTGTCGGTCATCATCCCGTGCTACAACGAAGCGGACCGCCTCGCTGACACATTCGCGGACATTCGCGACTTCACATCCCGGACGACGGTGTTCAGCGACGACGACCTGGAGTGGATCTTCGTGGACGACGGGTCGTCCGACGCAACGCTCGCTCTGCTCGAGGCTCACGCGGCCGCAGACCCGCACGCGCAAGTCGTCGCACTTCCCGCGAACCGGGGCAAGGGCGCGGCCGTTGTCGCCGGAGACAGGGTCGGCCGCGCTCCGATCCGGGCGTTCACGGACTGCGACCTCGCGACCCCGCTCTCGGCCCTCGAGGAGATCCCGCCTCTGTTCCGGGAGTACGGGGCCGATCTGGTCATCGGCAGCCGTCACACCCCCTGGTCCAGCCTGGTGCGACCGCAGCCCTGGCCGCGCCGAGTGGTGGGCCGGCTGTTCAGCTTCGTCATGGCGCATCTCCACCGCTCCGCCTTCACCGACACGCAGTGTGGCTTGAAGGCCTGGCACGAGGAGTTCTCGCGATCCGTCGTGCAGCGGCTGGAGGATCCCGGCTGGTCGTTCGACCTGGAGATGATCGGGCGGGCGGAGCAGTTGCAGGCGACGATCCTCGAGCTTCCGATCGCCTGGACCGACCGGGATGGCTCGAAGGTCAGGGCCGCCGTCGACGGCCCGCGGATGCTGCGCAAGGGCATGGAATACTGGCTCCGCTTCACGCCGCGCGTGATGATGGGCCTGGGCCTGGTCGCGGTCATCGTCTGCGTGTTCCAGGCGATGGACTGGCCGAACGACCTGGGGGCTTACCTCGAGGCGTGGAGGCTGACGGGCCTGCGGCAACTGGAGGGAATCTACACTCCCGAACGGACGACCGGGGGTGGCTATTACTACTCGCCCCTGTTCGCCGTGCTCGGCGTGCCTTTCTCCTTCATGTCGGTGAATGCGTTCAGGGTTGTGTACACCCTGCTGGAGTTCGCCCTCCTGGGCGCCGCCCTCGTGCTGCTCAAGCGTTGGGCGCGCTACCGACTGGGCCGAACGTCACTCGGCGTCGTATTCTGGCTGACCTTCCACCTGGCGTTCATCAATACCGTGTTCGGCATGTTCCAGCAGGGAAACGTGGTTCTCCCGGTCTTTTTCCTCTGTCTCCTGTCGGGGTACTCGTACCTGTTCGGTCACAGGGCACGGTCGGCGTTCTGGCTCAGCCTCGCGATCAACATCAAGGTATTCCCCGTCTTCCTGCTGGGACTCGCGGTCCTGCGGCGGGACTGGCGGTTCCTCGGATACGTGTCAGCATTCCTGCTGCTGTTCATCCTCGCCCCCGCTCTGTACCTCGGATGGGACGCTAACTGGCAGCTTCACCGGGAGTTCCTGACCGTGCTGTCGGAATACGGGCCCGAGAACGACCTGACGCGGGTGCAATTCCAGTCGCTCCCGGCGGCGCTGTTCCGGCTCGCGTCGCACTTCGGCGCCGATGTACATCTCGCCATGCGGGCCGGGCAGCTCTTCGTCGTCGCCGCGGCCACCGCCGTCTGGTGGAAGTTCAGGGTGCGCCTCGGCACGGAGTGGATCGTGGTGTATTCGTTCTTCCTCGCGTTCACCGCCCAGTTCCTGCCCTATTCGTGGATCCCCAGCATGGGCTTCTTCTACGCCCCACTCGTCCTGCTGACGATGCACGGCTGGGCAGCCGACAGGCGCTGGCCCTATTCCGTCTCCCTGGTGGTCTTCCTGGCCATGTACTCGCTGAGCACCGAGGCGATCGTCGGCCGAAAGCTGAACGACCTGCTCGAGTACTGGTCTATACCCACACTCGGCATCTGGGCGTTTCTGATCGGCGCCTACCTGTACTGGACCCGGCGGCTCGATGCGGCCCCGGACCCGGACTCGCACTTCCCGGA
>CBDUVN010000099.1:0-7589 GCA_965370685.1 uncultured bacterium | reverse complement strand
CAGCCCGAACCGGGGAGTCCCCTCGAGGCGGTCGCTCGTGTAGAACCCGAACACCTGGCTGCGGAATTCGTTGCCGCCGGAATACGTGACGACGTTCACGATCCCACCGAGCGTGCTCCGGTATTCGGCCTCGTACCCACCCGTCTTGATCTCCACCTCCCGGACGAAGTTGTACGGGAGTCGCGTGGCCCGCATGCCGATCACCGGATCCGAGACATTGGTCCCCTCCACGTAGAACATCGTCTCCGGCCCCGTTCCGCCTGCGACGCTGAGGTCACCGCCGAGATATTCGTCAACCGCCGGTACGAGGGTGATCAGGCTCCTGTAGTCCCGGCTGTTCGGGAGGTTTTCGTACAGCTGCGGGGTGAGGTTCACGCCCGCGGCGGTGGACTCGGGGTCGATCAGGAGCCTGTCGGTTCGAGCGGCAATCGTTTCGAGCTCGATCGGGGTCGCGGCCAGCAGCACCTCGCCGACCGTCGTCGTCCGGCCCAGACGCACCACGACGCTGTCCAGGTTCAGCGATTCGTACCCGATCCGCCTGAGCTCGACCTCGTAGACGCCCACCGGGAGCCAGCGCACGTAGAAGTACCCGTTCCCGTCAGACACAGCCGACCGCTCGCCCTGCAGCTCCGTGCTGCGCACGACGACGTCCACGGTCTCGATCGGGCTGCTGCCGGAATCGATGACCCGTCCCTGCAGATGCCCCCGGATGTCCTGCGCGAGAGCGGGACTCGTGGTGAGAACAAACAGAAGTGCAACGGAGGTGGCCGTCCTCATGATGCCTCCCATCGCCGATACCGCCACGCCGCCCTGCCGGTATCCGCGGGGGGCGGTTCATGGCCGCAATCCTACGCCGACTCGCACATCCGGGTCGCTGGATGCAGGAATCCGCTGGCTGGCGAGGGGGGGGGTGCCAGTAAGCGTTTGAATACTAGGGAGATATGGGAGCGGGCGCTAGGCATTGGAGGGTCTGCATCACCAGTACTGGTTGCGGGCGAGGCATCTCCGGAGCGCGCCTTACGAGCGAAGCGAGGGCAGCGCGCGGAGGAGACGCCTCGCCCGACCCCCGACTACTTGATCCCCCGGTGAACCCGGGCCCCACACTCTCTCCGTGACTCCAGCAATCCGGGAATGGCCGCCCGCAGATCGGCCACGTGAGCGTCTGTCCACACATCCGCCGAGCACTCTGACCGCCCGCGAGCTGCTGGCAATGCTGCTCGGCTCGGGAACTGCCGGGCGCAGTTCGCTCGACCTGGCCTCCGAGGTGCTGGTCCGCTACGGCGGTTCTCTTCGCCGGCTCGGTGCGGCGGACCCCCGGGAGCTGGCCACGGCGCCCGGCATCGGCCCGGCACGTGCCTGCGCCGTCGTGGCCGCATTCGAGCTCGGACGGAGGGCCACCGCGGAGCCGGCACGCCGCAGCGCCCGGATCCGCGGACCGCGCGACGTCTTCCTGCGTCTCGGACCGATGCTGCGCGACAGGAAGCAGGAGGAGTTCTGGGCGATCTACCTGGACACGCAGAATCGCATTCTGAGCGAGCGACGGATCACGATCGGGCTCCTGAATTCGTCGCTCGTGCATCCGCGGGAGGTGTTCGCGCCGGCGATCGCGCTGGCTGCCGCGAGCTGCATCCTGGCCCATAACCACCCTTCCGGTGATCCGGAGCCGTCACCGGAGGACCTCGAGGTCACGCAGCAGCTGGTCGAGAGCGGACGACTGCTCGGAATTCCCGTTCGCGATCACATCGTGCTGGGCGACGGATCATTCGTCAGCCTGCTCGAGCGAGGACTGTTGATTCCCGTCATACCGGATCAGCTGCGGACCCGCGCCGCGGTCCGGACCCCTGGCCCCTGATGCCCGTTTGGCACGTTTCGCACGCCGACCCTAGGTTCAGAGACGCAACCCGGAAGCTCCGATCGGTGTAGGACAGCCGGGTAATGCACCAACGAAAGGGTCTTCGTGGCACGGGAATCCACCGAGCTCAAGACGAACGAGGAGCTGTCCGTCCCCACAGCGGACTCCGACACGCGCGCCTTGCCGCTGGAGTTTCTCGCCTCGATCCGGGGCAACGAGGACAGGTTGGACCTCGACGTTCTCACGCTGGCCTTCCAATTCAGCGCTGCCAAGCATAAGGGACAGAAACGCAGTTCCGGCGAAGACTATATCACGCACTGCACCGCGGTCGCCTCGATCCTGGCCGAGATCCACCCGGACACGGTGAGCATCGCAGCGTCGTTCCTGCATGACGTGGTGGAGGACAGCGGGTCGACGATCGACGAGATCCGCCAGGAATTCGGTGACGAGATCGCGACTCTCGTAGACGGGCTGACCAAGATCTCGCGGGTGGAGATCCGGTCGTTGGCCGAGCGGCAGGTCGAGGGCTATCGGAAGCTCCTGCTCTCGATGGCGAGGGATGCCCGCGTGATCATCGTGAAGCTCGCCGACCGGCTGCACAACATGCGTACCCTCGAGCATCTCGACCGCGATCGGCAGAGGCGAATAGCGCTCGAGACCAAGGAGATCTATGCGCCGATCGCACACCGCCTCGGGATGGCGCGCGTACGCTGGGAGCTGGAGGACCTGGCGTTCAAGTTCCTCGAACCGGAGGAATACCGCGCGGTCGCGGATACGATCGCGGAGAAACGCAGCGAACGGGAAGACCTGATCGAGCGGATGGTGGGTCCGCTGCACGAGGAATTGATGGACGCGGGGCTCGCAGCCCGCGTCGAAGGGCGGGCCAAGCACCTGTGGTCGATTCACCGGAAGATGCAGCTGCGCCAGAAGCCGTACGAGGAGATCTACGACATACTCGCCGTGCGCGTCGTGCTTTCCTCAATCCGTGACTGCTATCACGCCCTCGGAGTGATCCACAACAAGTGGACGCCGCTCACGGAGCGGTTCCACGACTATATCGCCACCCCGAAGTCCAACCTGTACCAGAGCCTGCATACCACGATCTTCGGCCCTGGCGGCCGGTTGTACGAGATCCAGCTTCGCACGGAGGAGATGCATCGAACCGCGGAGCTCGGGATCGCGGCACACTGGCGCTACAAGGAGGGGACCGCAGGCGATGAAGTGGACGAGACGCTCACCTGGTTCCGGCAGGTCCTGGAATGGCAGCAGGAGACCCGCGAGCCCGATGAATTTCTCGAATTCCTCAAGATCGACCTGTTCCAGGACGAGATCTTTGTATTCACTCCCGCGGGCGATGTGAAGCAGCTGCCCAAGGGGGCGACGCCGATCGACTTCGCGTTCGCCGTCCATACTGAAATCGGGTTCCACTGTGGAGGCGCCAAGGTCAACGGGCGGATAGCTCCTCTGTCCCGGTCGCTGAAGAACGGCGATACGGTCGAGATTCTGACCAACGATTCACAGACCCCGAGTCGTGATTGGCTCGGTTTCGTATGTACGACACGGGCGCGGCACCGGATTCGCCAGTGGATCCGGCACGAGGAACACGACGCTGCAGCTCGCCTCGGACGGGAAATCCTGGCGCGGGAATGGAAGAAGAGACGGGTCAAGCCCGAGGAGTCACAGCTGGTCGACGCCGCGGGTACGCTTGGAATCGAGGGTGGAGTCGAAGGGCTCCACGCGGCGGTCGGCCGCGGCGATGTCGGGCTCACACGCGTGGCCCGGGCGGTCCTGCGCGACGAGGCGGACGAAGCCCCCCGCGGCGAAAAGGACCCGGGCCCGCTGCACAAGCTCGTGAAGCGTGTATGGAGCGGATCCAAGGGAGTCCGGATCCAGGGCATGGACAACCTGATGGTCCGCTATTCACAGTGCTGCCAGCCCGTCCCCGGGGACGATGTCATGGGCTATATCACGGTGGGCCGCGGGATCTCGATTCATCGACAGGACTGCCCGAACATCCTCAACCTTCCTGATCTTCCCGAGCGTCGAATCCACATCGACTGGGCTGCAGACGGCTCCCAGCGCTTCCTGGTCCGCATCGTAATGGAAGGGACGGATCGTCACGGCCTGTTCGCGGACATCGCCCGTTCGATCAGCGATACGGGGACGAACATCCAGTCCGCCGAAATCCGGGCTGTGGAGGGAGGCATGCAGGGCCAGTTCGTGATCGAGGTGGAAAACCTGGCACACCTGAAGAAAGTGGTACGTCAGATCCGGCGGGTGAAGGGGGTGCTTGCCGTGGAACGGAAGGAGAGCCTGGGCGACAGCGATCTGACGCTCAGTTCCACGATGCGGGCCGACCCCCTGACGGATTGAGCCGCCGGCGCGATCCGCTGCAGTTCAGAGACTGCTTTCCAACTCCGCGATCCGTATCTCCACCTGCCGAACCTCCTCTGCGGTCTCGTTCATCCGGCGAATCGTTCCCGGTGAATTCGGGTCCAGGCGGGCCATCTGTGCGACGAGGCTGTCCTGAAGCGCCGCGAACGCCGACTGCACGGCCGGATCCGCCAGGGCCCGCTGAAGGTATGGTCGCAGTTCGCGCTCGGTCTCCGCCAGCTCGCCTACCACCGCCTGCTGCTGTTCGATTGTCACGGGCTCTCCGGTCATCATGGGAACCGGTCCAGACAGCCGTTCGACATCGTTCCCGACCCTCACTGCCCGGTCCAGGAGTTCGACGGCTTCAGGGCCCTCCCTCTGCATGAAGCGCCGCAGCTCTGCGTAGAACGTGTCTTGCACCATTCGCACGCCCGGATCGTCCAGGGCCGCAGCCTGGGTCCTCCGAATGCCGGACTGGATGTTGCTGAATCGCTGGACGAGGTCGTGTCGCTCCTGGCGCAGCGACGCCAACTGTTTCGTTCTCGCACTCGTCTCACTGTCGGTGCACGCCGAACCGATGAGCAGACCAGCGACCGCCAGGAGCACGGTGCTGAGGGCGCGCCGGGATGATCGAATTGCGAACATACGGGCGATCACGGGGTTCCTCCGGAGTGTCTCGAGTCTTGTACGGGCCGCACGAACGGCGCAACGTGGCTGCGGAGCCAGCGGCCGGTCAACCCGGGTCCCAATTCGGCAACAACGGATTGCAGCAGTGTCCACGAATCAGTTTCAGCTTCGGCTTCCATTCTCACCGACCGGAGACCAGCCGTCGGCGATCCTCGAGCTCGCCGAAGGGGTGGAGACCGGGCGGCGCTGGCAGACGCTGCTCGGGGTGACCGGCAGCGGGAAGACAGTCACCATGGCGGGCGTGATCCAGGAGACGGGCCGGCCGACCCTCGTGATGAGTCACAACAAGACCCTGGCGGCCCAGCTGTACGGCGAGCTGCGCCAGTTCTTTCCCACGAATGCTGTCGAGTTTTTCATCTCGTATTACGACTACTACCAGCCGGAAGCGTACGTGCCGCGCACGGACACGTACATCGAGAAGGACTCGTCGATCAACGAGGACATCGACCGTCTGCGCCTGAGGGCGACATCCGCCCTGATGGAACGCCGGGACGTGATCGTTGTCGCCTCGGTGTCCGCGATCTACGGTCTCGGGGACCCGCGCGGGTACCGCGAGATGATGCTCACCCTCGGTCGCGGCAGGACGATGACCCGGCGAGAAATCCTCTCCGGGTTGGTGGCGATCCAGTACAGCCGCAATGATCTCGAGCTCAGGCGCGGGACGTTCCGCGTGCGGGGAGACGTGATCGAAGTGATGCCCGCGTACGAGGAACAGGCGGTCCGGATCGAGCTGTTCGGAGATGAAATTGAACGGATCGCGAAGATCGATCCGCTGACCGGTCGGACGATCACCGAGCTGGATCAGGCGGCCATTTTCCCCGCGACCCACTACGCGATCGAGCCGGACCGCCTGGAAAGATCGATCGATGGGATTCTCACCGAGCTCGAGGAGCGGCTGTTCGAGTTGAGAAAAGGCGGCAAGTTGCTCGAGGCACAGCGACTCGAGAGCCGTACCCGCTTCGATGTGGAGATGCTGCGAGAAGTCGGTCTCTGCCCGGGGATCGAGAACTACTCCCGCTACCTGGATGGACGTGAGCCCGGCGAGAGGCCGTACTGTCTGCTGGACTACTTCCCGGACGACTACCTCGTGATCGTGGACGAGTCGCACGTTTCGATTCCGCAGATCGGAGCGATGTACAAGGGGGACCGGAGCCGCAAGCTGACGCTGGTGGAATACGGATTCCGCCTTCCGTCGGCGCTGGACAATCGACCGCTCGAGTTCAACGAGTGGGAGGATCTGGTCCCGGCAGTCGTGTTCCTGAGCGCCACGCCTGCAGCATACGAGCTCCAGAAGTCCGGGGGGGTTGTCACGGAGCAGTTGATCCGGCCGACGGGCCTGCTCGATCCACGCGTCGAGGTGAGGCCGGTGGCGACGCAGGTGGATGATCTGCTGGAGGAGATTCGCGCTCGAACGAGTCGAGGCGAGCGGGTACTGGTTACGACGCTGACGAAACGGATGTCGGAGGATCTCACCGACTTTCTCGCCGCTCGGGGGGTGCGGGTCCGTTACCTGCACAGTGACATCAACACGATCGAGCGTGTGGAGATTTTGCGGGACCTTCGCCTGGGCAACTTCGACGTGCTCGTCGGAATCAACCTGCTCCGGGAAGGGCTGGATCTTCCGGAGGTTTCTCTGGTGGCGATCCTCGATGCCGACAAGGAAGGATTCCTGCGATCGGAGACCTCCCTGGTCCAGACGATCGGCCGGGCGGCCCGGAATCTCAACGGTACGGCGATCCTCTACGCGGATCGGATCACAGGCTCGATGGAGCGTGCGATCGACGAGACCGACCGGAGGCGCGCGGTGCAGGCCAGGTACAACGAGGAACACGGGATTACCCCGCGGTCCATCCGGAAATCGGTGCAGGAGATCCGGTTTACCACTGCCGTGGCGGACGCGCGGGTGGTCGAGGGGAAGGAGGAGGAGACGGGGGCCGCCGTGGCCGAGCCGCCGGCCGGATACGAGGCACCCGATCCGGAAGTGCTCGTACAGCAACTCGAACAGGAGATGCGCGAAGCGGCACAGGATCTCGACTTCGAGCGTGCCGCCCGCCTGCGGGATGAGCTGTTCGACGTGAAGGCGCAGCTGGAGACCGGCGGCGCGCCGCGGAGACGGCGCCGTGGGGCCGATCGGCGCGCGGGTGTCCGCCCGGGAGGGGGATCGTGAGCCCCGAGCGCGCGAAGACGGCGCCGGCCCGATCGTCCCGAGAGCTCGATCAGCAATCGCTGGAGCGCTGGGGTGCTGAGCTGGGGCGTGCCGCGGTCGAGGCGGAGGCATTCGTCTGCCTGTACGGTCCGCTAGGTGCCGGAAAGTCGACTCTGGTCCGGGCCGCCTGTCGCGCAGTCGGGGTGACCGGGTCGGTTCCCAGCCCGACGTTCACGCTGGTGATCCGCCACGAGACGTCCGACGGCCGCCCCGTGTGGCATGCCGATCTGTATCGTCTGGAGGCTCCAGCTTTGCTGGTCGATGCGGGCTGGCCGGAGCTGCTCGAGGCAGAAGGGGCCGTGTTCGTGGAATGGGCGGAGCGGGCGGGGGACTGGCTGCCGGCCGACCGGTGGGAAGTGGAGCTCGAGTTCACGAAGCAGCCGGAGACACGCCGCGTATCGATCCGGACCGCCGGTGCCGCTCCACCGCCGCCCGGCCCGCCGGAGGTCCCGTGCTGACTCCCGTGCTGAC
>CBDUVN010000098.1:0-7616 GCA_965370685.1 uncultured bacterium | reverse complement strand
TTCACGGGAACCACCAGGGCCATCGAGTCAGTGGAGATCCGGGCCCGGGTGGGGGGCGTCCTCGAGCAGCAACTGTTTGAGCCGTCGCAGATCGTCGGAGAGGGAGATGTCCTGTTCGTGATCGAGCAGGACGTGTACCAGGCTTCCCATGATGAAGCGGTGGCGCTCCTGCGCTCGGCGATCGCCGATTCCGCGCTCAAGGAGTCGAACCTGGAGCGCATCCAGATCGCCATCGAGACGAACGCCGTGAGCCGGCAGGACCTGGATAAGGCGCAAG
Source organism: uncultured bacterium (assembly GCA_965370685.1). Classification (GTDB taxonomy): domain Bacteria; phylum Gemmatimonadota; class Gemmatimonadetes; order Palauibacterales; family Palauibacteraceae; genus Carthagonibacter. The sequence goes on along the minus strand of CBDUVN010000098.1, from coordinate 7,339 downwards.
CCGAGCGGGATGCCGCGGAGGCAGCCGTGCTCGGGGCGCGAGCCCGGCTTTCCCGGGCGCAGCTCGACTACGACTACACGATGGTGCGCACGCCGATCACCGGGCAGGTCGGACGCCGGAGAGTGGATCCCGGGAACCTGGTGGGCTTCGGTGAGCAGACCCTTCTGACCACTGTGAACAAGATCCAACCGATTCACGTCTACTTCAACGCACCCGAGTGGGTCGTGCTCAGGATGATCCGCCAGGTCGAAGCCGTCCGTCAATCCGAGACCAGCGCCATGGGCGAGGGGATGTCGACACGGGAGGATGCCGAGCAGGTAGCCAGAGTCCTCGTTGGCACGGCGGCGGACGAAGACCGGTTCCCATTCGAAGGATACATCGACTTCATAGGCAACACCGTGGACCCGAGCACGGGGACGATCGAGCTCCGCGCAGTGTTCGAGAACGCCGACTTCGGGCTCTTCCCGGGCCTGTTCGTCCGGGTCCGCGTGATGGCGGTGAACGAGAGCGACGCCCTGCTGGTCGACGAACGGGCGATCGGAACAGATCTGGGTGGGAAGTACGTGTACCTGGTCGGCGACGATGCCATCGTGGAGCAACGCTACGTTCAGCTCGGACAGCCCCAGCCGGACGGCACGATCGAGATCGTCGAGGGCCTCGAGGGCGGAGAGACCTATATCTCCAACGGCCTCCTGCGTGCCCGCCCGGGCCTGCCAGTAACCCCGCGGACGGAAGAGGAAATGGCTGAGCGCCAGGCGGCGGTGCGGGCCGAATTCGAGGGCGCCGGCACAGAAAATGGCGCCGGCACAGACGATGGCTCCGGAGAGGAGGAGTAGGCCATGTTCAGCCGCTTCTTCATCTACCGGCCGGTCTTCGCGCTGGTCATTGCCATCGTCATCGTGATCCTGGGGGTGATCTCGCTCCCCACGCTGCCCGTGGAGTCGATGCCGGACATCACTCCGCCCACCGTGTCGATTACCACCACCTTCCCGGGCGCGAGCGCCGTGGTGGTGGAGCAGACGGTAACCACGCCGATCGAGAAGGAAGTGAACGGCGTCGAAGACATGATCTACATGCAGTCCAAGAGCACATCGGCCGGGACGATGGAGCTGACGGTGTCGTTCGAGATCGGGACGGACCCGGACATGGCGGCCGTGCTCACGCAGAACCGCGTGTCGATCGCCGAGCCGCTGCTGCCGGAAGACGTGAAGCGCCAGGGCGTGAAGACCGAGAAGAAGTCCACCCAGCTCACGCTGATGGTGAATCTCATCTCGCCGGACGGACGGTATGACGATGTCTTCATCTCGAACTACGCAACCACCCAGATCAACGATGTTCTGGCCCGCGTGCAGGGCGTTGGCAAGGTCACGGCGATGGGCGCCAAGGACTACGGGATGCGGATCTGGATCGATCCGGGGAAGCTCAAGGCCCGCGGCCTGACGACGGACGAGGTCGTGGGTGCGCTGCGCGAGCAGAACGTCCAGGTCGCGGCCGGCAAGATCGGGCAGCCGCCCAACCCGGCCGGGCTCAACTTCGAGTACACGATCAGCACCCTGGGGCGGCTTGAGACCGTGCAGCAGTTCGAGAGCATTATCGTCAAGACGGGCCAGGCGGGCGAGATCGTTCGCATCCGCGACGTGGCCCGCGTCGAACTCGGTGCGCAGGACTACTCGTGGTACGTACAACTTGACGGAGCCCCGAGCGTCGGGATCGCGATCTACCAGTTGCCGGGATCGAACGCGCTCGGCGTGGCGCAGGGGGTCGAAGAGGCGCTTGCCGAGCTGGAGCAGAACTTCCCGGAGGGTCTCGAAGCGGTCATCGCCTACGACTCGACCCGGTACATCGAGGCCTCGATCGACGAGGTAATCAGTACCCTGATCATCGCGATCCTGCTGGTGATCTTCTCGGTGTTCATCTTCCTGCAGGACTGGCGGACGACGGTGATTCCGTCGATTACCATCCCGGTCTCGCTGATCGGCACCTTCTTCGCCATGAAGCTGTTCGGGATGTCGATCAACAACCTGACCCTGTTCGGCGTGGTGCTCGCGATCGGCATCGTGGTGGACGACGCGATCGTCGTGGTCGAGAACACCATGCGTCTGATCGACGAAGAGGGCATGGAAGCCAAGGCGGCCACGGCGCAGGCGATGGAAGAGGTGGGCGGCGCGATCGTCGCCACGACGCTCGTGCTGCTGGCCGTTTTCGTTCCGACGATGATGATGCCGGGTCTTACCGGAAGACTGTATCAGCAGTTCGCGATCACGATCTCGATCGCCACGGTGTTCTCGTCGATCAACGCCCTGACGCTCAGTCCGGCACTGGCCGGGATGCTGCTCCGGCCTTCGCCCGAGAAGCGGAACTGGTTCTTCACGAAGTTCAACGACTGGTTTGACGTAGCTACCGACAAGTACATGGGAGCGGTGAAGTACCTGGTGCGGCACACGGGACTGGTTCTTGTCGTGTTCGCGGGCCTCATGGTCGCCATGTTCGCCAGTTTCAGCATGGTTCCCGGGGGCTTCATTCCGGACGAGGACCAGGGCTATTTCTTCGTAAACCTGGAGCTTCCCGACGGCTCTTCCATGGAGCGAACAGAGGAGGTGCTGGACCGGATCAACCTGGTGCTCGAGAACACGCCCGGCATGCAGAACTACATTGCGATCGGGGGATATTCGTTACTGACCGGCGTACAGGGCTCCAACTATGGAGCGGCGATTGGCTCGCTCGACAACTGGTCCGAGCGCAGCAAGGACGAGCACGTCGAAGCGCTGATGGCCGACATCCAGCGATACCTGTCCTCGGTTCAGGAGGGCACGGCGTTCGCTTTCGGTCCGCCGGCCATCACCGGCCTCGGCAACGCGACTGGATTCTCGCTGGAGCTGCAGGACCGCGGCGGCGTAGGCCTCCAGCAGCTCGAGATGTTCGCCAGGGACATGGTCACTGCCGGCAACGAGAGCCCGGTCGTGACGCGGCTCAACCAGAGTTTCACTGCCAACGTGCCGCAGCTGTTCGTGGACGTGGACCGCAACCGGGTCAAGACGTACGGGATCCCGCTGCAGAGCGTGTTCAACACGCTGCAGGCGAACCTCGGGTCGATGTACGTCAACGACTTCAACATCTTCGGGCGGACCTGGAAGGTGCAGGTGCAGGCCGACCAGCAGTTCCGGTCGCGGATCTCGGACATCGATCGCCTCGAGGTCAGGAACGCGAACGGCGACATGGTCCCGATGGGTTCACTGGCCCAGGTGCGGGACACGGTGGGGCCGCAGGTCATCACGCGGTTCAACATGTTCCCGGCGTCGACGATCACGGGAGTCCCGGCGCCCGGGCAGTCGTCCGGGCAGGCCGTGGCAGAGATGGAGAGGCTGGCAGGCCAGGTGCTGCCGCCGCAGATGGGCTACCAGTGGTCCGGCGTCACCTTCCAGGAGATCGCGGCCGGCAACCTGGCGCCGATCATCTTCAGCCTGGCGATCCTCTTCGTGTACCTGTTCATGGCGGCGCAGTACGAGAGCTGGATGATCCCGCTCGCCGTGCTGATGGGTGTGCCGATGGCGATCCTCGGGGCCATGCTGTTCACGGGGGCTCGCAGTCTGGATAACAACATCTACACGCAGATCGGTCTGGTTCTGCTGATCGGGCTGTCGGCCAAGACGGCCATCCTGATCGTGGAGTTCGCCAAGCAGCAACGAGAAGAAGGGAAGGACTATGTCGAAGCGGCTGAGACGGCTGCCCTGTTGCGTTTCCGACCCATCCTGATGACCGCCATCTCGTTCATCCTGGGGGTGATCCCCCTGGTGGTCGCCTCGGGCGCCGGCGCCGCGAGCCGGATCTCGCTCGGTACGGCGGTGCTCGGCGGAATGCTCATCGCTACGGCGAGCGGCGTGTTCATGATCCCCGTGTTCTACGTGATCATCCAGGGAAGAGTGGAGAAATCACGGGCGAAGAAATCCGCGAAGGCCGGGGAACCGGCGACGCAGGAGGCGTAGCGGACGACCTTTTCCGGGAGAGGTACGCTTGAATCTCAACGGACGCAGCTTTCTGAAGCTGATGGATTATTCGGCCGAGGAAATCCGTTATCTGCTCGATCTGTCCTTCGCGCTCAAGAAGGCGAAACAGGCCGGAAGCGAGGATCCCCGGCTGACCGGCCGGAACATCGCGTTGATCTTCGAGAAAACCTCCACTCGCACGAGGTGCGCGTTCGAAGTCGCGGCGTACGACCAGGGGGCACATGTCACCTACCTCGGTCCCACGGGCTCGCAGATCGGACACAAGGAGTCGGTCGCGGACACGGCCCGGGTGCTGGGCCGGATGTTCGACGGGATCGAGTACCGCGGGTTCGGCCAGGATCGAGTGGAGACGCTGGCCGAGTACTCAGGCGTGCCGGTGTGGAACGGGCTCACCGACGAGTATCACCCGACGCAGGTCGTGGCGGACGTGATGACGATGATGGAGCACTCGGGTCGCGACCCGGCCGAGATCTCGTTCTGCTACCTTGGGGACGCGAGGAACAACGTCGGCAATTCGCTGATGGTCGGCGGCACCCTGCTCGGCATGGACGTCCGGCTGTGCGCGCCGCGGGAGCTGTGGCCCGAGGAATGGCTGGTCCTGCGCTGCCGGGAATTCGCGGAGTCGAGCGGTGCGAGCATGCTCCTGACCGAGAGCGTGGAAGAGGGAGTCAAGGGTGCGGACTTCCTCTACACGGATGTCTGGGTATCGATGGGCGAGCCGCCCGAGCGGTGGGCCGAACGAATCGAGACGCTGCGACCGTACCAGGTGAACGCCCGGGCCCTCGAACTGACTGGGAATCCGGATGTGAAGTTCCTGCACTGTCTTCCCGCGTTCCACGACCGGAAGACGAAAGTGGGCGAGGAGATCTTCACCCGGCACGGGCTCGATGGGATTGAAGTGACGGACGAGGTGTTCGAGTCGGACGCCTCGGTCGTGTTCGACCAGGCCGAGAATCGGATGCACACGATCAAGGCGATCATGGTCGCGACGCTGGGCGACTGAACCGGAGAAACAGGTACGACTATGCCGCATAGAGCCCGGAGATTTCTAGCTTCACTGACGCGGAGTCCGTGGGGACTGTTCGGCACCATCCTGGCCACGACCAGTGCCTTTCTCATCATCACGCTGCTCGCCTACGAATGGGTGGGAGAGGCAGGGCACCCGTATCTCGGGATCATAACGTACCTCGTACTCCCGATGTTCTTCCTTGTCGGGGTGGTCTTCATCCTGATCGGAATCCGACGCCAGACGAAAAAGCGGCTGGCCAGGGAGTCGTCGGGCGAGATCATTCCCGAATTCCCGATCATCGATCTGAACGATGACCGGACGCGGACCTGGCTGCTGACGGCGGGCGGGTTCGGTGCGGCGGCTGCGGTTCTGCTAGCCACCACCACGATGAAGGGCGTCGAGTACATCGACTCGAACCAGTTCTGCGGCACGACCTGCCACGTAATGGAGCCGGAGTGGACCGCATACCAGAGATCACCCCACGCTAGGGTCCACTGCGTCGACTGTCACATCGGCGAGGGCGCCGCGAACTTCGTGCAGGCGAAACTGTCCGGGGCGCGCCAGGTGGTCCGGTTGTTCACGAACACCTATGACAGACCGATTCCGACTCCGGTACACGACCTCAGACCGGCCCGCGCCACCTGCAACAAGTGCCACTGGCCGACGAAGTTCCACGGCCGGCTGACAAACGTCATCAACGGGTTCCGCAGTGATTCGGCGAACACCGAGATTCACACGATCATCGTGAACAACGTCGGGGGAGGACAGGAGAGCGGTGTCTCGGTGGGTGTCCACTGGCACGTGGATCCGGACCTCGAGGTCCAGTATCGGTCCGATGAGAACCGCGAATTCATCGAGCAGATCGAGACGATCCATGCGGACGGAACCAGGAAGCTGTTCACGAGAGAGCCCGGCGAGGCCGATCCTCCGGCCGAGGCGGTCCGAACGATGGACTGCATCGACTGTCATAATCGCCCGACGCACGTCTACCTGAGGCCGGGACAGGCGATCGATGGCGCCCTCCAGCTCGGCTTGCTGAATCGGGACCTTCCGTACATCCGGCGTGAGGGCCTGGCGGCGATCCAGGTGGAATACGCCTCGCATGACGAAGCCCGGGTCGGGATCGCCGAGCAGATCCAGGCATTCTATGCGTCCACGTTTCCCGACATCGCCGGCAGCCGGACGCACCTGGTCGACGAGGCGGTCACGGCGCTTCAGGATCTGTACGTGACGAACGTGTTTCCCGCGATGAACGTCACGTGGGGCACGTACCCGGACCACCTGGGGCACAGCGGGATGACGGGTGGCTGTTTCCGTTGCCACAACGATGCATTCACGGCCGAAGACGGCTCTAAGATCTCGGCCGACTGCGAATTGTGTCACGAGATCGTCGCATACCAGAGAGAGCTGGACGAGGTCGAGCTGGTCGTCGATCCATGACGACCCCCGGGCCGGAATCTCCCGACACCGGGTCATTCTGGCGGACGGCCGCCGCCATCGGCGGGATCATCGCGCTGTTCGTTCTCGGCTCGCTGGTGTCGCGGTACCTGTATCCCGATCGTCCGCCCGTCGTGCACGAGCTCTCCGGCCCGACGATGGGAACCACGTGGACGGCGAAGGTCGTGATTCCGAGCGGCGCCACGACCCTGCTCGAGGTCGTCCGGGACTCGATCGTGGCCCGTCTCGATCGAGTCAATCGCGCCATGTCCACCTGGGATCCTGAGTCCGAGATCTCGCGGTTCAATCGTACGCATTCGATTGATCCGTTCCCGGTCTCGGCCGACTTCGCCGACGTCGTCAGGCGCGCCGAGACCGTCAGCATTGCGACTGGCGGCGCGTTCGACGTGACGGTGGCACCCCTCGTCGCCCTGTGGGGGTTCGGGGCTGACGGCACGCCGGGAATCCCCGCGGATCCGACGGAGCTTCCCGCAGTCCTTGAGCATGTCGGATACGCGAAGGTGCAGGTCGGCGAGGACGGGCGATCGCTGCGCAAGACGGACCCGGAGGTCTCGATCGACCTGTCGGCAATCGCCAAGGGGTACGGTGTGGATCGGGCCGCCGAGGCTCTCTCGGCGATGGGGCTGGCCGCGTACGCCATCGAAGTCGGGGGAGAAGTCCGCGCCCGCGGACGGAAGCCTGACAACTCACCGTGGCTCGTGGGCATCGAGGCGCCGGACCCCGCCGCGCGGACGATCCTGCGCCGTATTCCCCTGGTGGATGCGGCCGTCGCGACTTCAGGAGACTATCGGAATTTCTACGAGTCGGAAGGCAGCCGGTACGCGCATATCGTGGATCCGAGGACAGGCGCGCCGATTCCGTGGCAGGG
>CBDUVN010000097.1:0-7704 GCA_965370685.1 uncultured bacterium | reverse complement strand
CGCCGCTCCGGCCTTCCATCTCCGGCTCGTCCGGCGAGTGCCAGAACACCGGGGCCGAGTAGGACACGAAGCGCTCCAGCGGCATGTTGCGCTCGGTTCCCCACCACACGATCCCCGGCAGGTCCGACCAGTCGCAGGAGCCAGGGGGGGGAGCGTCCTGGGCCGACGCTCCCGTGACGCCGAAGATCAACAGTGCGCATGCAGTGAGGAACGCAGCGGAGAGGCTCAGCGAGACGCGGCTGGGCGATGTAGCCGTTCGGTGGGTCAAGTGGGTCAACATGGCGTTCTCCCGCGGGAAAGTGGGCCAGTGCGGCCGCCGGATCAGCCTCCCTGTCCCGTGACGGCCTCGAGCGATCGTGCCTGAATCGCTTCCTCATCGATCTCGATCACGTAGCCGGCGCTCAGACCCTCCAACATTAGCTCGTTCGCCCTGTCCCGGCGCATCCGCTCGTAGTCCACGAGCACCCGTTCCCGCACCCGTTCGAATTCGGGGAGTCCCGACTCGACGCGGTCGGTGACCTCCACCAGGTGCAGGCCGTATCCCGACGGGATCGGACCGTGCCAGCCCGGCTCCAGTTCGCTCACCACCTCCGCGAACCGGCTGCCGAACGCCTGCTGCAGCTCGACCGGAGCTCGCAGCCTGTATTCGTACGCCAGCATGAACCGGTCACCGAGTTCGGCCACCTGCTGGGCACTCAGCTTTCCCGCGCGCAATTCCTCGAGCGCCGCCAGGGCATCCGCTTCCGCGGTCGCTCCCCGCTTGTCGAGGTTGAAGTAGATGTGACGGAAGCTGACGCGTGAGGGAACCCGGTAGTCTTCCTTGTTCTCCTCGAAGAACGCCTTCAACGCCTCCTCCGGCGGGTCGATGAGCGTCGCCAGGTCCTGCGACAGCAACTCCATCTTCTGCACCATCCTCCGCCTCACCACGATGTCGTTCCGGTCGAGCCCCATGGACTGCGCCGCACGATACAGCACTTCCTCGCGTACGCGGGCGTCCACCAGGCCGCTGAGCTCGGCTTCCGTCGGCGGACGCTGCCACTGGCGCTCCCAGTTCACCGCGAGCAGTTCGATCCCCGCGGCGTCCATCGTGATCTGCTTCGATGTGTCCTCGGTGAACGCACGCGACGAGAACGCGTAGACCGCCGCCAGAACAGCGCCCAGGAGCACGAACTGCACCAGGGGTTCCTTGAGCCACTTCATTGAATCCTCTCCTGCTCCAGTACCTCGATGCCGTCGATCTTCCACATGCCGTCCACCGGCACGACTCCGACCAGCGCTTCGTAGCGGTTCTGACGGAAATGCCGGTGGCCGAAGTGGGTCACCATGCCGCCCACGTGCCAGATCGCGTGGGCCCGGAAGCCCTCGTTCGTCTCTTCGACGTCATCGACCTCCAGCACCTCCACCGCCTCCACCCGTGCCTGCGCCCCGCCCCGCTCCTCGATCTCGAGCGAGCGCCGCTGCTCGAGGTACACGTCGGTCAGCGTCTCGCCCGTGACACTCACGGCCAGGCGGTCGTAGATCGCCGACTCGTCCCGATACTCGAGCGCCCGGTAGATGTTGGGCAGCAGGCCGGCGAGGATCCGTCGCGCCTGCCGCTCGGAGGGCACCCGACCGGCCGATCCAGGCATCGCGACCGCCGTCTGGGCCAGCGGCCCGACGAGCAGCCCGAGCACCAGAAGCACTCGCGCCCCCGCGAACGACAGCGTCCGCCTGCGGTCCAGGAGAGCCGCGATCAGCAGCGCCAGGGCCGCGAGGAACAGCGGAATCGACAGCAGCGGAATCGGGAGGTTCGTCGGCTCGACCTCGATCGCCTCGACCGTGGGAATCGGGTCCTCCGACAGCTGGTTCTCCCACACGAGAGAGGCCTGGTCGGCGGTCAGGAGCTCGAACCGGTTCGACTCCGGGTCGATGAGCGTCGCCGGGATCCCCGCGACCGCGTCGGGGAACGGCTCCCAGTCGAGTTCGACCCGCTGCGGAATCCCGTCGGTCGGATATGCCACCACCACACCGATCACGGCTTCCGCCACGGATTCCGGCACGGGATTCACGCGCGGCAGGGCCCCGGTCGGGCTCACGGTCATGAAGTCCGCCCGGCGAGGCAGCGGCTGGACGATCGTCCCGTCCGTGCTCACCGTCGTCCGGTCGAGCACGAATGCCGTTACGATCGTCTGGATCGCCGGCTGGTCCACCGGGTCCAGCATGCCTGCGGGATCGAATCCGAACGTCTTCGCCAGCGGGCCGAGTCGGACCATCGCTTCGTGACGGATCTCGAACGGCTCGATCGCCAGGAAACTCTGCAGCGGCGCGTCCGGTGCGGCGGGGGAGATGCGCTGCGAGCCCCCGGGACCTGCAGGCCCGCTCGGCTGGCCGGCATCGAGCGAGGCGCTGACCGGAGGTGTGGCATCGACCGCCGACGGCTCTCCGCCGAACGCCAGCCCGATCGCCATCGCCATGCCCACGACGCCGGACGCCCGGGCGAATCCGCGGCGTCTGCGGTCAGGTACTCCGACGCCGGCGAGCAGGTGGGCGAGCCCGAACAGCGCCGCGACACCGACCAGGTGCGCCGCGTCGGTTCCCAGCGCCGCGATGATCGAAGCCGTGAACCCGGCCTCTCCGCCGCCCAGATCGGAGGTGACGAGCCCTGCCAGCGCCAGGCCGTGCGCGAGCCCCGCCGCGAGCGCGATCGCGAGAATGCCGCGCCGCGCCGCCTCGGGGCGGAGCGCTTCCCGGGCGAGCAGCGCCGCAGCAACCGCGAAGATGATCTCGGCCGGGATCCCCCCGAGCGGCGGAATCGGTCCTGCCGTCAACCCGACTCCGACCAGCTGGCCCGCGGTGAACCCCGTGACGACCAGTGGCGCTGCCGCGACCCCGAGCGCCGCGGCGACGACGATGAACAGCAGGTGCACGGGGGACCGGAACGCGTGCGACACGCCGGCCAGTGCGGCATCCGCCGAGAGTCCGACCGGGTCCGGCGCGGCGGTTCCCTCGGGCAGGCGCCACGGGGGATCGCCCGGGCTGATGACGCGGGCAAACCGGTCGCCCGACAGCAGCTCGACACGCGCCACGGTGGTGAGCGCCAGGTCCCCGAACGGATACGTGATCCCGATCTCGCGACCCGTGATCGGCGCTCCGCACGTCCACGTACGCTCGAACACCCACGCGCCCGGCTGGGAGGTGACCGACTGCTCGCCGATCGGCACACAGCCCTCAGGAAGCCGGGGGACAGGGACGGCGCGCGGCGGAAGCACGGTCGGAACGCGCCAGGTCACCCTGTACCGGCCCGGCTCGGTCTCGGTGATCCGCATGTGCGCCGGCGGACCTACGTCCGCTCGGGCGAGGATCGGTGTGAGTACCAGGACGGCCGCGGCGAGCGCCAGGAGCCCCCGCCGGTACGCCGTGCGCCGCGAGTCCACGGCGTACCGGGAAGGACTGATCTCAGTTGGAATCGGCGTCATCCCCCGTCTCGACGTCGATCTTCGTTCCTTCCGGCTCGGCCCGGGCCTTCTCGACCGCGCCCTCGAGCCGCTCCCTCAGCGAGCCCCCCAGCGCTCCCAGGTGACCCTTCAGCTCCTCGATCTGCACGCCGAGCTTCTCGCCCAGGTCCTCGAGCGCGTCGGCCGCGGCCTCGGTCTTCCCGGGCTTCATGAATGGATACCGATAGTCGATCGCCGGAATGAACGTCTCCTTCACCGACCGCGGAGAGATCCAGCGGATCAGGTTCAGGTACGATCCCGCCTTGTCGTTCGTGCCGCTCGCCCGGGCGCCGCCGAACGGCTGCTGCCCGACGACCGCGCCGGTCGGCTTGTCGTTGATGTAGAAGTTCCCTGCCGCATGGCGAAGGGCCGCCATCGCCTGTCGGGCCGCCCCCCGGTCGTTCGCCAGCACCGCGCCCGTGAGCGCGTACGGGGAGGTCCCGTCCACCATTTTCAGGGTCTCTTCCCACTTCGCGCCGTCGTACACGTGGATCGTGAGCACCGGCCCGAAGATCTCCTCGCACATCGTCTTGTACTTCGGGTCCTTCGCGAGGATGACGGTCGGCTCGATGAAGAAGCCCTTCTCGTCCGAGTAATTCCCGCCGAACAGGATCTCGGCATCCGAGGACTGCTTCGCGTGATCGATGAATCCCGTGATGTCGCGGTACGCGGATCCATCGATCACGGCGCACACGAAGTTCTCGAAATCGCGCGGGTCGCCCATCTTCACCGTCGCGAGCTCGTCGCCCAACTTCTGCTTCACCTCCGGCCACATCGACTCGGGCACGTAGGCCCGCGACGCCGCGCTGCACTTCTGGCCCTGGTACTCGAACGCGCCCCGGATCATCGCCGTGACCAGCGCGTCCGGATCAGCGGACTCGTGTGCCACGATGAAGTCCTTGCCGCCCGTTTCCCCGACGATCCGCGGATACGACCGGTAGTTCTCGAGGTTGTCCGCCACCTGCTTCCACAGGCTCTGGAATACCGCCGTCGAGCCGGTGAAGTGGATCCCCGCGAGGTGCGGGCTCTTGATCAGGTGGTCGGAGATCTGCGCCGAGTTGCCGGGCAGGAAGTTGATCACGCCATCCGGCAGCCCGGCCTCCTGCAGCAGACGCATCAGGAAGTAGGAGCTGTACAGAGATGTCCGCGCGGGCTTCCAGATCGCGACGTTCCCCATCAGCGCCGGGGCCGTCGGCAGGTTCCCGGCGATCGAGGTGAAGTTGAACGGCGAGATCGCGTAGACGAAGCCCTCGAGCGGCCGGTAGTCCATGTAGTTCCACACCCCCGGCGAGCTGATCGGCTGCTGCGTGTAGAGCTCGCGGGCGTACTGGACGTTGAACCGCCAGAAGTCGATGATCTCGCACGCGGCGTCGATCTCCGCCTGGTACACGGTCTTCGACTGGCCGAGCATCGTCGAGGCGTTCAGCGTCGCCCGCCACGGGCCGGCGAGCAGGTCCGCCGCTCGCAGCAGAACGGCCGCGCGATCCTGCCAGTGCCAGTTCGACCACTCGTGCCACGCTTCGTGCCCGGTGTCGATCGCGGCCTGGATGTGTTCCGGAGCCGCCATGTGATACCGCGCGAGCACGTGTCCGTGGTCGTGGGGCATCACGACTTCCGCCGTGTCGCCGGTGAGGATGTCCTCGCCGCCGATGATCACGGGGATGTCGATGACTTCTGACGCCATCATGTCGAGCGTCGTCTTCAGTTCCGCCCTCTCCGGCGAACCGGCGACGTAAGAGAGTACGGGCTCATTGATCGGCAGTGGCGGGCGAAGATCGCCCTCGACGGTGATTCCGCGGGGATCCGGATGCATGGTTCTGAGCTCCATATCTGGCTGGTATCGATCGCCGGAGCGTCGGTGTCCGGCGCGGGCGGGCGGGCCGCTTCCGCCGCGCGGGAACCGGTCCGCGCTCCGCAGGGTTTCCCGAAGCCGCGGACCCTGTAACTTCCGGCGTATCGGGACCGCGTCATGAGCCCGTAATGCTACTGGATTTGAGGCCCGGAGGCCACTATGTCTGTCATACAGTCGCCGCGTGAAGCGGTCGCGAATCACGAAACCGAATGGACCCGCGGAATTCCGTGGGAGAGCTACTTGAACGAGGAAGTCATCGAGCACGCCGACCTGTGGCGGGGCGTGTGGGAGCGGACCCGCAGCCCGGCTGAACAGCTGGACCGTCTCGATCGGATCGGGGGAACCTGGCGCCTGCTCGTGCTGTCCGAGGACTGGTGCGGAGATGCGTCGAACACGGTTCCCGTCCTTGCCCGGTTCGCCGAGGATTCCCCGCAGCTGGAACTTCGAGTTCTTAAACGCGACGAGAATCTCGAACTGATGGACCTTTACCTGACGAACGGGAGCCAGTCGATTCCCCTCGCGATCGTGCTCGACCAGGAGGGCAACGCCGTGGGGCGCTGGGGCCCCCGCCCGGTGGAGCTGCAGGAGATCGTGGTCACGGAGAAACGGGCCGGCGAGCGCCCGATGAGCGAGATCTACAAGGACACCCGACGGTGGTACGCGATGGACCGGGGAGTCACGACGATCCGGGAACTGGTCGACCGTATCGAGGAGGCCGCTGCATGAGGTCACGCCCGCGCGCGGCCGTGCCTTTCTTCGCTGTCTGTCTTCTCATCGCACCCGCGCTGACCGTTCCGCGTCCGCTGCAGGCCCAGGAGGCCCGGGACCGGCTGGACAGTGCGGTCGAGCGCCTGGAGCGCGATCGAGCCGCGCAGCTGGAGTTCCTCGCGCCCCGCAGCTTCGAGCGGGCGGAGGACGCCATCGAACGCGGACGCAGCGCGGCCGCGGAGGCCGGCACCGATGAGGAGATCGAGCAGCGGGCCGAGGAAGCCCAGGCAGCGCTGGCGGAAGGCGAGCTCGTGGCGGAACGCACGAACCGGATCCTCGAGGAGCCGCTGCAGGCTCGGGCGTTCGCGGCCGCGGCCAGGGCTCCCGATTTCGCGGCCGATGAGTGGGCCACGGCGGAGAAGGAGCTGCGGGAGGCCGGACTCCGCGCCGAACGGCAGGAAAACGACGCCCCGGACCGGGCGAGACGGGCCGCGGAGGCCTATCGACAGGCGCACCGGTCGGCGATTCACGTGGAGGTCCTGGGCCCGGCCGCGGAGCTGCGCACGGAGACAGAGAACTCTGATGCGGAGAAGCGTGCGCCGATTACTCTCGCGCACGCGGACACGCTGTTCGCGGAGGCCGAGAACATGCTCAGGGACCAACCCGAGGATCCCGAGCAGGCTCGCGTCCTCGCGACCGCCGCGGCCGAGGAGTACCGGCACGCCGGCCGGCTGGCCCTGCTGGCGGACAGCATCTCGGACAAAAAGGTGACTCCGGAGGAAGTCCTCCTGCGCCACGAGGCACAGCTGGCGGCGCTCGCAACGGCGCTCGAATTCACCCCGCACTTCGCCGAAGGCTCAGAGGCGGTTGCCGGCCAAGCGTTGGAAGCGACGCTGAGCCTGCAGGCCGATCGCCGCAACCTCCGCTCCGATCTCGACACCCGCTCGGCCGAGGTCGACCGGCTCATCACCCAGGTGGACACGCTGGATGCCCGCCTGGCCGACGTCGAGCAGCGGGAGGCGACAGCATCGGCGGAGCTCAGGGAGCGCGAGCGGAAACAGCAGCGGCTGCGGGAGATCCGGGCCGTGTTCGATCCCGAGGAGGCGGAGATCCTCGCCACCGACGACCGGGTCACGATTCGTCTCACAGCCCTGTCCTTCGCCTCCGGGTCCGCCGAGATCGGGCCTGAGAACTTCGAGGTTCTCACGAAATTGCAGCGGGCCGTCCGGGAGTTCCCCGGGGCGCAGATCATCGTGGAAGGTCACACCGACAACGTCGGCAACGACGCCGCCAACCAGGCGCTGAGCCAGCGCCGGGCGATCGCCGTACGCGACTACCTGCTGTCGAACGTCGCCATGAGCGCGGATCGGATCACGGCGGTCGGGTACGGCAAGAACAAGCCGATCGCTCCGAACGACACCGCGGCCGGGCGGGCCCGCAACAGGCGGATCGACGTCACGATCGACGCGAGCGGGAGCTGACCGCCGGCAACAGGAGCTGACCGCCGTGACCGACAGCTGATCGTCTGACCGTCTGACCGCCGGCCCTGGAGGTCTCCAATGCACGCCACCGCTTCGCTCATTCTTGTCGCGCTCCTGGGCGGAAGCCCGACACTCACGGCTGCCTCCCCAGGCGTGGTCCCGGTCGCGTTTCCCGGCCCGGTCGCGTTTC
>CBDUVN010000096.1:0-7840 GCA_965370685.1 uncultured bacterium | reverse complement strand
GTGCGGGTCGGAAACCGGCCGGCATTCGTGTGGACGATCCAGCTCGAGAACAGTGGCCCCGAGCCCGCGATCGGTTGCCACGCCTCGATCGACAGGCTGGAGTTCTTCGACGGCGTCCTGTGGCGACCACACCCGGGGTTCGCCTACCCGCTTCCCCTGCCGTGGACCATAGTCGGTGCGCGATCCCGGCTCGACCTGGGTCCCGGCGAGACGACTCCCGAGCTCCCGCTTCTGCTCACTTGGCTCGATGCTCCGAAGCTGCGCCTGGTCACACCGCTCGACATCTCGTCCGGGTTCATGCTCGAATACCCCGCCGGGATGTACCGGCTGACTGTCATCGTGCGGACGGCGAACACACCGGAGACCTCCGTACTTCGCAGGTTCCGCGTGCAGTTCGACGGCGAGCCGGAGGGAGTTCGGATCGAGGCTGTTCACGAATGAGACGGTCGGGACCCTGAGCCCCGACGGAGCCGTTGTTCGGCGTCTCCTTCCCCGTTAGAGTTCTGGCTCGAATTCGGGGGTCCGCGAGTCTCGCGACCCCGGACGTTGAGGACGGAGACCGTACTCGGGGGAACCGGATGCGTACCACCAGGCGCACGCTGCTGCTATCCATCCTCGCCCCGGCCCTGCTTGCCAGCTGGAGCGAGATCGCCATCGCGCAGGATGATCGGAGCGCGGTCAACGAGGAAGTGCTCGGATCCCTGGCACGCGAGGACGATCCCGACGAGCCGCTCAGCGGCTTCTACGACACAGCAGACCTGTCGCTGGTGATTACCGGCGGTAACTCCGCCGTGACCACGCTCGGGCTTCGGAACCTCGCCGAGTATTACTGGGAGACATCTTCTCTGAGGTTCGACCTCGGTGGACTGAGCACCGAGTCGCGGTCCAGAGACGACAGGGTCGCGGTCGAAACGGGCGACGGCGGCTTCACGGTCGTCGAGGCCGACAGGCAGAAGACTGCCGAGAATTATTTCGCAAACCTGCGCTACGACTATTCGCTTTCCGATCGCTGGTACACATTCGCGATCGGCGGTTGGGACCGGAACCGGTTCGCCGGATTCGACGACCGCTGGCAGGGAGCCCTGGGTGTGGGCTGGATCGCCGTCGACAAAGACCGCACGAAGCTGGACCTGGACATCGCGGGGACCTACACCAGCGAAAGTCCGATTCTGGGTGGCACGAACGATTTTGGCGGCCTGCGGCTGGCGTATGCCTACGAGCAGCACCTGACCGAAAACACGAGCTTCTTCAGCACGCTCGTCCTCGACCAGAATCTGAAGAAAACGGAAGACCTGCGGGCGGATTTCTTCAACGCCCTCGAGATTTCGATCACGGAACTGATCTTTCTGAGGACCAGCTTCCGGATCCTGTGGCGGAATGATCCGCTGTTCGAAGCACTGCCGCTATTCGATGAGGCCGGGAACCCGGTTCTGGATGGGGCCGGTGACCAGATTTTCGTACCGTCTCAGCTCGACCCGGTCGATACGTATTTCCTGACCTCGCTCGTCCTGAAGATCTGAGAGGAGTCAACGTGCCGGGTTTTCGTACAGCACTGCGCCGCCCGCGATTCCGCCGACGAACAGGTCTGGATCCCAGTGCCGGTCCGCGTCGAATACTGCGGGTATGAAATTGGCCCCACGAGGGCAGACACAAGTAGTTTCCGATCTTACACGATCTGTGAGGGGTCCAGTGATGCGCTCAGCGATTTCGATGAATCACGTCCTGCGACCTGCCGTAGCCTGGCGGGGGGTCCTGGTGTGGCTGGTGCTGCTCGCCTCCGGGAGCGTTTCCTCCTGTTCCGACTCCCGAGGGAGAGGGGACGACGGAGCGGAGCCCCCCGTGAGCCAGGTTGAGGCAGGTACAGCCAGCGAGCGGAACGAGCTCCTCACCAGCCTGGATGAGCAGACCCCTGAGCTGCAATTCGCCCTCGGAAAGTGGCACGGCGACCTCGATGGGATCATCTCCGAGCGCGCTCGGCTCCTGCGGCTGTTGACCGTGTTCGAGCCGATGTACTACCTGATCGATGGCAAGAAGCAGGCCGGCCTCACGTTCGAGGCCGCACGCGAATTCGAGACTTTCCTCAACGAGCGGCTGGGGCGAACTCGGGCAGCCGACCGGATCCGAATCATCCTCGTTCCGGTGCGTCGTGACGAGCTGATTCCATTCATCAGAGACGGACGTGGTGACATCGCGGCGGCCAACCTGACGGTCACGGACGACCGACTGGCCGATGTCGCGTTTTCCGACCCGATCGTCTCCGATGCCTACGAGGTGGTCGTCACCGGACCCTCTGCCGAACCGGTCAACAGTCTCGATGAACTGTCCGGCCGCCCGGTGTTCGTGCGCCGCTCCAGCAGCTACTTCGAAAGCCTCCAGCGGCTGAATCGTGACCTCGAGGCCAGGGGTCTGCCACCGGCCTCGATCGTCGCGGTGAACGAGATCCTGGATAACGGGGCGATCCTCAAACTGGTCCACGAGGGTCGGCTTCCCACGACGATCGTCGATGCGCACATCGCCAATTTCTGGTTTGAGGTGCTCCCGGGCCTGGTCTGGAACGACGAGGTTCGACCCAGGGTGAACGCGCAGATCGCCTGGGTGGTCCAGACGGATGCTCCGCAGATGCTCGAGCAGGTCAATGCCTTTGTGAAGACACACAAGAAAGGCACTCTGAAAGGCAACATCCTGATCAACCGGTATCTGAAGAGCACCGACTGGCTGGTAAAGATCGAGGACCGGGTGGTCAACCAGCGACTGGACAGTCTGAAGAACCTGTTCCAGGAAAAGGCAGCCATGTACGACCTCGACTGGCGTCGCCTGACCGCGCAGGCGTTCCAGGAGTCGGGGCTCGACCAGAGCCGCCGAAGCTCGAGGGGCGCGATCGGACTGATGCAGCTGATGCCTGCAACCGCACGCGAAATGGGATTTGATGACATCAGCACGGCGGACGCCAACGTGGAGGCGGGCGCGAAGTATATGCGCCACGTGATCGACACCTATTTCAGCGATGTCGAGCAGAATCCCGAGGTGGACCCCGAGGTGGCCAGGGAGGAAGCCTATGCCGTTGCCCTGGCAGCGTACAACGCTGGGCCGACCCGGATCTCTCGACTTCGGCGCACTGCCGAGAGCCGAGGAGTCGACTCCAGAATCTGGTTCGATCAAATGGAGCCGATCGTGGCTCGCGAGGTTGGCTCAGAGCCGGTCATGTACGTGCAGAACGTCATGGAGTTCTCCATCCAGATCCAGCTTCAGCAACTGCTGCGCGAAGAACAACAGCGGCTCCAGGAAGCTGGAGTCGAATCGTCGGCTCAGCCCGGCGACTGATCTGCCCCGGGGAAGGCCGACTCAGTCCGCCAGCGCCTCCCGCAGAACCCGCGCCTCGGCCGCGGGTCGGAACTCCGGATCCGCATCAGACCAGGCCACGAGCGCCGCGTCCACGGCTCGACGGGCCTCTACCGGCCGGCCTCGCGCGACTTCGAGCCGGGCCAATTCCAAGTGGGCGGTCGGCTCCGCTGGAATTCGCCGCAGGACTTCGCGAATCTGTTCCTCCGCTTCGTCGTAGCGGCCGAGATCGCGCAGGCAGCTGGCCTGTCCCGTGAACGGGTCCGTTCCAGCTTCCCGGATCGTTTCGAACAGCTGCGGCTCCTGCAGTGCGTCCGCGGCGGCCCGGTAGAGTGGAAGTGCCGCCTCGCAATGACCCGTGAGGCGAAGGGACTCGGCTTCCAGGAAGTCCCCCCACCAGTCACTTGCACCGAGACCGAAAGATTCGATGAGACGACGGACCCCCGGGATCCCTGCGGCGAGTTCGGCCTCGCGTCCGAGCTCGCGGTTCACCTCCGCCTCGAAGAAATCGGCGAGCCCGTCCAACGGCGGCTCCAGTTCGGCCCGAAGCGTGTCGAGAAGAGCGAACGAGCCGGCTGTGTCCCCGGCACGGGCCCGCTGCGCGGCGAGCAGACCCATCTCCTGCAGCTCCGCCAGACGACCTCCGATCCGGCCGATTTCGGCTGCTACCTCTCGCTTCAGTAGCGCGGCACTGTCGGATCGTCCGCGCATGTCAAAGTACCTGCTCTTCCAATTCAGAGCCTCGACCCGGCTGATGTCGTCAGAACTCGATTCCACGGCCTCGGACAGATTTGACTCGGCCTCGTCGAAACGTCCCTGGAACAGGTCGACCAGGCCGAGCCCGATCGTCGGTGAGACCAGTCCTGGATCCAGGAACTGAGCTCGCTCGAATTCGCTCTCGGCCTCATCGAACCGGGCCTCGGTGAGATACAGACGCCCGAGCAGAAAGTGCGGATGAGCCGCCTCCGGCTCGATTTCCTCGAGCATGCCGTATGCCTTGCCCGCGCGGTCGAACTGGCCGGCATCGAGATGGATGTCGCCGACGAATTCGTACGCCCTCCGATTCGATGGGTCGAGTTCAATCGCCTGCTCGAGTGCCGCCACCGCCTCCTCCACCTGTCCGCGCCCCTTGAGAATTCTCCCGAGCGTCCCGAACGCATTGGGATCGTGGGGATACAGCTCGGTGCGGAGGCGAGCGACGCTCAGTGCCCGCTCGGGCTGCTGGCTCACGGTGAAATACTGGGTCTTGAGGGCGAAACTCGCGGATTCTTCAAGCTTGTAGTCGTGCCGGATCGCCGCCTCGTAGGCTGCGAGCGCCCCGTCGACATCGTTCCCCACCCAGAGGAGGTCTCCGAGCATCCAGTTCGCCCGGGCGAAGGTCGAGTCGATCCCGGTGGCCCCCTCCAGGGAGGCGCGACTCCGCGCAGCGTCGAGCGAGTGATAGAAACTGCCCGAGAAGAATGGTCGCAGCGCGTCGTCGCTTTCCGACAGGAGATCTCGGACCGGCAGATCGGGAATCGCGTCGAGATGTCCAGTGGGAATCTCGAGATCGCGCCGGAGCTGGCGAGATACCTGGTCGGCCAGAGCGAGCAGATCGGCCCCGGAGAAGATGTGCTCCGCTACCGGACGGCCCCGGTCGGTGTCGTGAAGGGTGAAACGGATTTCGATGCCATCGCCCCCGCGATCAATCGTGCCGGTGACGAACGTCTCTGCCCCCATTTTTCCGGCAAGATCCCGTCGCTGGGCCAGCGGGAGGATCAGCGGACGCTCAGGTTCCGCTCCCCGTTTCTCGCGGAGAATGTCCGCCTCGGATCGGACGAACGGATCCTGTGACAGGTCGATTGATACGGCGCTGGGAAGCGCGTACTGGAGCCAGTCGAGCTCCGGATCCCCGGATCCGTTGCTGAATGAAAACAGGGCGACACGGTGGCGGAATTCGGGTTTGGGAATCGAGCGCCGCAGCTCCTTTCCCTCTTCATCCTGAACCACCACGGTGCTCGTGGCGGCTCCCAGGTCCTGTCCCCGGAACACGGAGAACAGAACTACCCCTGCGAGCACGAGATTCAGGGCGATACCTATCGCTTCGGCACGGCTCCACGCGTCGCGTCCCGGGCTGCCGTGATTCCAGGCGAGAATCGCGATGGCTGGCAAGAGGAGCAGCCAGGACGCCACAACGAAATCGGTGACGTGGCTGGACAGCACATACCGGTTCACGGTCCAGTCCGTGAACTCGAGCAGAATCCATCCACCGGCCAGGTACGCTCCGACGATGTGCGGCACTCTACGCCGCAGCAGTTCCCGTCCGAAGTCGGTCATCTTCGATTCCCCCGGGCCCCGCGCCCGATTTCTGTTCTGATCCGCTCGCTCACTCGCTTGAAGACCGTGGCCTTGACTTGGCGACGATTCCTCGCCCGTTTCTACGCATCAGAGGCCCAAATAGGTTCGGTCCAGCTTGATGCTTTCTGGAACCGACCCATCCTCTGCGGTCGAGCGGCCTATCGACTCCCTGGAGATTTGACGCGTGGACGGTACATCCATTCCGCCGGAACTGATCGGCAACATCGCCCTCACCCTGGCCTTCGTGCTCGTCGCGTGGGCGCTGCTGCGCGAAGCCGCCAGATGGCTGATCAAGCTGCTGTTGGTGTTCGGAATTCTGATCGGCGCGGCCGTGCTCCTGGGACTCCTCGACAATACGGCTGCCGGCGGGATTCTCTACTGGGTCGGCGCCAACATCAGCCTTGGCATTCAGATCATGGCGACCTGGCTGGCGGAAACATGGCAGGGAATGACGGGAGTCGGTGAGACGGCCGGCTGAAGCGTTTCACTATGTCGAAGCGTGAGAGGCCCGGACGCTGAACAGCTCCCGGGCCTCTCGTATCTGCTACTGACCCAGGACCGGAATCCGCAGCACCTGGCCCGGATAGATCTTGTCCGGATCCGACAGCATTGGCTGGTTGGCCTCGAAGATCTCGGGATACTTCATCGCGTCGCCATACTGCGCCAGCGCGATCTTCGAGAGCGAGTCACCCGACTGCACGGTGTACATGAATGCCTCGGGGGCTGGAACGACGACCTCGAGACGGCTGTCGACCTGCGCCACGCCCTTCGTGTTGCCGACCGCGAGTACGGTCTTCTCCGCATCCGCCTGGCTCGGAACCGTTCCGTAGACGGTCGCGACGCCGTCGGCGTATTCGACCTTCAGGTCCTCGACCGGCAGACCGAGCGCAAGCACGGTCCGGGCGATCGCATTGCCCTGCATCTGGTTCTGAAGCTCTGCGTCGACAGCCTCGCCGACATCTACTTCTTCACCCGAGCCCTTCAAGAAGTCGAACAGTCCCATGGTGCTCCGTTCCTTTCGTTGCTGATACACGAGAATCCGCCATGCAAACCGACTCTGGTCACGTGACGGACTTTCCTCTCAGACCATCAGCAGACGCTAGCCGCAACACTTCCGGCGGGGTATTGGACTATGGTCCTACTGGCCGCATTTCGTCGCGAACCGCCCGGAACTCAGTCCCCTCGTACCAGTTCGGCCAGGCGTCACTATCGGCGAGCTGGAACCCGAACTCGAACAGCAGACGAAGGTCCTCGACTGCGCCGTCCAGGTTCCAGGTCGGGTCGTATTCGTCCGCCGGCTTGTGGTAACGCTCGGCGGTGAATTGCTCATGCCGCGCCCGTGCCCAGTCCTCGCCGTAGCGCAGATCGTCAAACCCGGGATTCGTGAACAGCGCCGGGACGCCCCGCTTCGCAAACTCGAAGTGATCGCTGCGGAAGAAATAACCCTTCTCCGGCTCGCCATCGGGCGACAGTGTGCGTCCCTTCTCCGTCGCGACTTCCGCAAGCACTGAATCCAGCTCCGACTTGCCGTACCCCACGACGACGACGTCCTTCGTCGGCCCCCAGATGTTGAGGCCGTCGACGTTGATCGCGGCTACTGTGGTCTCGAGCGGCCACACAGGGTTGGAGGCGTAGTGGAGGCTGCCCAGGAGTCCCTGCTCCTCGGCCGTGAGCGCAATGAACAGAATCGAGCGCTCGGGACGTCGTTCGAGAGCCATGAACGCCTCCGCCACCTCCAGCAGTCCAGCCGTCCCGGAGGCGTTGTCGAGGGCGCCGTTGTAGATCGAATCTCCCGTCAGCGCGGGATCGATCCCAAGGTGGTCCCAATGCCCCATGAACAGGACGTGCTCATCCGGTCGCGATCGGCCCGGAATCCGTGCGATCACGTTCCGGGATACGGATCGCGTGACCTCGTTGCTCAGCTCCAGCGACAGATCGAGCCCGAGATCCACTGCCCGAAACCCATCCTGTCCCGCGGCAATGGCAAGGGAATCGAGATCGTATCGGGCCTGCGCCAGGACCGTCCTGGCCGTCTCCTCCGAGAACCAGCCCTGGACGATCGGAGTGCTGCCATCGTCCGCCTGGTCGAGCATGAACTGCTTGCCCGACCAGCCGGCCTCGACGACTGCCCATGGGTAACCGGCCGGGCCCGTGCGGTGAACGA
>CBDUVN010000095.1:0-7897 GCA_965370685.1 uncultured bacterium | reverse complement strand
AAGACGTTTCGGCAGGAAATTCTCCACGACGGGCCGAACTGCAAGCTATCACTGCTGATCCAGCCCGAGGGCAGCGAGCCGTTGAACGTGGGAGAAATTCAGCTCGAGCCCGGTGGCGCGATTCTCTGGTACCTGTTCCCTGACCGGTCGTACGAGGTCGGCGGTGTGTACGACTCGCACGGCCGCTTTCTCGGCTGGTATACGAATCTGCTCCGGCTGCCGAAGATCAGTGAAGGCCGGTGGGAGCTGACGGACCTGTTCCTGGATGTGTGGCAGCCACCGGACGGACCGGCGCGCCTGCTCGACGAGGAAGACCTGGCCGCGGCACTGGAAGCCGGGGCGATTTCCCGCGAAGAGGCGAGGCAGGTGGAGGCGGAAGCCGCGGCGGTTCTCCGGGCGGCGCGCGCGGGCCGCTGGCCCCCGACGATCGTTCACCGATACCCGCTCGAAGCGGTGGGCTCTCTCCGGCTCCGTCGGGATGCTCCGGCGACCTGGGCCGCGAATCTCGTGATCAACCGGCTGATCGGGTTCGGAATGTACCTGTTCGGCGCTTTCTCGCTGACATCGCTGCTGTTCGCCGCGTTCACGGATGCGTTCAGCGGGCCCGGGCCGGCGTTGACGGCGTGGAAGACGCTGATCGGACTGGAAGCGGGGGTCCTGTTCCTGTTCGCGATGGTCGGGCGCCTTCCGGCCACCAGACGCCCACGGCCCGAGGAGTCGCTCGACGAGCGAATTCTGTTCATTGGAAGCGTCGTCACGGCGCTCGCCGTGTTCCTCTACCCGGACGGGCGGCTGTGGCGATCCGCCCTGGTCGCCATCTACTCGATCCTCGCCCTGTTCCTGGCGATCTTCGCCGTGGCGCGGCTGCGCTGGGAGCGGCGGTTCCCGATTCTCGCGGTCGCGGGAATCCTGGTGTGCCTGTTCGCGCTGGCGGTGCTTCTGCTCTGATCCGATCGGTCGAGTCTGATCAGGCCTTCGAGTCGATTCAGGCCTTCGAGTCCGCTCAGGCTTTCGAGTCCGCTCAGATCGGTCGGGTTCTCCCCCTGGCCACCGCGATGAGATCGTCGACCACGCGCGAGTCCGGGCGATCGGTCGGCTCGTCCGCGGCGATCACCTCGCCGGCCTCGATGTAGTTGTACCGATCGATGATTCCACGCCGAATCCGCGCACCGTGCCCGATCCGGCAGTGGTCCATGACGATCGAGTCGACGATCTCGGCCCCCTTCTCCACCCAGACGTCACGACCGATCACCGACCGGACGATGCGCGCGTCGTCCACGACGGTCCCGACCCCGAGACTGCAGTCTTCGATCTGGCCGGACAGGATGCGCGGGCTCGCACGGTTGTAGGACTGGGAGTGAATCGGCCACATCCGGTTGTTGAGATCGAATCGCGGCTGCTTGCTGAGCAGATCCATGTGGGCCGACCAGTACGCGGGCAGCGTTCCCACGTCCCTCCAGTACCCGACTTCCTCGTACGGCTTGACTCCCGGCACCCGGTTCCGGTGGAAATCATAAGCGTAAACCCCGTAGTCGGGATCATTCACCATGCGTGGGACGATCGTCGTGCCGAAATCGGGCTCCAGCCCTTCCTCTGCGACCTCCCTGAGCACGTTCACCAGCGCTCGAGGCTCGAAGATGTAGTTCCCCATCGAGGCGTAGGAGTATCCGGCCCGATCCGGCATCTCGGGTGGGTCGTCGGGCTTCTCGAGCCATCCCACGATCCGATCGTCCGGGGTGGCCTCGGCGACACCGAACCCGGTCGCGTCGACCGAGGGAACCGGAAGCATGGCGACGCTCAGGTCCGCCTCTTTCTTCCGGTGGAAGCGAACCATGTGACCGATGTCCATCCGATAGATGTGATCGGCGCCGAACACCACGATCAGGTCCGGCCGGAAGTCGTGGATCAGGTTGAAGTTCTGGTACACGGCGTCGGCGGTCCCCTGGTACCACTCCTTCCCCAACCGCATCTGAGGGGGCACCACGGTGAGGAAGTCGTCCGGGTGCGGAGTGCTCAGCCGCCAGCCTTCACGCAGGTGGTGAATCAGCGACTGGGATCGATACTGGACGAGCACGAAGGTGGAATAGATGCCCGAGTTGAGCAGGTTCGACAGCACGAAGTCGACGATCCTGTAGCTGCCGCCAAACGGCACGGCCGGTTTGCTTCGCTGCATCGTGAGCGGCGCGAGACGGCTACCCTCGCCGCCCGCCATCACCAGCCCCAGGACCCGAAGATTACCTCGCATCACCCGTTCCCTTCCGGTTGTCGGCGTCTATTCGCTTTGTCGGCGTCTATTCGCTCGTGCCTTCCAGCATTCGCTCGTACAGCTCCTCGTACTTCCGTCCGCTCGCCTGCCACGAAAAGTCCGTCTCCATGCCCGCCCGGATCACGCCTTCCATGGTCTCCGGCCGGGTGTACAGATCGATCGCATCCAGGATCGCGCCGGCGAGTGCATCGGGCTCGAACGGCTCGAACACGATTCCGGTCGCCGAACCGTCGGCGAGCGTCTCCGGCGTGATCGCGACCACGCTGTCGGCCAGACCCCCGACCCGGTGAACGATCGGAACAGTTCCGTAGCGCTGGCTGATCAT
The DNA here is from genome assembly GCA_965370685.1 of uncultured bacterium. Classification (GTDB taxonomy): domain Bacteria; phylum Gemmatimonadota; class Gemmatimonadetes; order Palauibacterales; family Palauibacteraceae; genus Carthagonibacter. The sequence continues at coordinate 5,306 of CBDUVN010000095.1, read as the reverse complement.
CTGGTTCAGGCCACACGGCTCGAACGCCGAGGGCATGAGAAAAAAATCGGCGCCGGCCTCGATGAGATGGGCCAACGGTTCGGAGAACGCCACTCTCGAACCGACGTTCGGGTTGTCGCGGCCGAGTTGCTCGATCAACCGCTCGTAACGTGGTTCGCCGGTTCCGAGCCACACGAACTGCGCGGGCCAGCCGCCGAATCGGTGTTCCAGCGCTTCGATGAGCGGAATCCCCTTCTGGTCCACCAGGCGCGACACGAGCCCGAACAGGGGGACGCCCGGCGACTCCGGAAGTCCGAACTCCCGTTGCAGCTCCCGCTTCGTCGAGGCCTTCCCGGAGCGATCCGCGGCGTCGTACGGGGTGGCCAGGAAGGCATCGTCCGCCGGGTTCCACTCGGCGGTGTCGATTCCGTTCAGTATCCCCTCCACCGGGTGGGTGAGCGCCTGGATATGTTCTTCGAGACCGAATCCGAGCTCGGGCGTTGAGATCTCCTCCGCGTAGCCCGGGCTCACCGTCGTGACGCGGTCCGCCGTGACAATTCCGCCCTTCAGCAGGTTGATGCCACCGTAGTACTCGAGCCGGTCCGGCCGGTACCAGTCGTCCGGCAGCCCCGTTTCCGGCCACGCTTCTTCGGCGAATCGGCCCTGGTAGGCCAGGTTGTGCAGCGTCAGCACCGATGCCGGACGACGCTCCAGGATCGCCGTCGCACCAGGCGGCGGACCGGACCGCAGGAGGACGGCTGCCAGCGCCGCCTGCCAGTCGTGCACGTGCAGGATGTCGGGGGACTGATCGATGGCACAAAGGGAGGCGCGGCAGAACACGGCGAAGCGAAGCAGGTTGTCCGGGTGGTCTGCCCCTCCTGCGCCATACAGCCCGTCGCGATCGAACAGCTCCGGCGCATCGACCACCTTGACGCTCATTCCGCTCGTCGACGGCAGAGAGCGGATCGCCGCTTCCGCGGGCAGCCCCAGCTCGGTCGGGCCGAGCGCGAGTTCTACGGGTCCCGGCTCAAAGCCGGCATCACGGATCATCCGATAGAACGGGAGAAACAGCGTCACCTCGTGCCCGCTCCGGGCCAGGTACGCCGACAGTGCGCCCGCCACGTCCGCCAGTCCGCCGGTCTTGGCGTAGGGCACCGCTTCTGGAGAGATCTGGACGATCCGCATGAGACAGGTCCCGGGACGGTTCGAGGCGGTCAGGGGGCTCGCTGCAAGATACCGAGCCGATGCTATCCGCCGCGACCGTCGGGGCGCGGATCAGGTGCGGACGCGCGCTCCTGGCTCGATGCGGACGTGCGCTCCCGGCTCGATGCGAGTGGCTGGCCCCTTCACCTGGTCGCGGCCCGCGAGCTTCGCTTCGTACAGGTAGTCATCCGCCCGCTCGAGCAGACGTGTCACTTCCGCCCCGTGCTCGGGCCAGCTGGCCACTCCGATGCTGATCGTGACATGGCCCGGCGTTCGACTGCCGGGAATCGCGATCGGGTTCTCGCCGACAGCGCGGCGCAGGCCCTCCGCGACTTTGAGAGCGGCGGCGGAGTTCGTCTCCGGCAGGGCTACGACGAATTCCTCGCCACCGATCCGTGCGACAAAGTCCGCACCTCGAATGCGGTTCTGGAGCACCCGGGCGACGGCCCTGAGAGCCATGTCACCGGCCGCGTGCCCGTGATGGTCGTTGAATTGCTTGAAGTAATCGATGTCGATCGCGGCAATCGAGATCGGTCGGCCGTGGCGCCGCACCCGGGCGACCTCGCCATTCCACCGATCGTCGAACGCACGCCGGTTGAGGAGTCCCGTGAGTCCATCGTTGGCCGACAGCACGTGCGGCTTCTGCATGCGCAGATTTACCAGGGTGCCGAGCACTCCCATCGTCCCGAGAAGCACGATGCGCACCGCTTGTGTGCCGATCTCGAGCTCCGTCAGGCCACCTGCCGCGGAGCCCACGCTGACGATCGCCCCGTACTGGAGCGCGGCGAGTCCACCTGCCACGGCGCAGGCCCGGTGGTCCAGGCGCATGCTGGTCGCGGCGAGGGCGAGAAAGTAGACGGGAAACGCCACCGAATTCATCAGCGCCAGGTCCGGTCGGCCGACCAGCAGGAATGCGGCCAGAGTGACGCTGACGATCGTCACGTCCAGGACGCTGGTCACGAAGCCGATCCACCAGCCGTAAATGGCCCGGCTGACAAATATGTGTATGAACGCGGCTACCGGAAGGGCGACATAAGTGACCGCCAGGTACACTCGGGCGGCCGGAGCCTGTCCTGTCCTCCATGCTACGAACGCGGCGATCCCGATCGCGGCGAAACTCATCCCGAGCCGGAGCCAGGAGATCAGTAACTCTCCCTGACCTCCGGTTTGCAGCAGAGATGAATCCGGCGGCATCCAGAACCGCCGCCACCATTTGCCGATCTGGTCCATCCCGCCTCTTCCCGCTGATTCGCGGTCATAACGTTCGTGGCCGTACGCGCGAACGATTCAAGCAATCCACGTGCCCGCGGTAAATAGCGGAAAATCAACACATTTCCCGACCCGGGGCTGCCGCATGCGCCGTAGTCCGCACCATGTTCCCGTATCCCGCAATAACGACGGGCACTTGAAGGGTCGCGCCCCGACTGCGATCATGGCGTTCCTGGGACTCCCCGGCGGCTCGGCTCGCCGCCCTTCGTGCCGGTGCCCAACTCCCTGCGAGGATTCGAGAGGATTCCATATGTCGATTTCCATCCGGCCCGCGACGCAGGAGGACCTGGCGCGCATCATCCTGTTCAACCAGGCGATGGCCCGCGAGACGGAAGGACGGGAGCTGGATCGTCGGACGATCTCGAAGGGCGTCGAACGCCTGCTCAAGCAACCGGCCCGCGGGCAGTACTTCGTGGCGGAGCAGGAGGGAGAGATCGTCGGACAGCTGATGATCACGACCGAGTGGAGCGATTGGCGCAACGGCGAGATCTGGTGGATCCAGAGCGTCTACGTGTCGAAGCGTCTTCGGCGGGAGGGCGTGTACCGGCAGCTACACGAATACGTCAGACACCTGGCCCGCGAGCAGAAGGTGATCGGACTGCGTCTCTACGTCGAGCGGGACAACGAGCCCGCCCAGACGACGTATCGCGCGCTCGGGATGCGGGAGTCGTCGTACCTGATGTTCGAGGAGCTCTGGGCCTGACGGATCAGCCGGGTCAGCCAGCTCAACCAGCTCAGCCAGCTCAGCCAGCTCAGCCGGGTCAGCCGGGTCAGCCGGGCGGGAAGTCCTTCAGCGCTTCCTTGATCGCCTTGTCGACCGCCTGCTGTCGTTCCTGGGCGTCCCGCTTCTCGTGCATTTCCCCCTGCACCACACCGCGCCACGCCAGCTCGTTCTCCCTGCCATCGACGACGTCGATGATCAGTGTGCCCTCGCGGTACTGGCTGACGGTGGGAGTCGAGTAGACCATGCCGAACGACGGGCCATTGGGGCCCCAGTATCCGCCCCAGCCGTACCCGTAGTACGTGTTAATGTACGAAACGTCCATCCGCCCGTTGATCGAGACGTGATACCCGACCCTGAAATCCGGATTCCCGCTCTCGACCCTGTGGAACCCCTTGTTCAGCAGGTTCGATTCGATCGACGCCTGGATGTTTTTGTTCGCCAGTGGATCGTCCACAATCCGATCGCTCGAACGGATGTCGCCGACCTTGCCATCACTGGTGTACGCCCAGTCCCAGGTCTGATAGCCGCGGACCGTATCGATCCGCCCGGGATCGTAATCGGACCAGGAGGTCAGCCCGCTGCAGGCTGTCATCGCGATGGCGACAAGGACAACGGCCGGAGCCGGAAGCAAGGATCGATTCATGTGAGACTCTCCTGTGTTCCGGCTCCGCCGTGAGTAGTCAGGCCTCATGTGCGCTTTCGCAAATCAGCATGCGACCAGGAATTATCTTGCGACCAGGAATTACCTGTACATGAAGCCGATGTTGAAGCCCCAGTACTTCTGATCGCCGGATCCGCCGGCACTGAACGCCCAGTTGTACCTGGCGTTCGCGATCAGCGCGACTTCCGGACGACCCAGCGGCACGATGATGCCGACCTCGGGCGCCCAGCCCAGGTGCCAGTTGTCATCCTTGATCGACACGACGCTCACGTCGACCCGTCGCTCGATGTAGTACGTACCGACGTTGACGCCGGCGTACGGGCGAATTCCGCCACGCGAGCCGAAGTAGTAGTGCGCGTTCACAAGCAGCGGAATGCTGTTGAAGTACCTGAGCTGCGTTCCACTCAGGTCCGCGTCCGGCAGATGCACGACTTCGTCAGTCTTCTCGTTGAGCACGTTCCAGCTGCCTGAGAACCCGTAGGACAGGTTGCCGCCCCGGTCGGGAACGTAGCGCGCCTCGATTCCGACGCCGCGGAAGCTGAAGTCGTCCACGAAGGTCTGGTCAGAGTCAGACGAGCCCGGAAGGCTCGCCGTCGCCGACATGTTGTACGTAATTCCCCACCACCAGTCCTGCGCCTGCGCTTCGCCGCTGAAGGCCACCAGAAGGGCCACCGAGGCGAGCGCTCCCTTGAGCAATCTCATCATCTTCTCCAATTCGGATTCGCCTCGGTCCTACTGGACCATCAGGTAGTCTTTGGATTGGTCGAACGCCTGGTCGATGCCGGTGAGGGCGAGGTTGACGTTCGTATTTCCACTGCTGGACAGCACACCGTTGATCGCACCGATCCACACCGATGGGATTTCCTCATTGGAAGCGCCATCCGGGTTGAGCATGTCCATGAACAGGGTGCCCTGCTCCCACGAAGTGGTGCTGTACCCGGGATATCCGCAGCCATAGTACGGGGGGTACCAGCCCCACCAGCCCCAGTAACCGCCGCAGCCCCAGTAGGTGTACGCCGTCCACTCGGTCACGGAGACCATCATGATCAGCGCGACGTCGGGCAGGTTATCCTCGGTCACCTCGTCTGCCGGCATGCGCGTGTAGCCGAGGGCGTTCATGTTCTGGACGGCCCGTGCGACGAAGGCCGCATCGTTCGAGTGATCGTAGTCGATCCGGTCATCCTCGTCGCAGTTGATCGGGACGCCGCCGGGCGCGAAGTCGAGATCACAGACCTCGACCACCGTGTCCGGAATCGCGTATGTCCGCTGTGACGAATAGTCGAAGTCCTTGTCGTGGGCCGTGATCACGACCCGGGTTTCCGCGATACTTGATATGTCGCCTGGATAGCAGGCCGCCAGCCCGCCGAGCGCGATCGTCGCCACGATGGCGATCCCTGCGCGCGTGGCGAGCGGCGTGCCCATCGTCCTCCACTGACCCATCGGTTCTCCTCCTGCCGCCGGCCGAGCCGG
>CBDUVN010000094.1:0-8012 GCA_965370685.1 uncultured bacterium | reverse complement strand
GCACGGCGAATCCGCCGTCGGCCGTGCGGAGCATGATCGCCACCTCGTCCCCGTTGGGCGTAACGAGATCGAGCCGCCCGTCGTCGTTCAAGTCCGCGAGGACCATGCCCCGGTACGGGTCTCCTCCGACCGGGATCTGTACGACGTCCGTTTCAAACCGGGCATTCCCTGCTCCGGTCAGCAGCAGGATCGACTCACCGCGCCGGTCGTCCACGAGCAGGTCCGGATGGCCGTCGTGGTCAAGATCGGAGATGAGCACGGCGTGCGGGTGAAGCTCCAGCTCGAGGTGCACCGGAGAGCTTTCAAACGGCCCCAGCCCGCCGAGTCCGTCGTTTCTGAGAAGCGTGATGTAGTCCGTCTCGTGGTTGGCGATCGCCGCGTCCAGGTCTCCGTCACCATCGAGATCTCCGAGCGCCAGGTCCACGGGGTTCTCGCCCGCGGGGATGCTCACCCGGCGTGGAAACTGGCCGGAACCGTCTCCGACGAGCAGGGTCACGGTTCCGTTGTCCGTGTTTGTGATGAGCAGGTCGGGGATGCCGTCCCCCGTCAGGTCCCCCGCCGCGACAGCAGACGGAGCATCGCGGAGGGAGATCGGTCCTCCGATGAGGCGCAGGGTATCCGCTGCCGGATGAGCGGATACCGACTGCTGAGACGGGCTGCAGGCGACTGCTCCGGCGAGCAGCACGGCCGGGAAAGCGATCGTGCTGATGCGTGCCTCCTCTGGTTACCCGAGTGTTGCCTCGAGCCGGATCGGCACCGCTGCCAGCGCCCGGGAGACGGGGCAGTCGGCTTTGGCGCCTTCCGCGAATTCCAGGAACTCCTCCTCTGAGATGTTCGGGATCAGGGCGTGAGTCTTTAGCTCGATCAGAGTGATGGCGAAGCCGGCGTCCTGCTTTTCGAGGTGCACGACGGCCTTCGTCTCGACACTCTGCGGGTCATGCCCTTCCTTCCCGAGGGCTCCTGACAGCGCCATCGAAAAACAACCGGCATGCGCTGCACCGATCAGCTCCTCGGGATTCGTGCCCGGTTCCTCCTCGAAGCGGGAGCCGAAGGAGTATTTACCCTCATACGCCCCGCTTCCGAGACGCATCGTTCCATTGCCTTTGAGCAGGCCGCCGTTCCAGCGGGCCTCAGCCGTACGCTTCATCGTGAATGTCCTGTGCTCGGGTTGTGGTCGATCGGACATACAGCCTGTACTGCGAATCAGAACACTATCACGTGAGATGTGGGCCGCCAGACCCGACGGGAGTCCCGGCTGGTCCGAGGTACGTGAGTCGAAACTGGGCGTGAGCTCTTGCCTCGACAGGCGTTCCCAGCCAGTGCGTGGTTCCGCCGACCATCCACACGACGAGGTCGGCGAGATCCAGCAGATCCTCCACCTCGTGGCCGGTGACGAGGACGGCGCACCCGTGGCTGGCGAGCTCGCGAACGGCCTGCGCGACGAATTTCCTGTCTCTCGGGCTCACCTCGGCGAGCGGTTCATCCGCGATCAGGCAGGAGGGCCGCCGGAGCAGCGCGAGCGCCACCTCGACCCGACGGCGTTCTCCACCAGACATCGATTTCGCCTTCTGGATTCGTAGCGGCTCGATCTCGAGATTCGCAATTGATTCGAGATCGAGCGGATGGCGGATCGACTGGCTCATCGCACGGAGGTGCCAGTCAACGGTCCGTCGCCACGACAGAAGGCCGCGATCCGGAAGATAGAACAGCCCACGGCGCGCGAGCGTCGACAACTGCGGCCGCTCGTAAACCTGGTCGCGGAATCGAACTACGCCGAAGTCCCGCCTGCAGAGTCCGAGGGCCGCGCGGATCAGGGTCGTCTTTCCACAGCCGTTCCGGCCCAGCAGGGCCGTGACATGACCGGCCTGCGCCCAGACCGTGGCGGCCTTGAGGACCTGACGGCCCCGGAACGAGACGCCGAACGAGTCTGCCGTGAACATCATCGACTCTCCGCCGGTCATCAGCTATCCGCCCGTCAGCCCTGCGCGGGCAACGATCAGCAGGATCTCAAGCGAGGGCGCCGTTACCAGGGACACAACTCCGACCGCAACCTCGGGAAGACCGAGATCCAGCAAAAATACCCGCTCATTCATTCTCCGGGCGTCGTACAGTGTGAGCCCGACGACGACCGTCACCAGGAGAATCGAGGTCCGCACGCCTCCGAAAGGGGGATATCCGGCCACCAGCAACAGGGCCGACAGCAGGAGTCGCAGGAGGATCCAGACCACGAAGGTGGTCCGCATGACCGCAGTAACGGCGCTCCAGGGAAACCGTGGGACGGCCCTCAGTCTGGCCGCTGTCCGACCCGCCGAGTCCGACCCGCTCGCGCTCACATCCTGTCCCAGTCCCACAACACGCAGGCCACGGACTTCTCCACCGGGTGCCCTGACTGCTTGAGGGTCAGCAGGGTGTTGCCCCGGTGATGACTCTCGTCCGCCAGGCCTCCCGCAGCTGGTCGATCATGCGATCCGCTCGAATACACTTTTGAGATCGCCTCGCGCCAGGATCCGCCGTCCGTCCAGGGAACCAGGACTCCACAGCACCAGCCGGATTTCTCCTTCGGACAGTTCGATCCCGGTGATCCGGCCATCGTTGAAGCAACAGCAGCCGGAGTTGAACAGGGTCGGTTGCAGGGTCTTTCTGCCGTCCGGCGCCGGTGGACCGCACGGGGCCGCATCTCCCAGCCAGCCGCGTTTCATGCAGTCGGTGACGACGTCATCCCAGAATTCCTCGTCATCGAAACGGCTCGTGATCTCGTCGATATCGATCCCGAGCCTGCGCTCGAGCTCGTCCAGGATGGAGATCGAACCGAACACCGGCCGGTGCGTGTGACCCGTGATCACGAGCATCTTCTCCTGACTATCGGCCCAGCGCCGGGTCGCGATGTTGTGCTTCTCGCGTACCCGCCGATTGGATGAGGGCGCATTCCTCGAAAGCTGAGTCACGTGCTGGATGGGTTTCCAGACGAACCGGACCGTGAACCGGGCGAGGAATGCCAGGGTGTCGCTGAATCCGGTTCCCTGGTGGCCGTGGACGAGGTAGATGGAGCCGAGGACTTCGTCGTCGACCAGGACCTCGAGCAGCAGGCTCTCGCCTACGAGCGGGGCCCCGGCAGGATTCACCGGGCCGAGTTTCTGCTCCACCAGGATCGGCGAGGCCCACTCCTCGTCGTGATTTCCCCAGAATCGGAGCATCCGCCCGTCGGCCTGGAACGTCGCCTCCCGTGCGTACACCTCCGGATATGCGGCGATGACATCGTCGGGGGGACTCTTCCACAGTTCCTCGACGTCACCGAGCATCGCGAGGGTGTATCCGTCCTGGAGGTAGTAGTCCAGGGCGCGGACGTAGGCTTCCGTGCACGGGAGAAAGTCGTCCGCCCGATCCCTCTTCCCACGGTGCATGTCGGAGAGGACGACCAGGCGATCGGTGCCGGCATCGAATTGCCGGGACACGTCGTCGGGCCACCAGCGCAGGTGCCGGGCTCGCCACAGGGCGGCAGTCAGCCCCGCTCCCACTCGAGCCTCGTACAGTGATGCCCGGCCTCGTCCTCGGGTGTGTCGGCTCATGCTCCTCCAGCGGCTACTCGTCGATCGAGACGCCCTTCCAGAACGCTACGTACCCCGTGATCTGTTTCGCGGCCTCCTTCGGCTCGGGGTAGTACCAGGCGGCATCCCGATTCGCGTTTCCGTCAACCACCACGTCCAGGTAGCTCGCAAGTCCCTTCCACGGACAGGTCGTGTGGGTATCGCTGTCCCGAAAGAACTCCCGGTCGAGGGAATCGGGTGGAAAGTAGTGGTTGCCCTCGACCACGATCGTATCGTCACTCTCGGCCAGAACCTGGCCGTTCCACGTCGCTTTCATACTCACTCTCTCCCGAGTTTTCCGTTGCCCGCGCCACGGGCCGGGTCAGGGAAGTAGCCCGCTGCGCTCGAGCCACGACCGGATCAGCGGCCACTGAAGCGGGCAGTCGTTGTGCCCGCAGGGAATGGCGTGGAACTCGGCATCCGGTGCCGCCTGTGCGAGCGCCCGTCCGTGCGCCACCGGTACGATCGAGTCGTATTCTCCGTGCAGCACGAGCACCGGTCCCTCGAATGCCTCGACGATCGGGAGATTGTCGAACGGGTCCCGGACTAATGGTCCAATGAGACCGAATCGTCTGGCGAGTGGACGGACTCCGGTGAATGTGGACTCGAGAATCAGCGCGGCCACGTCCCGCTGACCGACCAGAGAGCATGCCGCGGCCCCGCCGAGAGACCGGCCCCAGGCGACGATGCGTTCCGCGTCCACCTCCGGTCTCGCCGCGAGGTGATCGTACGCCGCCGCCATGGTGCGGGCGATAGACTTTTCGGAAGGCCGACCGCCCGACCTTCCGTACCCGGGATACTCGACCAGCAGGACCCCGATCCCCCAATCCGGAACGCCGGCGAACGCATCGAGCCAGTGGTCGATGAGCTCGCCGTTGCCGTGCGTGAACACCAGCGCGGGCGCCCGGCCGTCGACATTTCGTGCCGGGAGGTACCAGGCCTCGACCCCGTCGGGACCGAGTCGGATGATCTCCACGTCGGAACGGCCGGCTGCTGGAGAGACGGACGGCGCAGGAGGTCGCGGGAACAGGGCCGCTCGCTGGAGAACCCAGGTTGTCCCGACCCATGCGAGTGCCGCGACAGCGAGAACCCCGAGGAATCCAGTCAGCATCGTTACCTGCCGAGACATCGGTTCGTGCTCCAGCAAACGACGCGTCGTCCGACTATCGGTGCGCCGTGAAATTGCCCGGGAGCGTCACGCTTCCTCATCCCCGTCCGGCCCCGTCTTGAGAGCCGACTGAAAGGTGATTGGAAGTCCCGACGGAGCCTGGAGGAAGTAAATACGTTCACCGTGCGCGTCGACCGGCCCCTGGGGATCGAGACCGTGCTTCTTGGCGTGCGCCGCGAAGGCGGTCGCATCGTCGACCACGATCTGCAGGAGGATGCCGGCCGGCAGTTCCGGTCCTTCCGGCCAGATCTCGATCCAGCCGGTACCCGCCGGAAACACCGCCCCCGAAAACCCGGGAGACTCGGATTCGAGACCGTCCTCGTCGCTCATTTCACGCCGGGGTAGCCCGAGCGAATCGAAGACCGCGGCCAGGTTCTCGGCTTCCTGCGTCACCGAACAGAATCGAATTCCCAATACTTCCACAGATGCCTCCCGAATGTGCGGTGTCCGACGGATCAGCCGGCGGCAGACAGAACATAGATCGCCCAGGGGGAGATCGTCATCTCGCTGACCCAGTCGAACGGATCCTCCGGACGCCCGAGGGGGCGGTACATGGCCTCCGCTGCCAGACCGGCCTGCTCGTACACGTCCCGGTAGTCCTCGTCCGTACACAGGATGTCGGTCACAGGGCGGTCGTCGTCCACGTCCAGCATCACGATCCGGACCTTCTGTCCGCTGGCTGCGTCGCGGTTCTCCGGGAATTTCCGCGTGGAGAACGAGGCCCATTCGTATAGGTAGATCTCCGGTGCGGACACGAGGTTCACGATCCGGCCGTCGCGGACGAGCAGCCCCCCGAGCTCCCGGAAGAGGGCGATTTTGTGCTTCATCGCGGGGATATTGTCGAACGTGAACACCGACAGGACGAGGTCGAACGATTCCGGCTCCAGGCCCGGCAGTGCTCCGTCAGGGACGAGACGATAGTCGCCTTCCGGGTCCAGCTCCCTCGCTCTCTCCAGCATGGTCTCGGAGATATCGACACCGACCACTTCGAAACCGAGATCGCGCAGAAAGCGTGTGGAGCGCCCCGTGCCACACCCGAAGTCGAGCGCCCTTCGTCCGCCGACATGTCGCTCGATGATCTCTGGAAGATCTCGGTACGCCAGGTAATACGTACCGGGAAACCCGAGCCCGGCGTACGATTCGGCCCGCCGCGCATCTTCGTAGACGTTAGAGAAGTCGGGGCTCATCACGGTCCCTTCCCGCTACCCGCGGTCGGTCCGACAGCGGCCCGCAGCACCCAGTGTCGCAGGATCTCCTCCGGCTGCCGTCTCCGTCCGTTGCCGGACACGCTGTGCGGTTACTCCTCTGAGCGCAAACTGGCCTGCGGGAGGGTCGTTCTGGATGATCTGCCCTTTACCTCAACTTGCCCGTCGTCCGTCTGGCGCACACTTTGCATCATATTGATGCAAGAATTGATGCAAGGCTGGGCGGGAGGGAGTTGATTCCAACTTGAGAACGATCACGATACGTAATCTCCCGGATGAGCTGCGTGAACGGTTGGAGGCCGAAGCGAACAAGGAGGGGGCGAGCCTGGCGCAAACCGTGATCCGCCTGCTTCTGCAGGCTACTGGGCTGAATCGGTCCCCGAACCGGCGCCCGCGACGTCACGACCTGGACGAGCTGGCCGGCACGTGGAGTGCCGAGGAAACGGCCGAGTTCGATGAAGCGCTCGCAGCCCAACGGCGCATCGATCCTGGCGTCTGGCGGTAGGCTGCCCCGCATGCGGATCTGCCTCGATACCTCGGCGTACTCGGCCTTCAAGCGCGGAAACGCACAGGCCCTGGACGTAATCCAGCGAGCGGAAGAGATCGTCTTCCCGGCCGTCGTGCTCGGCGAGCTGCTTGCCGGATTCCGGATCGGACGCCGCGATCGCCCGAATCGCGACGAGCTGGACCGCTTCCTAGACTCTCCCCGCGTTCGAATCGCACCCCTCGATGCGGAGACTGCCCAACGCTACGCCGACCTCGTTTCTTACCTGCGAGGCGAGGGAAGACCGATTCCGACGAACGACCTGTGGATCGCGGCGAGCGCCATGCAATGGGGCCTGCGGGTTTTCACTGCCGATGCTCACTTCGGACAGCTTCCCCAGATTTCGCTTCTCGCCCTGGAGGCGTGATGCTGGAGATCGAATCGACCACCCTCGAGGCCCTGCGTGCGAAAGCACCCGAGCCGATCCTCCTGTCCGACGGCGCGCACCTGGACTGGGTGCGGAATGCCGCCGAGGTCATCGAGGCCACGGGGGCGACGCGTGCCGAGCTCATCGCACTCGACGCCGATGCCGGCCCGGACGTTTCAATCGCGGCACGTCTCGCAGTCAAGCTGGCCGCCAGTCGCGCTGCGGTGCGGGAAATCCAGGAGCCTTCCCACCTGTCGGTCGTGTTCGCAGTCTACAAGGAGCATACGCGGATTCTCCGTCCGGACGAGCACGAGCACGGAGAGGACTTCCTGCGGCGCAAGCTCGCGCAACTCAAGTGGCTGTTCGAGCGCACTCCGTGGCACACGTGGGATCTGACCGTGGTGGACGACGGCTGCCCCGAGCGGAGTGGCGATCTGGCGCAGGCCATCCTGGACGAGACGCCGGAAGTGGACGCCCGGGTCCTGTGGCTCGCGGAGGCGATCGAAGAAGGCCTACCGATCATCAACGGACTCACCTCGACGGACGACAGCCGGAAGGGCGCTTCGATTCGCTATGGAATGTGGGAGGCATCGAGTCACGACCGCCCGAACCACGTGATCCTGTTCACCGATGCCGACCTGTCGACCCACCTGGCGCAAGCCGGCCTGCTGATGGATCCGATCATCCGCGGGGGCCGGAACGCGGCGATCGGATCACGCCGCCACCCCGCCTCGGTCGTTCTCAAGGAGGGAACGCGGAACAACCGTGGGAAGCTGTTCATCTACCTGTGGAAGCGGCTCATCCCGCAGCTTGCGGAGATCACCGACACCCAATGCGGGTTCAAGGCATTCCGCGCAGATCAACTGCTTGGTTGGATCGAAGACGTGTCGGAGAACGGCTTTGCGTTCGATATCGAGTTTCTGCTACACACGGAACGGGCGGATCCCGGTACCATCTCCATCGTTCCGGTCGCGTGGATCGACAGCGATGCCGCCTCCACGACTACGGACCTCGAGCCCTACCTGCCGATGCTTCGGAGCGTCGTGGGGTTCTACCGGGACAGCCTTCCCCCGGATCCGACCGCGGAACCGTTCGCCGAGTTGATCGAGTCGATGTCCGAGGAGGGGTTCCAGCGGTTGCTCGA
>CBDUVN010000093.1:0-8216 GCA_965370685.1 uncultured bacterium | reverse complement strand
CGGAAGCTCGGAGCTGCCCTCGAGCCGGAGCCTGAACGCCTCGGCCTCGAGCAGCTTGTCTACCTGCTGGCTCTGGTGCAGTAGCGCCTCCTCGATCCTGGCCAGCCGCTCGTCGGTGTCGGTTTTCTCCTGCAGAGACCGCCCGCCGATCGCCCGGATGATGTCCCGCACGAGCGGGCGCAGCACGAAGTGTCCCGCGATCGACATCACGGGCACTCCGATGACGAAAAAGATCGCGACGATCGGAATCAGATCTTCCATCCAGGCCTCCCAGCCGCTGTCCGTCTGGCGCCAGAGCACTTTTCGAGCGCTGCCGCCTTCTCATTCCTGCCTTACGCACCTGCGACCCGCGTGGTTTCGCCTGACTCTCGCTTGATTCAACAGGTCGACACTCCCGGCAGAGGGGGACTGCCAGGGTCTCCCGCTCCGAGACCGAGGAGGAAAGATGCTCTGTCGAACGATCCGCCGAGTCTCTCGCATGAGCTGGCTGGTCGCGATCGTGGCGGTCACGCCAACGCTCGCGCACGGACAGTCACCGCAGCAGCCCGGCCCGATTCCGGTTGCCCGGCTGGCCGCTTCTCCGGCGGTCGCCGCTTCTTCGGAGTTCTCGGGATCCCGATTGCTGTTCCGTACCGGGCTTCGAACGGAGGTGCAGCTCCAGGATGTTCCGATTCAGGTACTAACGGGGCCGACCCCTAAATCGGAAGACAAGGCCCTGTGGCTGTCGCTCGGCTCTACTCTGCTACCGGTCGCTGCTGGAGCAGTCATGATCGCGGCATCCGATGATGACAGCTCGCTCAATACGGTCGGTGCCCTCACTGCCAGTTCGGGGCTCTATTTCGGGCCCGCCGTCGGATACTGGTACGGAGGCGCTTCCGGTCGGGGATGGAAGGGAGTCGGAATCCGCCTGGGGACGGGTATCGTTGCCGGTCTCGCGATCACCCTGATCTGCACGAGTGGCGATTGCGGCTTCGACGACGGGGGCTCGGCAGGAGCAGGCCTCGTAGCGCTAGCGGCCACGGGTGTAATCCTCGGATCGGCGATCTACGATCTCGCCAAGGTGAAGAGCCACGTGCGGAAGGCGAACGAGGCCAAACTGCGGGATTCCGGCGCCAGTCTCTCAGTCCTGCCGGTCGTGAGCCCGGCGAACGGGGGAATGGCTGGGCTGGTGGCCCAGGTGAGGTTCTGACTTCCCTCGCGTGGCGGAGCACCTGCCAGCCGCCGGTCGTGCCGGTTAGGTTCCGGCCATGGTACGTGGAGCGGCGAGCTGGCGGTCCTATGTGACCTATGATGAGCAGCAGGCCCCGCCCGACATCGATCGGGCGCTGCTGCGCCGGGTGATCGGCTACGCGAAGCCGTATCGTGGCCTGCTGGCGCTCGTGCTGGTCACGGTCGTGATCGACGCGCTGCTCGGCCTGATCCCACCCCTGCTGATGCGCTCGCTGATCGATACCGCGATTCCGACGGGAGACCTCGGACTCGTCACCTGGCTCGGAATCGGCATGGTCGCCGTGCCGCTGGTCGCCGGCGCCGTGGTCGTGGTGCAGCGGCACTGGACGGCTTCCATGGGCCAGGGGATCGTGTACGACCTCCGGCGCCAGCTGTTCGGGCACGTGCAGCAGATGTCTCTCGGGTTCTTTACCAACACCCGCACCGGCGAGCTGATGTCGCGCCTGAACACGGACGTTCAGGGGGCGCAGCAGGCGGTCACCTCAAGTTTCCTGAGCGTCGTCGCCGCGTTCATCACCGCCTCCACCACGCTGATCGTCATGCTGCGCCTCGAGTGGCGGCTCACGCTTCTCTCGGTGGCGATCCTTCCACTTTTCATCCTGTCGTCGCGGAAGGTCGGAAAGCGGTTACGTGTGCTCCGGCGCGCGCAGATGGAGGAGAACGCCGGCCTGAGTTCAATCATGCAGGAGACGCTGAGCGTTTCCGGCGCCATGCTGTCGAAGCTGTTCGGACGAATGACGGACGAAAACCAGCGCTTCTCTGGGCAGGCCGCGACCGTCCGGGATCTTGCCGTTCGCCAGGCTACGATCGCCCGCTGGTTCTTCATGACGCTCGGGATCGTCCGCGCCCTGGGCACGGCGCTCGTGTTCTGGGTCGGCGCATTGATGGTGATTCGCGGGTCGCTCACGATCGGAACGATCGTCGCTCTCTCCGCCTACCTCGGCAGGCTGTACGGGCCGCTGTCACAGCTCGCGAACGCCCGGGTGGAGTTCGCGCAGTCGCTGGTGTCGTTCGAGCGGGTGTTCGAGCTGCTCGACATGCCGAGCGCGATCATCGAGAGACCGGAACCGGCTCGCATCGAGGCGTTCGATGGGCGCGTCGAGTTCGACGATGTATGGTTCTCCTACGCGGAGTCCGGCGGTGAAGGTCTGGAGAGCGTGCGCCGGTTCGGCCGCGGCGGCGTGACGGGCGAAGAGGAAGGACCGGCCCGAGTACCGACCGGCTGGGCCCTGCGCGAGCTGTCGGTGGATATTCGACCCGGCGAAACGATCGCCCTGGTCGGCCCGAGCGGAGCCGGAAAGACGACCTTCACGACGCTCGTCCCCCGCCTGTACGATCCGACGACCGGTGCCGTCAGGATCGACGGGCACGACCTGCGCGACCTGGCGCTCGACTCCATCTCCTCCTGCATGGGCGTAGTGACCCAGGAGGCGTATCTGTTCCATGATTCCATTCTCGCGAATATCAGGTACGGACGCCCCGACGCCTCGATGGAGGAAGTCCGGGCCGCAGCTGCCGCGGCGCACATCGATGAATTCGTCATGGGACTGCCGGAGGGCTACGAAACGGTGGTCGGAGAGCGCGGCTTCCGGCTGTCAGGCGGAGAGAAGCAGCGCGTGGCCCTGGCCCGGGTGATTCTGGACGATCCGTGCATCCTCATTCTGGACGAGGCCACGGCCCACCTGGATGCACGGTCGGAGGCCCTGATCCAGGACGCGCTCGAGACCATTCTTGCCAACCGGACTTCTATCGTCATCGCCCACAGATTATCGACGATCCTCAACGCCGATCGGATTCTCGTGCTGGACCGCGGAGAGCTGGTGGAAGAAGGGACGCACGCGGAGTTGCTGGCACGTGGCGGCCTGTACGCGAATCTCTATCGGACCCAGTTCCGGGACGCTCAGCCAGAGGCGACGGCTCCCGCCTGAAGCGAACGCCCGGCGACGTGCGCGATCTCGCGGAACCAGGCTGCCCCCACCGCCAGCACTTCTTCGTCGATTTCGAACCGGCTGGAGTGGGCGGGAAACCCCTCCCGACCGCTGAGCCTGGCGCCAAACCGGATGTAGCAGCCCGGCACGTGTGGCAGGTACCAGCTGAAGTCCTCGCCTCCCATGTTCGCGCCCCTGACCTTCGCCCTCACGTGCTCCGCGCCTACCACTGCCTCGCCGGCCCGTCGGGCGAGATCGGCCATGCCGGACTCGTTCACCAGGGGCGGGGTTCCCTCGTCGAAGCTCAGGGCAATGTGCGCCTGGTGGAGCAGTGCAACCGAATCGCAGATCCTGCGCAGTGAGCTGCGGAGATGCTCCCGCACCTCCTTCTCATGAGACCGGATCGTCCCGCCAAGCACCGCCTGACCGGCGATAACGTTGTATGCGGATCCGGCGTCGAAACGTCCAACCGACACAACGGACGGATGGGTCGGATCGATCTCCCGGGACACGATCGTCTGGATGGCCATCACGATCAGGCTCCCGACGACGACCGTGTCGACAGACTCGTGCGGCCGGGCGGCGTGGGCTTCCTGACCGGTGATCACGATTTGAAAGGAGTCCGTGGCCGCGTTCACCACTCCGTCGGCTATGACCAGCGTACCGGTGGGATAATGACGATCGACGTGTCCGCCGAAGATCGCGCCCACACCGTCAAGGATACCATCCTCGACCAGGGCCGCAGCGCCTGCACCCACTTCCTCCGCCGGCTGGAAAATCAGGCGCACCGGGGCGGGAAGCTCGCCGTCTTCGACGAGGAGCGCTGCCGCGCCCAGCACCATTCCTGTGTGAGCATCGTGGCCGCACGCATGCATCACCCCGTCATTGACCGAGGAAAACGGAAGACCTGTTTCCTCGTGGATCGGGAGAGCGTCGATATCGGCCCGGAGGGCCACCATCGGAACGCCGTCCGGTCCCGCGAGGTCGGCGACCACACCGGTGTCGCGGACCCGGCGCGGCTCCAGTCCGAGAGACTCCAGAGCCGACCCGATATGTTCCGCAGTCCGGACCTCCTGCCAGCTGAGCTCGGGGTGTTGATGCAGGTCTCGGCGGATCTGGACCATCCACTCGTAGACAGGCGGTTGGAGCGAACGGATCATCTGTCAGATCCCCGGTTCGGGAAGCACTGTCCGCCATTTCGCGGAAAGTACAGCCAACCGATGCCGGGGCCACCCCACCCGTCCTTCAGAAGGGTCCCGCGGGCTCCGACTCGGCGAGCTCGTCCTCGCACAGTTCGAAGAAATTGCAGTTGGAACACCAGCGCCGATTGTCGGTGAGCGGAAACTGGTCCCTGGGCTTCGCGGCATTCCGCAGCGGCTCGGCCAGGTAGGTTCGCATGGCCTCCACGCTGTCCTGAATCGCCCTGCGTTCCTCAGAGATGTCACGATCGGTGATCGGAACGCTGATCGATTCGCCGTCCGACAGGTACTCCAGCCGGCCGATGATCGGCCCGGCCGGGAGATCTTCACGCTCGCGCAGATACACTGCGTAGGTACGGAGCTGGGCGGAGTGCCAGGCGGCCCGGGCCCCCGTCTTCCAGTCTACGATCCGCCACGCGTCCCCGAGCCTGTACAGGAGATCCGGCCGGGCGTACAGCTTGACACCCTCCAGGTCGAGAAAGTCCAGCCGGTCGACTTCCTTCACCTCTACTTGCGGCGATTCCACCGCCTCCCTGAAGCTCTCCGAAGCGGGGAGATTCCGCAGACAGGCGTACAGCCGCTCCCGAATCGTTACGACCAGGTCCTGCGACGGCCCGGTACCGCGATAGAACTCCATCATCATCGGATGGCGACCCGGACTGCGCTCCCAGTCCTCTCGGCGTTGAGCCAGCTGCCACGCCCGATTCATGCGAGCGCGTCCCGCTTCGATCAGTTCCGGACCGGACGGCACATCTCCCCCGCCCCGCACACTCTGGATCGCCTCGGCCGCGACATCGTGAACCACGTTGCCGAGCGTCATGTGGAGATTCGAGATCTTCTTCAGTCGCCATGCGGTGCGGGCATCAGCGGGCGCGTCCCGCAGCCAGCCGTTATGCGAACCGTAGTAGTTCCAGAAGTACTTGCGCGGACACTCGCGAAACAGCGATCGCCGGCTCTGCGACCACGAGAACTCCGGAAACGGGCGGACTTCGAATGCCATCAGTCGGACCGGATCATGTAGTCGTCGCCACCCACTCGTTGTTGTCACGGTCGATGTCCGCGAACCAGCCGTCCGGATCGACCACGACCTTCGTCAGCGTCTCGTCCGTGAACAGACCGAATACGAACTCCTTCTCATTCGCCCGCCACACGTCGACCGGCAGGTCGATCCGCTCGACCGTACCGTCCTCGAACGTCACGTCCATCTGGACCGGAGTCACCAGACCGCCTTCGTTTTGCAGCTTGATCCGGTAGTAATACCGGCCACGTTCCGTGGAGCCGAGAAGCTCTTCCGTGCTCTGCCGCGTGACCTCCGCCACCTTCTGGTCGTTCGCGTGCGTGGTGTAGAACCACCCGCGCCACATCCAGGCCATGTCCTCGCCCGCTCCCTCATCCATCGAACGGAAGAAGTCCGATGGCTGCGGCTTCTTGAACGCCCAGCGCTGAGCGTATCCGCTGAACGCGTCGTCGAACACCTCCGGCCCCAGCACCGCCTCGCGCAGCATCGTCAGCCCGGCGGCGGGCTTGGCGTAGCCGTTGTTGCCGAAGTCCTTAGAAATCAGGTCGGAGTGCGTCATTATCGGGAACTGGTCCGGATCGCGCATGTACTCCACGATCGACTGCGGCGAGCCCCTCCAGCGGGGGAAGTCCGGGTCGAGGTCGACCTCGGCGTAGTGCTGCAGGAACGTGTTGAGCCCCTCGTCCATCCACGTCCATTTCCGCTCGTCCGAGTTCACGATCATCGGGAACCAGTTGTGCCCGACCTCGTGAATCGTGACGCCGATCAGGGCGTACTTCAGGCCGTCCGAATAGCCGCCCTCGGTATCCCCGCGGGGCCGCGCGCCGCAGAACGCCACCATCGGATATTCCATGCCGCCGGCGGGACCATTGATATTGCTCACCTTCGGGTACGGGTACTCGAACGCCATCCGACCGTACGTCTCGAGCGTCTGCAGCACGGCCAGCGTCGAGATCTCGTTCCACAGCGGCATCGCGTCACGCGGGTACAGTGAGTGCACCGCGATCGGCTGCTGGTCCGGTCGATACTGGAACCCAGCCGCGTCCCACACGAAGGTCTTGGACGAAGCCCAGGCGAAATCGCGCACATTCTCCGCCTTGTAATGCCAGGTCAGCGTTCCATCCTGCTTCGGACGGCTCGCTGCGGTCATTACCTCGTCCGGATCGACGATGTAAACAGGCGTCCGGCTGGTGTACGCTGTCCTCAGCCTGTCGCGCTGCGTGGCTGTGAGCACGTCCTCCGGGTTCTGGAGTACGCCGGTCGCTTCGACGATGTGATTCGCAGGTACGGTGATCTGGACATCGTAGTCGCCGAATTCGAGGTAGAATTCTCCCCGGCCGAGAAACTGGTCCGTCTGCCAGCCGTTCACGTCATCGTATACCGACAACCGCGGGAACCACTGCGCGAGCTCGTAGATCCAGCCGTCGCTCACTTCCTCTTTTCCACCCCGGCCGAAATCGGCAATGGCGAAGCTCCAGTCGATCTCCAGCTCCGTCGTCTCTCCGGACATGACGGGATACGGGAGCGCCACCTTCATCAGCGTGCCGTTGATCCGGTAGGGTGCATCGGCCAGCCGACCATCCTCTCCGACCACCTGCACCCGCGCGATGTCGTAGCCACCATCGAACGGATCCACGCCCAGCCAGCGTCTCGCTCGCGGGTCGATCTTCTCGGGCAGTGCCCGCCGGATCTGGTACGTCCGGCTGTGCTCCAGAGAGCGGACATTCTGGTCGAGTTGGATCCACAGGTAGTCGAGCGCGTCCGGAGAGTTGTTGTGATACGCAATGTGTTCCGAGCCGGAAACGCGGTGGGCCACCGTGTCGATGGATGTCTCTATCCGATAGTCCACCTTCTGCTGCCAGTACCTCGCTCCGGGCGCACCCGATCCGGCTCTGAGGTCGTTCGGCGCCGGCCACTCCTCGAGTGCCCTGAACATCGACTGGTTCGTGCGTCCTGCCGAGTCCGGGTGAAGCCAGTTCTGCGCCCGGGCTACCGGCGCCGTCGTCAGGAGGAGCCAGGCCGCACCCGCCACGACGGCTCCAAGCCGCTGCATCCACTTCCCGTTCATCGTGTCCCTCTCCCTCACGGTTAATTCGCGCCGATCGATCTCAGATCGGAAGCTGAATCCTCTGCATCAGAAGCACGAGGGCCATTCCCCCCGTGATCGCCGAAACTCCCAGGACCCACGCCCGACGCGTCAGCCCCAGGCCGCGGATCAATACGAATGCCAGCAGCGACAACGCCGCGACGATCGCCAGCTGGCCGATCTCGAGTCCGACATTGAACGACAACAGCGGCAGAAAAATGCTCTCCTCCCACCCCAGGACCGCGCGCAGGAACGTCGAAAACCCGAGCCCGTGAATCAACCCGAACCCGATGGCGATCAGGTAGCGAAGACGTGTGTCTGACTCGATCTCATTGTCCTCACTGCCATCATCAGATACTCCGCGCCGAGCGCCAATCCCCCACGCGAACGCATTGACCGCACTGGTCGCCAGGATCGTGAGCGGAATCAGTACCTCGACCAGCGATACACTTACCCTGACCAGATCCAGCGTGGCCAGGGCCAGCGTGATCGAGTGCCCGATGGTGAACGCCGTCACCAGCCAGAACAGCCGGCGGAAGCGTCCGAGGTCCGACGCGGTCAGGGCCGCCACGAACAACAGATGATCGTACCCGCCCACATCCGTGATGTGCTCGAAACCGAGCCTGAGATAGACGAGGAATTCGGAGACCATCGCCCACGCTGAGAGAAAATGCCGATCCCGTGCGTCGCTTGCTCACTCAGTATGTAACAGCCTCACGGTCAGGAAGGTTGAATGGAGGCAGGGTCGGCCCGGT
>CBDUVN010000092.1:0-8228 GCA_965370685.1 uncultured bacterium | reverse complement strand
GACCGGGCCAGCAGCATCCTCGCCTTCCTCCGTTCCTCGGCGTCCTGGTAACGCCGAAGCTCGTCTTCGGTCTCCAGCACCAGCCGGGGAACCTCGACCGGATGTCCCTCCCCGTCGATCGCCACCATCGTCACGTAGCAGGAATTCGTGTGCCGTCGATCGCCGCCCTGGACGTCCTCAGCCGTCACCCGGACTCCCACTTCGACCGAGGTCCGCCCGACCGTGTTGATCGACGCGTTGAGAGTCACGATCTCCCCGATCTGGATCGGTGAGCGGAAGTCGACCTGGTCGAAGCTGGCGGTGACGCTGGGACCGCCGGCATGCCGCGAAGCGCACACGTAGGCGATCCGGTCCACGGCCGCGAGAATCACCCCGCCGAACACGTTGCCGAACAGGTTGGTGTCCAATGGCGACATGAGATGGGTCATCGTCACCTGCGAGTCGCTCACACGGCGGATCTCGTCCACGCCACGTCCCACGACGACGGGAAGCTCGACGGATTCGCTCACGGTGTGACCTCCTCGACCACCGGCGCGACCTGTTCTACCGCCGGCGCGTCCTCGCCGTGCACGATCTTCCCGCCGCGGAACGAAGTGAACCCGACGAGAGCGGCGGCGCCGAGTCCGAGCAGCAGCACGAAGCGGCGCAGGCGGCCGTCGTTCGGCTGGGTCATCGAGAACACCGCGAAGATCCCCGAGGTGACGAGGACGAGGGACGCCCAGGTGGCCCAGGTACGGTGATTCTGAACGATCCCGGGCCTGACGAACGTCCGGTCCAGGACGATGTCGCCCGCGGTGATACCGCTGATGTAAGACGGAATCACGAAGACCGCGGCGATCAGCAGCGAAACGAGCCCGTATCGCTCGAGGCTCTCACGACCCGTCGCCCAACCCACGAGTCCGACTCCCGCGCCGGCGATCGACAGAACGATCGGGAACGGGTGGCTGATGAGGTGGATGTACTCCCAGTTCACATTTTCTCCTTGACAGCGTGCCCCGAGCCAGTAGAATAGGCGTCCCCGAGATCGGGGAGAAGTACACGGGCCCCCTTCGTCTAGTGGCCCAGGATACCTGGTTCTCAGCCAGGAGACAGGGGTTCGATTCCCCTAGGGGGTATGAACGGCGGCGTCTCGACCGGGGCGCCGCTTCTGTTTTTGCGCAGGTATGCCTCAGTAATCCACCGGCCGCAGATACCACTCCCCGATCGTGGTGGCGGAGAGCATCGCCACGGTGGGCAGGTTCCGCTTCCAGTGGGTGCCATCCAGGCGACGCTGCACGTTCGAGACGGCCGGGGCGTCGAACCCCGCCGCAACGATCCACTCGGCGGTACGGCCGCTCACGAGGTGATACAGGATCAGGTCCGCGACGGCGTACGACACGCCGAGATCGGCCTCGTCGGTCTGTCCCGTGACCAGGTCCGCGGTCGCCGGTTTCTCGACGACCTCCTCCGGCAGCCCGAGATGTCTCGCCAGCGCCCACACCTGGGTCTTGAACAGGTCCCCGAGCGGATTGATCGGGGGCGAGTCGTCGGCGTGCCAGGTGAAGTAGCCGAGCAGGCGCTCGGACTTGTTGCCTGTGCCCACCGGTAGCGCCGCCAGCTTCGCCGCCTGGTCGAACAGCACGATCATCCTCTGGCGCGCCATCACGTTCCCGCGCCGCGTCTCGTCCGCTTCGGGCTCGTTTTCCGCCAGGTAACCGTCGACCGCCGCCGTGATCTCGATCGTTCGGGTGTGAATCCCGAGCTGCCCGGCGACCAGCTCCGCGTGTTCCGTGCTCTGCGGGCTCGACGTCCGGTAGGGCATCAGGAAGGCGTGTACGTTCTCGGGTCCGAGCGCCCGGGCGCACAGCGCTGCGGTCACGGCCGAATCGACGCCGCCCGACAGCCCGATCACCGCCTTCTCGAACCCCTTGCGCTCGACCATCTCCTCCCGCAGGAACCGCACGAGCCATTGCTCGACCAGATCCTCGTCGATCGCGAGAAGATCGGGATCGAGCGCCCGACCGGTCGCCACGGCGCGGTCCGGCGCATGGAGTGTCGTTTCCGCCGGCCCTCGATCGCTGTCGGGACAATCATCCGGCTCCGATCCGCTGCTGCGCGAGGCGAGAAGTCGGGGCAGCGCCTGTTCCAGGTCCGACAGCATCGGCAGGTCCACCCGGGCGGCGGTGATCTCGCCCAGGTCGAGCTCCACCAGCTCGAGCGCTTCCTCCCACAGAGGTCCCCGCCACAGCACATCGCCGCGCGGTCCGCAGGCGACGGACCCGCCGGCGAATCCCTTGCCGCCCTCGAATCCGAGCAGCTGCGACACGACCACCGCCACTCCGTGCTCTTCCGCCGCGGCCCGGGCCAGGCGCTCCCACCGCTCCACGTTTCCCGGGCGCCCTTTTCCGGGCTCCACTCCGCGCGCCGGCGAGGCGCTGCACACGATCAGGGCCAGGGCGCCGTCGAGCGCCGCGAGCATCGGGGAGACAGAGTGGAACATGTCCTCGCAGATCAGGATCGCCGTCCGCCCCCAGCGGGTGTCGAACGCGCGGATGGTGTGGCCCGCTTCTACGAACCGCTCCTCCTGGAACACACCGTACGTCGGAAGGAAGACTTTCCGGTGCACGTGCACGAGGCGCGGCTCGGGCCCGAGCTCGGCATACAGCGAGGAGTTGTAGATCCGGTGCTCGAACTCCTCGAAGAACCCGATCACCACGTCGACGGGGCGGTCGGGGCCAGGGGCGCGCGCATACCGTTCCGCCAGCTGGTCGAGCAACGCGTGTGCGCCGACCGCGTGCTCCCGGACGCCTCCCTCCAGGAAGTAGCCGGTGAGGGCCGTCTCGGGAAACACGACCACATCGGGGGCCGTTTCCATCGCCTTCACGCGAGCGAGGACCTGCTCGACGCGCGACAGCGTTTCTTCGAGGTCCCCTTTGCAGGGGCGGAACTGGGAGATCGCGATTCGGAGGAGCATGGGCTTCCGGGAAAGAAGTTTGCCGGTTTGATCGTTCGAAACGTCCGCCTCCGTGCCCCGGGTGTCAACCAGGCGGCCAACTCCGTAGTCTGGTGCGATATGTTGAACGGATCGGAGGTGTCGGTTGCCGGGTGATGCGGTCGCGATCGGAGCCGCGGTTCTTCTGCTCGTCGGGATCCCCGTGCTCACCATACGCGGCGGGCTCTCCGACGAGCAGCTGGAGGACGTCCGGGACGCCCGCTCATCGGTCTACGTGTCGGCCTCGCTCTCCCTCATCTTCCTGGCCGGGGTGTTTTTCCTCATCGCCCTGTGGCGTGACCTGCCTCCGGAGCTCGTCGGCTGGCAGGTCGGTGCCGTCGCCCCCGCGTTCGGGTGGGCCGCCGCGACCGCGATCGCCGGGCTCATCGTCGTGTGGCTCGTGGTTCGGATCGGTGCCAGGATCGGGCTGCCGGAGAGCGGAATGGCTCTCGCCCTGATGCCGCGGACCGGACGGGAGATCAGCGGGTTCCTGCTGCTGTCCGCCGCGGCCGCGGTGTGTGAGGAATACCTGTTCCGGGGTTTCGCCCAGGGTGTGATCGGCCAGGCGCTCGGCTCTCCGTGGCCGGCCGTGGCCCTGGTCTCCTTGTCGTTCGGGATCTCGCACGGGTACCAGCGCCTGATCGGGATCATCCGGGCGACGCTTCTCGGAGCGTTGCTGGCGCTGCCGGTCGTGTGGACCGGGAGCCTGTTCCCGGCTATCGTCGCTCACTTCTGGATCAATGCCGTCATCGGCATCGGCGGCTGGAAGTACCTCTATCCGGAGGCGCTTCCTCAGACCGGCACGATCGGAACGAACAGGGAGTCATGAGCCGCAAGCTTCGAATATCCGCTTTCGTCGCGCTGATCCTGTCGATCGGTGCACCCGGCGCACCCGGTGCACTCGGTGTTCTCCGGGCCCAGGACGCCCCCTCCCTGGAAGTGACGGGCCTCCTGCGCACCGGAATCCGGCTGGAATCCGCCGCCACCGGTGGGCGTGACGGGTTCGCCCTGTACGACGCGCGTCTCGGGGCCACCGGCAAGGTCGGGATCGTATTCGACTACGTCGCGGGCATCGAGGTGGACAGGCGAGAGGAGTCGATCCGCCTGCTGGATGCCGCGCTCGGCTTTCCGATCAAGGAGGAGCTTCTCCAGCTCGGAATCGGGCTGGAGCGAACCCGGTTCGGCGAAGAGGCGATCACGAACAAGGCCGACATTGCGCTCATCGAGCGGTTCCAGGGATCGCTCGCACTCGCCCCTGGCCGGCAGATCGGCCTCGGTCTGCATGGCGCGGCGCTGGAAGGGCGCCTGAACTACGCCGGTGGCGTGTACAACGGCAACGGCGCGGCGTGGGAGAACGACGGCGACGGGTTCCTGTGGACCGCCCGGGCCGGCTGGAACTCGGTCGGCGAGCTCGAGTTCTTCGAGGACTTCGTGTGGGAGGTCGGCGCCAGCTTCGCCTTCTCCGAAGACAGTGCACTGGTCGCGCTTCCCCTGTCGCTCCCGGAAGAAGGCGTCGCGAATCCCGTCCCGATGCTGACCGAGTTCACGGGAGACCGGCTGAGCTGGGGCGGCAACGCGCGCGTGGCGTACCGTGAGTTCACCGTGGCCGGCGAATACCTGCGGACCGACTTCAGTCCCACCGGCGGCGAGGACGTCAGCTCCGAGGGCTGGTACGCGCAGGGGTCGTTCACGCTGTGGGCCGCCGCCGAGCTCCTGGCCCGCTACGACAGCTTCCGCACGGCGGGAGGAGTGGGAGGGCCGGACGCGGCGGAGACCACGAAGTTTCTCGTGCTGGGCGTGAACGTGCTGCCGGGACTGGTCGGAAAGCTCGGGTTCCAGTACGCGTTCGGACTGGACGGGACGCTGGCGGGGCAGGAGATGGCGCTGGATCGGACCAACACCGGGCCGCGGCTGGCGGACGGGCAGTTCCTGCTCAACCTGCAGGTGGCGTTCTGAGCCGCTGAGCCGGGCTCGGCTTCCGCAGAACCCGGGCTCGGCTTCAGTCTGTTTCGGCCGCCTCGTCGTTCCGTCCTCCGGGGTGCCGCACCGTGATCCCTTCGACGAGGAACACGACATCCTCGGCGATGTTTGTGGCGAGGTCGGCGATCCGCTCGAGATTCCGACCGATCAGAATCACCTGCAGGCTGGCCGAGAGACTCGCCTCGAGCATGTGAGACAGCATCACGCGGAACACGGACTCGTGGAGTGCATCCACCTGGTCGTCACGCGCACGCACCTCCTGCGCTTCGGCCGCGCTTCGATGTACCAGCGCATCCATCGAGTCGCGGAGCATTTCCAGAGCGATCCGGCTCATTTCCTCGACTTCAGGCGGCATCGCCGGGGGACGAGAGGAATTCTGCAGTCGTTCCGCCGCTTCCGCGATGTTCACGCCGTGATCCCCTATGCGCTCCAGGTCGGAGTTGATCTTGAGGATCGTGAGCAGCAGGCGCAGGTCGCTCGCCATCGGCTGGTGCAGGGCCAGCAGCTCGATGCACTCTTCCTCGATCCCGACTTCCTCGGCATCGATCAGGGTGTCGGCCTCGAGGAGTGACGCCACGTCGCCCTCGGAGGTGAGGGCATAGCGAATCGCATCCTCGACCAGCGTCTGGACCGAGTGCGACATCTCCAGCAGCCGCCCCTCTAGACTTTCGAGTCTGTCTGCAAAAACCCTGGTTGACATCAACGCTCCTCGTCGTGCGACGGTCCGTGTCTCACGGACCGAGGGGGTCAGCCGAACCGGCCAGTGATGTACTGCTCGGTGCGCTCTTCGCCGGGATTCGTGAAGATCCGTTCCGTGTCTTCGTACTCCACGAGCTCCCCCAGGTAGAGGAACGCCGTGTAGTCACTGACGCGCGCCGCCTGCTGCATGTTGTGCGTCACGATCACGATCGTGTACCGCTGCTTCAGCTCGTCGATCAGGTTCTCGATCTTGCTCGTGGCGAGCGGGTCGAGCGCGCTCGCTGGCTCATCCATCAGCAGGATTTCGGGCTCGACCGCGAGTGCGCGGGCGATGCACAGTCTCTGCTGCTGCCCTCCGGAGAGCCCCAGGGCGCTGTCCTGCAGTCGATCCTTCACCTCGTCCCACAGAGCCGCGCGACGGAGGGACGTCTCGATCTGCTCGTCCATATTCCCCTTGAATCCGTTGATCCGGAGTCCGAACGCGATGTTCTCGTAGATCGTCTTCGGAAACGGATTCGGCTTCTGAAACACCATCCCGATCCGCCGCCGGACTTCCACCGGATCGATCTCGGGATCGTACAGGTTCGTTCCGTGGAACAGGACTTCTCCCTCGACGCTCGCGGCCGGGATGAGATCGTTCATCCGGTTGAAGCACCTCAGAAGCGTGCTCTTGCCGCAGCCGGAGGGGCCGATGAACGCGACTACACGATTCCGCGGGATGGAGAGGGAGATCTCCTTCACCGCGGCCGTCTCGCCGTAGAACACGCTCAGAGACCGCGTTTCGAGCGCAGCCTGGTCCTTTACGTCCACTAGATCCTCTTCTGATACCGATTGCGCAGAAAGATCGCCGCGGCGTTCATCACCAGCAACAGTACGAGGAGGACGATGATCGCGGCTGCCGCGAGCTCGTGGAACTCCCTCTGCGGCTTCGCGGTCCAGTTGAAGATCTGGATCGGAAGGACCGTGAACGGGTCCATCGGGCTCGTCGGCGGGAACGCGATAAACGTCAGCGCTCCAATCATGATCAGCGGCGCCGTCTCCCCGATCGCCCGCGACAGCGACAGAATCGTCCCGGTGAGAATTCCGGGAAGTGCCACCGGGAAGACGTGATAGCGGATCGTCTGCCATTTCGTTGCCCCGATTCCGTAGGATGCCTCACGCAGCGAGCCGGGAACGGCCTTGATCGCTTCCTGTGAGGCGATGATGATCACCGGCAGGACCAGGAGCGCCAGCGTCAGGGCCCCGGCGAGAACGCTTCGTCCGAGCCCGGCGAACCGGACGAAGATCGCGAGGCCGAGGATCCCGTACACGATCGACGGTACGCCCGCGAGGTTCGCGATATTGGTCTGCAGAATCCGGGTGAACCAGTTTTTCGGCGCGTATTCCTCGAGATAGACGGCGGCTCCGACCCCGATCGGGAAGCTGAACAATGCCGTCAGACCCATCATCCACAGGGTTCCGAGGATCGCGGACTTGACGCCCGCTCGGGCCGGAATCCGGGACGGGTAGTGCGTGAGCAGATCGAGTGACAGCCAGCCGGCGCCGTCCTTCGCGATGTCGAACAGCAGTACCGCGAGCGTGAGTATGCTGAAGCCGATCGACCCGATGCATATCGCCTGGAAGATCACGCCGATTCGGCGCCGTCTCCGATTGTCGGGCTGGAATCGTTCGGCGCTCACTCGTACACCTCCCGGAACCTGCGCGTGACCCGCTGGCTGAGGAGGTTCATCCCCAGCGTGATCAGGAACAGGACCAGCCCGACCGCGAAGATCGTCGAGTATTCGAGCGTGCCGTGTGGCGTCTCGCCGAGGCTGATCTGGACGATGTAGGCCGTCATCGTCTGGATGCTCTCGAGGAAGCTCAGCGTCATCTTCGGCGTCGCACCGGCGGCCAGCGTCACCGCCATCGTTTCTCCGATGGCGCGGGAGATCGCGAGAATGAAGGAGGCCACGACGCCGGAGAGAGCGGCCGGGACGACCACCTTCGTGGAGACCTCGAACTTCGTCGCTCCGAGCCCGTACGCCGCCTCGCGCAGCGCCTGGGGCACTGCGTTCAGCGCGTCTTCGGAGAGGGATGCGACCATCGGCACGATCATGATACCCACCACGATCGCTCCGCTCGCCGCGTTGAAGATCCCGGTTCCCGGAAACACCGTGCGGATAATCGGGGTGACGAACGTCAGCGCGAAGTAGCCGTACACCACGGTCGGGATCCCCGCGAGCACCTCGAGTATGGGCTTGATCACCCCGCGGACCCCCTGTGAGGCGTACTCGCTGAGGTAGATCGCGGACGTCAGGCCGACCGGCAGGGCGATGAGCATCGCGCCGAACGCGATCAGCAGGGTTCCGTTGAGCAGCGGCAGGATCCCGAAGTGCTGGTCCGCGAACAGCGGCGACCAGCGCGTGCCGGTGAGGAACTCCAGGATCGGCACTTCGCGGAAGAAGCCGACCGATTCCGTCACCAGCACTGCCACGATTCCGACCGTCGTGAGGACCGAGAGGAGACCGCAGAGGAACAGGATCCCCTCGATCACTCGTTCACCCGATCGACGCCCGGCGCGGTAGCCGAGGTCGAGTTC
>CBDUVN010000091.1:0-8250 GCA_965370685.1 uncultured bacterium | reverse complement strand
GGTGTGAGCTCGATGTTCGCGCGCAACGCACCCGTGCTGTCGCTGTTCGGCAGCGACGATGGCAACCGTCTCACGGTCGCAGTGTCCGACGGGCTGAACACGGTGCGAGTGCGATCGGGGATCCGGGAGGAGGACGCGACCGTGCGGGGGAGGATCGACCTGTTCTCCGAGCGACAACCGGCCACCGTCCGCACCGGGATCGAAATCCGCTTCGACCGGCGGCGGATTCCACTGCACGAATCGCTGGCCGACGTCAGCGACTGGTGGGCGGGGCAGCCGGGCTACGAACCAGCGCCTGTCCCCGAGCTGGCGCGGCTCCCGATGTACTCCACCTGGTACAGCTACCACCAGAGCGTGTCGGCGGACGAGCTACTGGGGGAGGTCGAGCTCGCGAAGGAGCTCGGATACGAGGCGATCATCGTCGACGACGGGTGGCAGACGCTCGACAGCCGACGCGGCTACGCGTTCACCGGGGACTGGGAGCCGGAGCGGATTCCCGCGATGCGCGAGTTCGTGGACGGCGTGCACGAACGCGGCATGAAGATCCTGCTGTGGTACGCCATGCCGCTGGTGGGCGAGAATTCGAACATCTTCCCGGAGTTTCGCGGTAAATACCTGCGGTACTGGGACGGCCAGGGCGCCTGGGTGCTGGATCCGCGCTATCCCGAGGTGCGCGAGCACCTGATCGACACCTACCGGAGCGCGATGACCGACTGGGGCGTGGATGGATTCAAGCTCGACTTCCTCGGCTTTTTCGTCGCTACCGACTCGACCGAGCTCACGATCGCGGCCGGCAGGGACTACGCGTCCGTCAACGAGGCCGCGGACAGGCTGCTCACCGACGTGATGGCGGAGCTGCGTGCGGTGAATCCCGACGTTGTGGTCGAGTTCCGGCAGCCGTATATCGGGCCGCTGATGCGGAAGTACGGGAATATGTTCCGGGCGGCCGACGCGCCGCACGTCGCGGTCGACAACCGCCTGCGCACGGTAGACCTCCGCCTGCTCAGCGGCGGCACGGCGGTCCATTCGGACATGTTCATGTGGCACGCCGGGGACACGGTCGAAGCGGCGGCGCTGCAGTTCCTGAGTGTCCTGTTCTCGGTACCGCAGCTCTCGGTGCGGCTCGCTGATGTCCCACCGGAGCACCGCGAGATGGTGCGTCACTGGACCGATTACTGGCTGCGGAATCGTGACGTCCTGCTGGACGGGAAGTTCGTGCCGCACGCGCCGTTGGCCAACTACCCGCTGATCGAGGCCGCGACTGACGAGAAGCGCATCGTCGCCACCTATGGAGACATGGTCATCCCCGTCCCCGAGGACCACGGGCGCAGGGCGCTGGACGTGGTCAACGCCAGCAGCGCCTCGCGGGTGGTCCTGGAAGTAGGCGGTCGGCTGGGCCGGTTCGACTACCGCGTGGTAGACACGAGAGGTCGGGAGATTGGAACGGGGACCGTGGAGTTGACGCCCGGCGTGTATCGGTTCACGGTCCCCCGATCGGGCCTGCTGGAGCTGACGCCCTCGCCCTGAAGGCGGCCGGCGCTACAGGACCGGCGCCCACAGGCGGGCGAAGTTGACGCTGAATCGCCAGAACCACGACCTGTCCTTGAACGTGCCGGGATCGATCAGCCTGCTGGTGGCCATGTCCCGCTCCAGCATCTCGGCCACCTCGGTCGTGAACTCCTCGTCATAAATTACCGCGGCTATCTCGAAGTTCAGCCGGAAGGACCGGTTGTCGTAATTGTGAGTCCCGATCGACGCGATGGCGTCGTCCACCACCATCACCTTCTGGTGCAGGAAGCCGGGCGCGTGCATGAAGAACTTGACGTTCGAATCCTCGAGAAGCTCCATGTAATGGTACATCGCCCGGTCCGCCAACCACTTGTCCACGATGCCGGGCACGAGGATGCGGACGTCGACGCCTCGCAGACTGGCTAACATCAGCGCCTTCACGATCGCCTCATCCGGCACGAAGTACGGCGCGGTGATCCAGATCCGATCCTGCGCCGAGTTCAGGGCGTGTACGAAGAACATCCCTGCCGTCTCGAGCGGATCTGCCGGCCCGGTCGAGACGATGATTCCCATCTTGTCGGCTGAATCCGGCGCCGTGTACGGTTCCCAGTCGAGATCGAGGAACTCTCGCTGTGCCCAGTACCAGTCCGACGCAAACACTGCCTGAGTCTGGATGGCGATCGGCCCGTCCAGCTTCACGTGCGTATCCCGCCAGGGACTCATCTCGGGATCGTGTCCGAGATATTCGTCGCCGACGTTGTGCCCACCGACCCACGCCGTCTTTCCGTCCACTACCACGATCTTTCGGTGGTTGCGGAAATTCAGCTGGAACTTGTTGCGGAATCCCTGCCTCGTGTTGAAGGCGGAGACTTTCACGCCGGCGTCCGCCAGGTCCATCCTGTATTGCTTCCCGAAATCGCTGCCGAGCTCGTCGTACAGGAACGCCACCAGGACGCCCGCCCTGGCCCGCTCGATCATCGCGTCCTTCAAACGTCGTCCGAGCTCGTCGTCATGTACGATGAAGAACTGGACAAGGACCGATTCCTGCGCCTTCCCGATCCCCTCGATGATGCTGTTGAACGTCTCCTCGCCATTGATCAACAGCTCCGCATCGTTGCCGCGTGTGAGCCGCATCCCGGCCAATCCCCGCAACGCATCGAACTCCGGTGTCCTGGTGTCGAACTCGACCACGGATGCGTCCATGTTCGACCGGACCCGCTCGACCAGGTGGTCGAATTCATCCTGGTTCGCAGCACGGACCTCGTTGTAACCCTCGAACTTGTTGCGTCCGAGAACCCAGTACGCCGGAACGGACACCATGGGAACCGTCACCAGTGCCAGCGTCCACGCGATCGCACCGGGTTCGGTTCGGGTCGACATGATGGCATCGATCGCCGACACGAATCCAAGGATGTAGGCGACGACCAGGAACCAGCCGCCGATCTTCTTCCACAGGCTCTTGTTCGATTTGGCTTCGGAATCATCCTGCACGGACCCGGTGTCGGACATGTCGGTGTCGGCCATTGCGACTGGCTCCTCGGGAAGTGTCGAAACCGAAGCGATTGGAGATGCTGCCAGGTGCGAAACTGCCATGCCCGGCGCGGCTCCGAACGCGGAGACACCGAGGACAACGGCTGCTATCAGAAACCAGCCGACAACCCTGGCGCCTCGGGTCGTTCGCGATTTCCAGTCGGCCGGGCCGAAACTGCTGCCTGATAGTTCCATTGCGGTGCGCTCCAGTTCCGGAGATTACCGGATCAGGTCATGACTCGGTCGAATTCGGCGCTGAAATTTACCGTCTGGTCTGGAGAGTGGTATTGGACGTTTGGCACCGAGCCATTCAGCCGGTGGCGCCCCGGGTGTCCACGCATCCGGGGCGTTTCGGCCCGCCGTTTACCCCTTCGGGCGGAACCTCGCCTGGAAGAAGCGCAGGTACTCGGGCTCGTAGGTGAACTCGAGGCCGCCGATCGACTCCCGGTTGTCCCAGACCTCCATCACCGACTCCGCCACGACGTCCATGTGCGCCTGCGTGTAGACCCGGCGCGGGATGGTGAGCCGCACGAGTTCCAGCGCCGGATGCCGGTTCTCACCGGTCTCCGGATTCCGGCCCGCCGAGACGTTTCCGCGCTCCATAGCCCGCACGCCGGATTCGATGTACACCTCCGCCGCCAGCGCCTGGGCCGGGAATTCGTCCTGGTCCAGGTGCGGCAGGAATCGCTTCGCATCGAGGAACACGCCGTGCGTACCGATCGGCAGCA
The DNA here is from genome assembly GCA_965370685.1 of uncultured bacterium. Lineage (GTDB taxonomy): Bacteria > Gemmatimonadota > Gemmatimonadetes > Palauibacterales > Palauibacteraceae > Carthagonibacter. The sequence continues at coordinate 4,483 of CBDUVN010000091.1, read as the reverse complement.
TGATCGGGATTCCCTCGTCGGCGATCTTGTTGCCAAGGTAATGGACCTGTCCGACCCGTGCGTGGATGTGGTCGTGCTGGATCGACTCGTAGATCCCGATCGACAGCGCCTCCATGTCCCGGCCTGACATCCCGCCGTACGTGTGGAGACCCTCGTAGATCACGACCATGTTGCGGGCCTTCTCGGCCAGCGCGTCGTCGTTCACGGCGAGGAATCCGCCGATATTCACCAGGTGGTCCTTCTTCGAGCTCATCGTGCAGGCGTCGGTCAGATCGCAGATGTCGCGGACGATCTCCGCAATGGTCCTGTCGGACTGCCCCGGCTCGCGCTCCTTGATCAACAGCGCGTTCTCCGCCACCCGGGTCATGTCGTGCACGACCGGGATCCCGTTCTCGTGCGCGAGATCCGACAGCTGGCGAAGGTTTTCCAGCGAAATCGGTTGACCGCCGCACATGTTCACCGTCGTCGCGACCGAGATGTACGGGATTTTCTCCGCCCCCACTTCGTCGATCAGCGCCTGGAACTTCTCCAGGTCGACGTTGCCCTTGAACGGGTGCATCAGCTCGGGCTGGTGCGCCTCGTCGATGATGACGTCCACGAACGTCGCGCCGGCCATCTCCTGGTGAAGCCGGGTCGTCGTGAAGTACATGTTGCCGGGCACGTAGTCACCGTCCTCGATCAGCAATCGGCTGATCATGTGCTCGGCCGCGCGGCCCTGGTGAGTCGGGATCAGGTGCTTGTAGCCGTACACATCCCGCACCGCGTCTTCGAGATGGTAATAGTTCCGGCTTCCGGCGTAGGCCTCATCACCGAGCATCATGCCGGCCCACTGGCGGTCGCTCATCGCGCTCGTGCCCGAGTCGGTCAGCAGATCGATGTACACATCCTCGGAGCGAAGCAGGAACGTGTTGTATCCGGCTCCCTCGATGGCGGCCTGCCGCTCGTCCGCGGTGAGCATCTTGAGCGGCTCGACCATCTTGATCTTCCAGGGCTCGGCCCAGGATCGTCTTCTCGTAGGCATGGGATCACTCCCGATTGTGGTGTCTGTCTGTCAGGGTCCTGCGGGCGGACAATGTACGGCTCGTGACCACCTTTCGCTCGTGCCAGTGGCCGCCGACCTTGAGACGTAGAATCTCGTTGCAGGCCAGCGCCCCGCAGCGCCACCGCGAACAGCGAAATCACCCATCGAGAGGCACGTCATGAAAGGCAGCCTGGTACTCATCACCGGAGCGAGCGCGGGCATCGGAGCCGCCTCCGCACGCCGGTTCGCCGCGGCCGGAGCCCACCTCGCTCTGTGGGCGCGCCGGGAGGACCGATTGATCGAGCTCGGCACGGAGCTGCACGACAGGCATGACGTGGATGTGCACACGGCTGCCGTGGACGTGCGTGACCGTGACGTCGTGAATGAGACTGCAGCGGAGTTGCTGCGGGACGTCGGAACGCCCGACCTGCTGCTCAACAACGCCGGACTGGCCAGCGGCATGTCGTTCCTGCAGGAGGGGGATCACGAAGACTGGGACCGGATGATCGACACGAACCTCAAGGGCCTGCTGAACGTCACGCGGGCGATCCTGCCGGCGATGGTCGAGCGCGGCACGGGCCACGTGATCAACATCGGAAGCACGGCCGGGCACCAGGTCTATCCGAAGGGCAATGTCTACAACGCCACGAAGTTCGGCGTGAAGGCGCTCACCGAGGGAATGAACCTCGACGTCGCGGGCACCGGCATCCGGGTGTCCAGCGTTGACCCGGGGCTTGTCGAGACCGAGTTCTCGGTCGTCCGGTTCCACGGAGACGAGGAGCGCGCCGGGGCCGTATACCAGGGCTTCACGCCGCTGTCGGCGGACGACGTGGCCGATGTCGTGCTGTTCGTGGCCACGAGGCCGGCGCACGTGAACGTACACGACGTGGTCCTGCTGCCGACGGCGCAACGGAACGTGTACGTGCTCGACCGGCAGGAAGGCGGCTGAGGTGGTATGTGCAGGATTTCGGACGCCGGACGTCATCGGGGGCGACAACGGATTCAGAAGTCACCCCGCAAGGAGGCAGGCATGAGGAAGACGATCGTGGCCGGACTCGCGACGACGGCAGCGCTGCTCGCCGGCCCGCACACCGATACCCGGCCCGTAGTCGCACAGGAGGCCGGACACCAGGAAGCGCCCGTGTACCGATCCACCGCGGACGACCGGGAGGCTGTATCAATTACTGTCTATAACCAGAACTTCGGGCTCGTCCGCGAGATCCGGAACCTGTCGTTCGCCAGGGGGAGAGTGGCGCTCGAGTTCGGGGACGTCGCCTCGACGATCCAGGCCGAAACAGTCCACATGCGGCCGCTCACCGGCCCGAAGCTGGATATCCTGGAACAGAACTACCAGTACGATCTCCTGAGCCCGCAGAAGCTGCTCGAGAAGTACGTCGGGCGAGATGTGAAGCTGTACCGGTGGAACGAGAAGGAAGGACGCGACGAGGTCGTTGACGCCGAGGTGCTGTCGGTGAACAACGGCACCGTTCTGCGGATCGGTAACGAGATCACGTTCAACTATCCGGGCAGGATCGCCTTCCCCGAAGTGCCGGAAGACCTGATCGCGCGCCCCACGCTGATGTGGCAGCTGGAGAGCAGGACGGACCGGCAGACCATCGAGACTTCCTACCTTGCCGGCGGGATGAACTGGAAGGCCGACTACGTGATGGTGATCGACCAGAAGGACGAGGAGGCGGGTCTGACCGGCTGGGTGACGCTGACGAATCAGAGCGGCGCCACCTACAGGGACGCGGAGCTCAAGCTGGTGGCAGGCGACGTCCAGCGGCTGTCCAACCAGCCGCGCAACCGGATGAAGGCCGTGATGGCGATGGAAGACGCCGCCGGGCGACGGGACTTCGCCGAAGAGGCGTTCTTCGAGTACCACCTGTACACTCTCGAGCGGCCGACGACTGTGAAGAACAACGAGCAGAAGCAGGTTACGCTGCTCGAGGCGCCGGAATTCGACATCACCAAGCGGTTGATCTACTACGGTGCCGCACACTACTACCGCGGCCAGTACGGCCAGGTCGAGTCGAATTCCAAGATCGGCGTGTTCATCGACTTCGAGAATGCCGAGGACAACGGGCTGGGCATGCCGCTGCCCGCCGGCGTGGTACGGGTATACAAGAGCGACGCATCCGGCGCCCAGCAGTTCGTCGGCGAAGACCGGATCGACCACACACCCCGCGACGAGCGGGTGCGGATCAAGCTGGGAGAAGCGTTCGACGTCGTCGGCGATCGCAGGCAGATGGACTTCGACGTGATCGGCAACTGCACGACCGAGAGCGAATGGAAGATCCAGCTCCGGAACCACAAGGACGAAGAGGTCGAGGTCGAGCTGATGGAGCCGATCGGGGCCGACTGGCAGATCCTGTCGTCCAGCCATCGCCACGAGAAACTGGACGCCCACACCTTCAAGTTCACCGTGAAGGTCCCGGCACACGGTGAGACGACGGTCACCTACAGGGTGCGCGTACGCTGGTGCTGAGTGACGGATTACATTCTTCATTCCCTGACCGCGCGCCGGGACGACTCAGCGTTCCGGCGCGCTCAGTTGTTGTGACAGGAGCGAGTGGTGGGGAGTGGGGCAACGCACCGGATCGAGACATCCGGTCACAACCGAATCAGGTTCAGAGTCCGGACTCCGGTCGCGGGCAGCGTGCATACATTGAGACGATTCCTTCAGCACACACGCCGGGGCTCCGCCGAGATCCCGCGAGGGGCCCGAGTCACGACAGTCTGTGACCGCCGCCTCCCGATCCTGCTCACATCGGTGGTCCTGTTCGTATTCGCGCCCGCCCCGATGCGTGCGCAGGTAATCCGCGACTCGATTCCCGCCCCCGGCTGGCCCACCTGCCGGCATACGGCAGGCGGGGCATGCGAGGGCAAGAGCGCGAGCATCGTACGCCTCGGTGCGGGCGAAAAGTTCGACCTGGACGGCAAGCTGGACGAAGAGTTCTGGAAGCGGGCCGTGTACATCTCCGATTTCGTGCAGCGCGAGCCGGTGGAAGGAGTCCTGCCGACTGACAGCACAAAGGTCGCGTTCGCATATGACGATAAGACCCTGTACATCGGGGCCCGGATGTACAGCGATGATCCGTCGCAGATCCGGGCGATCCTCGCCCGCCGTGACGACTCCGGAAACTCGGAGCGGGTGATCGTCTCGATCGATTCGTATCTGGACCGCCGGACATCGTACACCTTCGCCGTCACCGCTGCCGGCGGGCGGATGGACTGGTACACGATCAACGACACGGACAGTCACCGGAGCCGGGATTTTTCCTACAACCCGGTGTGGACAGCCGGGGCCGTGATCGACTCTCTCGGCTGGACGGCCGAATTCCGTATTCCGCTGTCGCAACTGCGGTTCAATGCCGGGGACAGCCTCGTGTGGGGCGTGAACATCAACCGGTTCATTCCGCACAAGAACGAGGACATCTTCTGGATCGCGATTCCGCGAAA
>CBDUVN010000090.1:0-8272 GCA_965370685.1 uncultured bacterium | reverse complement strand
CGCAGTCCGATCGGTCTCTGCTCAAGAGCGACCTGGTGCGGATGATGACCGGCGACAGCTACACGGCCGAGGAAGTTCTCCAGATCGTCCGCATGAACTGTGTCGGGTTCGCTCCCAGCGATCGCGACCGGAAAGACCTCGCGCGCCTGTTCGACGGTGACGACCTGCTCGATGAGATCGACAGGTGCCGCGAGAACGGCCATTCCGCCGGCTATCGGCGAGGCGTGCCGGTCGCGAAGAAAGTCAAGACAGTCGAGACACCCGGTTCGGAGCCGACCGGTCCCGATATCACTCCCCCCGTTCTGTCCGGCGGGACGATAGCGAGGCCGACGCTCGACAAACCGCCGGTCGGAGCGAAGGCACAGTCCCAGACGTTGCCGGGCGTAGTCCCCAGCGCGCCGCCCAGGTTGTTGAACTGGGACTTCGTGACGCGCCGGATCCTCACGGAGTACAGACCTGACGAGCGGCACCGGGGCTCGGTCGTTCTGCGGATCTGGGTGGACGAGCAGGGTCGGGCCGGTGATGCGTCGATCGTCGACTCCGATGGCGATCCCTCACTGGCGCGGGTGGCTCTCGCGTCCGTTAAGCTGATGAGATTCGCCCCGGCGGAGAGCCGGAACCGTCGTGTCGGGGCATGGGCCACCCTTCCCATCCATTTCGAGACGGACTGACCCAATCCGCCCGGTCGGTTCCCCGACCGAAGTCGTGACAACCGGCCGTCTATCCCCTACGATCCGTCCTGCGGGAACGGATCGTCTCGTGTTGATTGATACGGAACACACCGGGCTCTCCCCCCACCTGACGGGAGCACAGGCTTGGAATGGCGCTCGTACAGCCGGACCGGCAGGGTGTACGCTGCCGAGTTCAGCCAGGCGGCGGTCGTAACGACCACGTCGGGACCGGTCGAGGCAGCTCCGGGCGACTACCTGGTCGTCGATGCGAATTTCACCCAGGTCAGACACTATACCGCCGAGGAGTTCACGCACTGCTTCGATGCGCTCGATCGTCCCGTGCCGATCAAGGCTCTTCCCAACCTGTCGGGCGTCGTGGTGACGAAAGTTGCGGATCTGTCCGGTGAACAGGCCGGGGAGCCGTGTTCTCGATGCGGAAGCCGGCGGACGAGCCGGGAGTTCGAGGGCGTGGTGACCTGCGGTGAGTGTGAGCTCGCGATCAAAGCCGAGCGCGAGGATCGCATGAACTGTGTGCATGATGGGGCTCTGATGCGGAAGGAGGTGATCGAGGGTGTGATCGTCGATCGCTGTCTCGACTGCGGAGGCGTCTGGTTCGACGGCGGAGAGCTGGAAGTCCTGAGCAATGTCCTCCGCCTGGCGGCCGACCAGGGCATGCCATCGAGGGTCGCTTCGCGCCTGTTTCAGAGCCTGATTCAGCGAATCGCCGAGTAGTCCCAGAAACCGTGAACCGAGGGAAACGCACCATGACTTCAGCCGCCAACGCGGAGATCCGCAAGGACCTCGAGACGTTCATGGCGGGAGTGATTCGGCGGAATCCCGGCGAGTCCGAATTCCACCAGGCCGTGCGCGAGGTCGCGCACAGCGTGATTCCCTACACGATGGACCACCAGATCTACCGCGAAGAGATGATCCTCGAGCGGCTGACCGAGCCCGATCGCGTCATCATCTTCCGAGTCACCTGGGAGGACGACCGCGGTCAAGTCCGGGTCGACCGGGCGTGGAGGGTCCAGTTCAGCAACGCGATCGGACCGTACAAGGGCGGGCTGCGGTTCCACCCGTCGGTCAACCAGAGCATCCTGAAATTCCTCGGGTTCGAGCAGGTATTCAAGAACAGCCTGACCACGCTGCCGATGGGCGGCGCCAAGGGTGGCGCGAACTTCGATCCCAAGGGAAAGAGCGACCGCGAAGTGATGCGGTTCTGCCAGTCCATGATGACCGAGTTGTACCGGCACATCGGAGCCGACATGGATGTCCCGGCAGGGGATATCGGAGTCGGCGCCCGCGAGGTCGGATACCTGTTCGGTCAGTTCAAGCGCCTGCGGAACCAGTTCCAGGGCGTGATCACGGGCAAGGGCCTGTCGTACGGCGGCAGCCGGATCCGCACCGAAGCGACGGGCTACGGGGCCGTGTATTTCATGCAGAACATGCTGCACCACCGGGACCAGGGCATGGACGGCAAGACGGCCACCGTATCCGGCTCCGGCAACGTCGCGATCTATACAATCGAGAAACTGCTCGATCTCGGCGCGAAGCCGATCACCGCCTCCGACTCCGGCGGCTTCATTCACGACCCCGACGGAATCGACATGGAAAAGCTGGCGTGGATCAAGGACCTGAAAGAGGTCCGCCGCGGCCGGATCAGCGAGTACGTGGGCGTATTTCCGAACGCGACCTTTCACGCCGGTAAGCGCCCGTGGATCGTTCCGTGCGATCTGGCGTTCCCGTCCGCCACGCAGAACGAGCTGGACGGTGAGCATGCCCGGATTCTCATAGACAACGGCTGCATCGGTGTCGCGGAAGGCGCCAACATGCCGAGCGACGAGGACGCGGTGGCCGTGTTCCAGGACGCGAAGATCTTCTTCGGCCCGGGCAAGGCCGCGAACGCCGGTGGCGTCGCGGTCTCCGGACTGGAGCAGAGCCAGAACGCCCTCCGGATCGCCTGGTCGCGTGAGGAGGTCGATGCGCGGTTGCAGGGCATCATGAACAGCATCCACGAAACGTGCGTGACCTACGGAACGAGCGACGACGGCTGGGTGGACTATGTCCAGGGAGCCAACGTCGGAGGATTCGTGAAGGTGGCGAACGCGCTGCTCGGATACGGAATCGTCTGATGAACAGAACTTCCAGTCGTTCGCGCTCACTTTCCTGTATGGCGGCCTTGTCGGTCCTTGTGTCTGCGGCACTGGTGAGTCCTTCGTCGGCCGGCGCCCAGGACGCCCCTCCCGTCGTCGCGGACACGCTCGACGCGGCGACGGCGCCCGCGGAATCTCCGATGCCGATCGATCCTGCCGTGCATCACGGCCGGCTCGATAACGGACTCACCTTCTATGTGCGGCAAAACACACGTCCGGAGAACCGGGCCGTGCTGCGGCTGGTGGTGAATGCGGGCTCGGTGCTCGAAGACGAGGACCAGCTCGGGCTCGCGCACTTTCTCGAGCACATGGCGTTCAACGGGACCGAGAGCTTCGAGAAACAGGAGATCATCGACTATCTCGAGCGGATCGGCATGCGGTTCGGCGCAGACATCAACGCTTACACGAGCTTCGACGAGACGGTGTTCATGCTCGAAGTTCCGACTGACAGCGCCGATGTACTGGAAACCGGACTCAGGATTCTCGAGGAATGGGCGCATGCGATAACCTTCGACTCGCTGGAGGTCGAGAAGGAGCGTGGCGTCGTGCTCGAGGAATGGCGGCTCGGACAGGGCGCAGGATCTCGGATTCGGGACCAGCAGTTCCCGGTCCTGTTCCAGGGCTCCCGATACGCCGATCGGCTGCCGATCGGGGACCCGGAGATCCTGCAGAACTTCGAGCACGAGTCGCTCGAGAGATTCTACCGGGACTGGTATCGACCTGACCTGATGGCCGTGATCGCCGTCGGTGACTTCGATCCCGACCAGATGGTGCAGAGAATTCGGAAGGGGTTCTCGCGCATCCCCGCGCCGCAGTCCCCTCGTCCGAGGCCGGATTTCGACGTCCCGTCGCACCACGAGACGCTGATCTCTTCGGTCGCGGACCCCGAGCTCACGGTCGCCAGCGTCAGCGTCGTGTGGAAGCTGCCGCTCGCCTCGCAGGGGACACACGCGGACTACCGCAGAGGCATGGTCGAGCGCAGCTGGAATTCGATGCTCAATTTCCGGTTCTTCGAAATCACCCAGGGATCGGAGAATCCACCGTTCCTGTATGCCGGCTCCGGCAAGGGGTCGTTCGTGCGCGGGTCCGACGTGTACCAGCTTCAGGCGTCGGTGTCCGAGGGCGAGATCGAGAGCGGGCTCGAGAGACTGCTGCTCGAAGCGGAGCGGGTGGACAGGTTCGGGTTCACGCAGGGGGAGCTCGACCGGCAGAAGGCGGACATGCTGCGCGGCTACGAGCGGGCCTGGCAGGAGCGGGACAACACGGAGTCGTCCGCCTACGCAGCCGAATACGGCCGTGCATTCCTGCAGGATGAATCGATTCCGGGAATCGGGTACGAGTACGCCCTGGCTCGGCGATACCTGCCGGGGATCGAGATCGAGGAGGTGAACGGTCTCGGACGCGAGTGGATCTCCGATACGAACCGGGTCGTGCTGGCCTCATCACCCGAAAAGCCGGGCGTTCAGGTGCCGTCCGACGAGGAACTGCTCGCGGCGTTCGGAGCCGTGGGCACCGCTTCCATCGAGCCGTGGGCTGATGGACCGGCCAACCAGCCTCTGCTGGCTGAGCTGCCGGAGCCCGGCACGATCGTCGCCGAGTCGCGGAACGGTGCCGTCGATGTGACGGAGTGGCGGCTGTCGAACGGGGTCCGGGTCCTGCTCAAGCCCACCGACTTCAAGGCGGACCAGGTGCTGTTCAGCGCCTGGAGCCCGGGTGGTACTTCGCTGGCGGCGGACGACATCTACATGTCGGCGACCTGGGCGTCGTCGATCGTGAGTGCGTCAGGCGCCGGCGAGCTCAGTGCGGTAGACATCCAGAAACAGCTTGCCGGGAAGGCCGTCTCCGTCAGCCCGTTCATCGGAGAGCTCCAGGAGGGATTCAGCGGCTCGGCCTCGCCGCGCGATCTTGAGACGATGCTGCAGCTGGTGACCCTCTACGCGACGGCTCCACGTCGGGATGAGACAGCCTACCGGTCGTTGCTGACGCGGGTGGGCACCGTGATCGAGAACCGGGGCGCCAGCCCGGAGGCCGTGTGGTCGGACACGCTCGGCGTCACGCTGGCGCAAGGGCATCCACGCCGGCTGCCGCCGAGCCGCGAACGGCTGGAGCAGGTGGATCTGGACCAGGCCCTCGCATTCTACCGGGAGCGATTCGCGGATTTCGGAGACTTCACGTTCCTGTTCGTCGGCACGCTCGACATCGACGAATTCAAGCCGCTGGTTGAGCGATACCTCGCGTCGCTTCCGTCCTCCGGTCGGGATGAGACGTGGCGCGACATCGGCGTCCGGCCTCCGGGTGGCATCGAGCGCCGCATTGTCCACAAGGGCCAGGAGCCGAAGGCGCAGACGGCGATCGTGTTCACCGGACCGTTCGAGTACGATCGACCGAACCGGCTGCTGCTCGGAGCCACGACGGATGTGCTCGACATCATGTTGCGCGAAGTGCTGAGAGAGGAGATGGGCGGTACATACGGCGCCAGCGTCAGCGCGACTCCGACCCGGATCCCGGTCGAGCGCTACGGCGTTCGGATCAGCTATGGAGTCGAGCCCGAACGGCTCGACGAGCTCACTGCCGCGACGTTCGCCGTGATCGACAGCCTGTCCACTCACGGAGCATCCGCCGAAAACCTGGCGAAAGTGCAGGAGACCAGGCGCCGGTCCCGGGAGACGGACCTGGAGGAGAACGGGTTCTGGCTGGCTGCGATCTTCGGTTACGACCGCGATGGTCAGCCGCTGGAGGACATTCTGGAGCTCGATCCGCTGCTGGATGGACTGACCACGGAGGGGATCGGTGCAGCGGCCCGGCGCTGGCTCGACCCGCTCCGCTACGTCCAGGTGTCGCTGCTGCCGGAGACAGAATGAACCGGCGGGCATTCTCGGCGGTGTTCGCAGGCCTCGCGGCGGGTCTCGCCGGCGTCGCAGGCATCCGTCTATGGGAATCGGGCGGCCCGGTTCCGTCGGGGCCGGTTCCCCCGTCGGATCTCCCGGCTCGCCGGCTCGGCCGCACCGGGCTGGAGGTGCCGATCCTCGCTCTTGGAGGCCATCATGTCGGCCTGGCCGGGTCGGAGCGAAACGCCCGCCGACTGGTCGAGACGGCGCTCGAGGAAGGGATCCGGTTCTTCGACACGGCGGAGAGCTACCAGGCGGGTGACTCCGAGCGCTGGCTCGGGTCCGCGCTGCGGAACGTCCGATCGGACGTGCTGCTGATGTCCAAGACTCATTCGCCGCGAGATCGCAGCGCCGCGAGCGCTCGAGCCCACCTCGAGGGCAGCCTCGAGCGGCTGGGGACCGACTACCTGGACCTGTGGCAGCTTCACAGCACGAAGAGCCCGGAAGATGTGGACCTCGCTTTCCGGCCCGGTGGGGCGATGGAGTACATCTTCGAGGCGAAGCAGCGCGGACTCGTGCGGTACGTCGGCGTGACCGGACACATGACGCCGGCAGCTCACGTCCGGGCGCTCGAATACTGGGATGAAGGATGGGAATTCGACACGCTCCAGTTTCCGATCAACCCGATCGACTATCATCAGAACAGCTTCCAGCGCCAGGTCGTGGAGGCCGCGATCGACCGTGACATCGGCGTGATCGCGATGAAGACCTCGGCAGACGGGGCGCTGGTCCGCGAGGGCGTGTGCACGCACGAGGAGTGTCTGCGCTACGTGTGGTCCCTGCCGATCAGCATCGCCGTGGTCGGGATGGAACGGCCCGATCTCGTGCGGACGAACGCCGCCGTGGCGCGTTCGGGCCCGTTCATGGACGATGCGGAGCGTGAAGATCTGCGTGACCGTATTTTCCCCAGGGCCGATCCCGGTCTCGAATGGTACAAGCGGGGACAGGGGGACGCGTGAAGTCCGACCGTCGGACCATCTTCTCGTGGTGCTCGTACGACTGGGCGAACTCCGCGTTCACGACTCTCGTCGTCACCTTCATCTACTCGACGTACTTCACGGGCGCGTTCGCGGCCGACCCGGACAGGGGCACGGTGCTGTGGTCCCGGGGGATCGTGATCAGCGCGATTCTGATTGCCCTGCTCTCACCGGTACTCGGCGCCGTGGCGGACCGGTCGGGCCGACGTCGTCGCTACCTGATCATCGCCACCCTGGTGTGCTCCGCGTTCACGGTCCTGCTGGCGTTCATGGCGCCGGGGACGGGTGGCGCGGCGTTCCGAGCGCTCACGGTGTTCATCATCGCCAACGTGGCGTTCGAGGTGGCGATGGTGTTCTACAACGCGTTCCTCCCCGCGATCGCACCACGGGAGATGATCGGACGCGTATCCGGCTGGGGCTGGGCCTTCGGGTACATCGGCGGGCTCGTCGCGATGGCGATCGCCCTGTACGGGTTCGTGCAACCGGAGACGCCCTGGTTCGGGATCCCGGCCGACGGCGATTTCCGGTTCCGGGCGACGAACCTGCTCGTCGCGGCCTGGTTCCTCCTGTTCAGCATTCCGATGTTCCTGTTCGTCCGGGACACGAAGCCGACCGGGGCCGTCGATGTCCCGGGGGCGTTCCGTGAGCTCGGCCGGACCTTCCGGAGCCTCGGACAACACGGCGAGGTTGCGAAGTTCCTGCTGGCGCGCCTGATTTACAACGACGGGCTCGTCACGCTGATCTCGTTCGCCGGGATCTTCGCGTACGGGACGTTCGGAATGAGTCTCGGTGAGGTCACGTTCTTCGGCATGGCCCTGAACGTGGCGGCTGGTCTCGGAGCGTTCGCGTTCGGGTTCGTGGACGACCGGCTTGGAGGCAAGAAGACCGTTCTCATCAGCCTGGTCGCCCTGTGCATCGCGGTCGTCATCGGCGTGAGCGCGACCTCGAAGACCGGGCTGTGGGTCGCCGGAATCATCATCGGAGTGTTCCTCGGGCCGACCCAGGCGGCCAGCCGAAGCCTGATGGGCCGGTTCACGCCGGAGCGGCACCAGAGCGAGTTCTTCGGTTTCTACGCGTTTTCTGGAAAGGCCACCGCGTTCCTCGGGCCACTGGTGCTCGGGCTGGTGACCGGCTTGTTCGGCCAGCGACTCGGTGTGGCCACGGTGATCATGTTCTTCATTCTCGGGGGGGCGATCCTCGCCACGGTAAACGAGGAACGCGGGATCGCTGATGCGATCGCGCATGACGGGATTCCGGACGCACAGGTGACCTGACACAGGAGAAAAAAACCGCATGGACAAACAACGGACGATCTTCGACCGGATGATCGGCGCCGCGAAGTTCGATGTGCCGACGTACGAGGAAGTCGAACACGACGAGTCCCTCACGAAGCAGGCGGCGGCGGTAGTCATGATCGCTGCGGTCGCGCGGATGATCGGTGGGGCTGAAGGAGGCATGCCGCATATCATCGCCGGCCTGTTCGCCGCGCTCTCGATGTGGCTGATCTGGTCGGGAATGACCTACCTGATCGGGGACAAGATCCTCGGCGGAACGGCGACGTGGGGCGAGCTGCTCCGTACGCT
>CBDUVN010000089.1:0-8484 GCA_965370685.1 uncultured bacterium | reverse complement strand
GAGCATGTTCTCGATGCCCATGTGTTCCTGGATGCGCCACCAGTCGTTCTTGATGCTGTTCAGGCTCTTCGAGATGCCGATCTTCTTCCCCTTCAGGTCCTTCATCCGGAAGATCGGGTCGCGCGCACGCACGGCAATGCAGCCGCCTTCGACGACCCATGTAGCACCCAGGAGTCGGGTACGGCGGATATCCGCATGGACATGGATCGGGGGATACAGTCCGCCGAACCGGATGAGGTTGTCGAGGTTGTGGATGTAGTGCGGGTACCAGTTATTCTCGGGCGAGTGGCGAAAGAAGTCATATTCCACGCCGATCTTCTTGAACTCCTCACGGCACCAGCCCAGCTCCTGGTCGACATTGTTAGCGGAAACCATGGGGCAGTTCGTGTACCACACCTCTTTCCAATTCAGCGGTGCTGTGCTGGATACTCTCTCCTGGGCCGCCAACCGGTCGGCCGCGCCGAGGACCGCGACGCCGCCGGCTGCAACAATACCTGTTTTCGCGAATTCACGGCGGGTGAACCCCGAGGATTCGGGCGTGGTGACCGGTTGCTCGTCTCGCTCATTCATGATGCCGTTTTCTCCTCTTGTCGTGGGAACCTGACCGTCCTGCCTCGAGTTCATACTTCGGACTATGCTGCGCTCGTCTGGCGTTGATCGCAGCCTCACGTATCTCCCTCAAGATTCATCTGGTCGTTGAGGGCGCCGTCCATGCCGCGTTCCTGCTCGATCTTCTCCATGCCCTCGCTGACCAACACGTGGTCGAACCGGACCGTCGGTGGGGCACCCGAAAGCTCGATAGCACCGAGAATGAGCCGGTACGCCTCCGAGCGAATATGTGCCTTGAGCGCCGCCTCGGATTCCCATCGCTCGACCAGCACGACGGCCTTCTCGGGACCCGGCTCTTCGTAGATGTCGCACTCGGTGCAGCCAGGCTCGGCCAGCACGGGACCCTGAACGGACCGCAGGATCTCCAGCACCTCGCCGCGTCGGTCCGGTAGCGGCACGATCTTGAGCGTTCCGACGATGTTCATGCTCGTCCGTCAATGCTCGATTTGTGCCACGGCGTAGCGTCGCCCGGAAAACGGGCTTAAGTCGTTAATTCACAGGGATGTATTGGACGTGAAGGGTGTGGATCGAAGGGAAGGAAGTGCGGGAAAAGGGCGAAATCGCGACTGGGGGTCGAAATATCGCCTCGTGTCGGAGGCTATGTGGCCGCGCCGTCCGCCTTCTGCCGACGAGACGGGATGTCCAGTTTCTTCATGCGGCTGTAGAGCGTCGAGGGGTTGAGGTCCAGCGCAGTGGCCGCGCCCGATGGCCCCTTGATCTGCCAGCCCGTCCGCTCGAGCACCCGAAGGATGTGCTCACGCTCCGCGTCGGCCAGCGTCTTTGGCGCCTCCGCCGCCCCGGCGAACACGGGCAGTCTCAGCGTCTCGTCCGCAGTGACGATGGCCGCGCGCTCGATCACGTTCCGAAGTTCGCGAACGTTGCCCGGCCAGGATTGCCTCTGGAGGGCCTCCATCGTCGCGCGCGGGACCTGGGTGATCTTCTTCCCCATGCGGGTACAGACCTCCTCGAGGAGCGCCCACACCAGCATCGGGATATCCTCTGGCCGCTCGCGCAGCGGAGGCACCTGGATCGGGAAGACGTTGAGGCGGTAGTAGAGATCCTCCCGGAAGCGCCCCTGGCGGATCTCCTCCTCCAGGTTGCGATGGGTGGCCGCGATCAGCCGCACGTCGACCCGGATGGTTCTGGGGCTGCCCAGCCGCTCGAGCTCGCCACTCTCAAGCACGCGCAGCAGCTTGGCCTGTACCTCGAGCGACAGCTCACCGATCTCGTCGAGAAAGATCGTCGAACCGTCCGCGATCTCGAACCGTCCGACCTGGCGCGTCAGGGCCCCGGTGTAGGCGCCTTTCTCCCGGCCGAACAGCTCGCTCTCCACGAGACCCGATGGAAGCGCCGCACAGTTGACCCGGACCATCAGGTGGTTCCGGCGGGGGCTGAGCCGGTGGATCGCCTGGGCGACGAGTTCCTTGCCGGTCCCGGTCTCGCCGCGCAGGAGCACCGAGGATTCGGTGGGCGCAACCTGTTCGACCAGGTACAGGACCTCCTGGATGGCGGAGCTCCGCCCGATGATCTCGGCATGCGGGTGGACCACCCGGATCTCGGCCCTGAGGTAGTCGCTCTCCGCCTGGAGCCGGTCCTTCAACCCCTCGACCTCGGCGAGCGACCGTCGGAGCGCCTCCTCGGCGCGCCGGCGCTCGGTGATGTCTCGTAAGACCCCGTATGTGGCAATCGCGCGTCCGTTGGCGTCGCGCCGTGAGACGCCCGCCACGTGGTGAATCCATATGTCCCCGCGCGCGGGGTGTACGTAGCGATACTCGATAGTCAGGCCTTCCCGCAGGCCCTCGTGGAGTTCCCGGCGAGCTTCCAACAGGCGATGGCGGTCGTCGGGATGCAGATGCTCCAGCCAGAACTCCAGGGCCTGGAGGCCCTGTTCCCGGTCGGGGGGAACGCCGCAGACGTCGCGAAGCCGATCGTCGACAAACATCACGCCTTCAGCGAGGTCCACCTCGTAGAACGCGAGGCCCGCGAGCTCGGCGCCCGCCGCGAGTCGGGTTTCACTCTTCCGCCGCTGCTCCTCGCGCAGGGACCGGGCGAGCGCGTTGGTGAATACCTGGCCGACCAGCTGCAGCCGCTGCACCTGCTCGTCCGGCCAGTCGCGCTCCGACTGCAGGGTGTTGAAGGCGAGTGCCCCGACGTGCAGCTCGCCCGCCAGCGACAACGAAAGGGTCAGATTCGACTTGATGCCCTGAAGACGGGCGGTTTCCCGATCGACGGTGGCCTCCTCCGGCATCGCATCCAGCGAGGGAACCACCACCGTCCGGCCCGCCAGCATCTGCTGCACCATCCAGGGATACTGCTCCTGGCTCAGCGGCTCGGAAGGCCGCGGACCTTCCACTCTCATGTAAGCGTGGGTGGGCGTGATCAGGCCCGGGGTCGCGGTAGACCACTGCCAGAGCACCGCGTAATCGATGGAGAGCAACTCGCAGACACGCTGCAACGCGTCCTCAATCGCGCGGTCCACCTCGCCGGGGGGCAGGTTGATGAACCGGTAGGAGAGGTCTGAGATCAGCGTCTCGAACTCGAGACGGTTTCCGAGGCGCTCGTCAGAGGCCGGCGTCTGTTCGACCGTGGACACGGTTTCAAGCTACATCATCGGCTCTGCACGGGGAAATTCCTTCTGATCTTGCCACTTCCCGCGCGGACTCCGTTGACGGCCGGCCGGTCTCATCTCCGTGCTTGGAGCACGGTAGCCGAGCAGTGACCTTTGCCGCCCTCAGCCCTAACTGGCGACCGAGGCGATCAGGCCCTCGATCTCCTGCGCCGGGCTCCCCTGCAACCTCGACAGCAACAGGTCCGCAATCTCCCCGCGAGGGTCGTCCGGGTACTGCAAGTCCTCCGCAAGTCTGACCGCCGGTCCGAGGTCTTTCCACTCTGGTTCATCCTCAGGTCGGGCCGTCCGGGCCCGCGGGCCGCAGCGGAGAAACGAGGCAGGATGACTAAAGGGCCCGGCCGTATGCTGCGGGCAGGCCCTCTGCCGCGCTTTAGAAGGCAGTGTCCCATTGAAAGCCGGCGGGCCTTCCTGTCTTCTGCACCCTCACGCACTTGCTTTCAAGACCGGTGAAACACCACCCGCGAGATTCGCGTACATTGCACAGAGTAGTACGACACGACAACTGACGGGTTTCGGGCCGGGCCTCGCGACGGAGTCCCGAAGCTATGAATCCCCGTTTTGGCCGGAGGAAGAAGACTTTGAGGAAGATCCTGCTGTTGTTCGGCCTGGAAATCGCGCGGCGCATCCTGAAGAGGGTACTTCGCGTCTGACGTGACATCTTCGGGCCTCGAGTCGCCCCGCGCGGCCCGGGGCCGGCTACTGCACTACGGTACGATCTCTATCTCCGTGTCCACCGCCACGTCCATCCGCAACGAGTGGAACACGCTGCAGTACTTCTCGAGCGATAGATCGATCGCCCGCTGCACTCTCTGCTCCGTGATGTCTCCCTCGATCCTGAACCTGAGATACAGCTTGGTCACGGCACGCGGAATCTCGGCGCGCCGTTCAGCTCCGACCTCGACGTGCATCGCGCGAATTTCCTGTCTCCCCTTCTGCAGGATATCGACCACGTCGATCGCCGTGCAGCCGCCCACCGACTCGAGAAGCATGTTCACCGGTGCCGGTCCGACCTGGCCATCCCCATCGATCATCGTGCGCACCTGGTCCGCTGTCGCTTCGAACCGGAACTCTCCCTTCCACTCTAACTGCACCGTCTGCATATAATTGCCCGCTTCTGTTGAAGTCGTTTCCGAGACCAGGAGCCGGGCCGCGAACCGAGGCTCTCGCTTTCCCCTCCAACCAGCGCCGGCGAACATAGGACAGTCCATGCACCCGATACAAGCAGCACGATCTCATCTCGCCCGGCCGCAACCCCGGAGGATCACCGGATGAAAGCATACACGAAGTACCTCACGATGCAGGTTCCCGCCCGGATGATGTTCGTGAACATCACGCCGGAGGTTGAGATGGCCGTCGTAGAGAGCGGTGTCCGAGAGGGGCTCTGCCTGGTGAACGCGATGCACATCACGGCGAGCGTGTTCATCAACGACGACGAGCCCGGCCTGCACCGCGACTACGAGGTGTGGCTGGAGGAGCTGGCGCCGTTCGATCCCAGCCCGGAGCGGTACCACCACAACCGCACCGGAGAGGACAACGCGGACGCGCACCACAAGCGACAGATCATGGGACGTGAGGTCGTCGTCGCGATCACCGACGGTCAGCTCGACTTCGGCCCGTGGGAGAGGATCTTCTATGGCGAGTTCGATGGGAGAAGACCGAAGCGGATTCTGATCAAGATCATCGGAGAGTAGTCCCGGACTGGCGTTCTGCGAGCCGGCCCCTGCATCTTGGTCGGCGCGTCCGGGCAGCGATCAAGCGCTCCGGGACGGAATTCAGGTATATCGGAGGATGAATGCGAGTGATGGATCAGGTCCGATCGGGACTGTTCGCCGCAGCCGCGATCGGTCTTATAGCGATGCCCGCGGGCGCGCAGGACATCGAGAAAGTCTGCGACGCCATCGGCGGGGTCGAACTCGGCGATTGGGCGGAGTTCAAGATGGAGGGACCGCAGGCGGCGCAGGTCAGCGGCATCCGGTTCGCCATCGTGGACCGTGGAAACCCGCAGGAGCTGTGGTTCGAGCTCAAGGCCGCGACCGCGCAGGGCGAGCAGATCGTTCAGTTGCAGGTTCCCGACTTCCCGTTCAAGGGCGACGAGGTTACCCAGGGAATCGTGAAGGCGATGCAGATGCCGGCGATGCGCATGCCGGATCAGATGTTGGGGATGATGCAGCAACAGATGCAGTCGAATCCGATGCTGGATGTGGCGGAGCAATGCAGGGGCTCCGAGCTGATCGGTGAGGAAGACGTCACGACGCCGGCCGGCAGCATGAAGGCCTGGCATCTTAAAGTAGCGGACGGAAACGACGCCTGGGTCAGCGGCGACGTCCCGTTCGGGATCGTGAAGGGGACCACGGGTGAGTCCGGTGGGGACACCATGGTCCTCACGGGTTACGGGAATGACGCCACATCCTCGATCACGGAAGAGCCGCAGGCAATGCCGGCGATGCCCGGTATGGCGCCGCAGGACTGACGCAGCAGAGAATGAGGCCGGCGGCGCCCTGCCGCCGGCCCGACCCTTCCTGAGGGGGGTCCAATGACGAGCCGCAGACGATTTCTCGGGTCCATCGGCCTGCCGGCGGTCGCCGCGGCCGCCGGAGTCCCTCTCTTCCCCACCCGACTCGACGCCGGTCCTCGGCTGCGTGAGGTGCTCGCGACCCGCCATTCCGACCCTCGTGATGCAGCGGATGACGAGGAGTTCTGGGGCGAGATCGCCCGGTCGTTCACGGTCGACAGGAGCCTCGTCAACCTGAACAACGGCGGTGTGAGTCCCTCCCCCGCCTACGTCCAGGACGCGATGAAGCGTCACCTCGACTACTCCAACGAGGCGCCGGTCTACACGATGTGGCGCATCCTGGAGCCGCAGCGCGAGGCCGTCCGGGAGCGACTGGCCCGCGAGTGGGACGTGGACGCCGAGGAGATCGCGCTCACCCGGAACGCCTCCGAGGGACTGCAGATCCTCCAGTTCGGATTCGATCTCGAGCCGGGAGACGAGGTCCTCACGACGAACCAGGACTATCCGCGCATGCTCACGACGTTCCGGCAGCGGGAGCGCCGGGAAGGAATCGTGCTGCGCGAGTTCTCGATTCCGGTCCCCGCGGAAGACCCGGCCGAGATCGTCCGGCGGTTCGAGGCGGAGATCACCCCGCGGACCCGGCTGATCCTGGTGTGCCATGTGATCAACCTCACCGGTCAGATCCTGCCGGTGCGCGACGTCGTGGCCCTCGGGCGGCGGCACGGGATTCCGGTGATCATCGATGGTGCACACGCGCTGGCGCACTTCGACTTCCAGCTGTCCGACCTGGACTGCGATTACTACGCGACGAGTCTGCACAAGTGGCTTGCCGCGCCCCACGGAACAGGGTTGCTGTACGTGCGCCGGGAGAAGATCCCGGAGCTGTGGCCCCTGCAGGCGGCGGGCCCTCAGCTCGACTCGGATATCCGCAAATTCGAAGAGATCGGCACCCACCCGGCGGCCGGCTACCTGGCGATCGCGGAAGCCCTGACGTTTCACCAGGCGATCGGCGCGCAGCGCAAAGAAGCGCGTCTTCGCTACCTGCGCGACAGCTGGGCGGAGCCCCTGCTCCAGATCCCCGGTGTCGTCCTTCACACGAGCCTCGACCCGGAGTTCTCCTGCGGATTCGCGACCGTGGAGATCGAGGGAATCGAGCCGGGTGCGCTCACCAGCTGGCTGTGGCGCGAGCAGCGGATCATCGTGACTTCGATCGTCCACCCGGAATTCAAGGGCATCCGGGTATCGTCGAGCGTCTACACGACGCAGGAGGAGCTGGCCCGGTTCGTGGATGCGATGGAGCGCGCGGCCCGCCAGGGAATCCCCGCCTGAGCCGGCCGGGCCGAGGATGACGCCGGCGGCCCGGCTCGCCGAGTGGCTGGACGTCCGTCCGAACGAGGTACGGCTCGTCCTCCTGACGTTCGCCGGCGCCTTCGTCATGATGGGGTTCGTCGTCCTGTCGCGGGCCCTGCGAGAGGCGCTCTTTCTCGACATCTACGATGCGTCCGCCCTTCCCTACGTCGGCGGAGCCACAGTCGGTCTCGGCCTCGTGGGCGCCGGATTGTTCGCCCGGGCCCTCCACAGCCGACCCCCGAGACGGGTGTTGCGGGGCGTCATTGCGGCCCTCGGGCTGGCGCTCGCGATCCTGTACCCGTTCATCGGACGCTCTACGTCCATGGTCGTGGTGTTCTACCTGCTGACGGCCGTCGGCACGCTGCTCCTCACGTCGGGTTTCTGGCTCGTGGTGAGCGAGCTGTTCGTGGTGCGGGAAGCGAAGCGCCTGTTCGGGCTCGTGAGCGCCGGGGGGACGCTCGGACTCCTGGTAGCCGGGACATCCATCCGCCCGCTCCTGGCACACTTCGCGCCGGCCGACCTGCTGATCGTGCTCATCGGTCTGCTCGGGTTCAGCCTGCTGATCAACGAGCTGATCCCCCGGGAGCGCATCGGAGCGCGGGCCGACGCACCTCGAATTCCGGCGAGACCCGGCGAGGGAATCCGGCTCGTGCTCGAGACACCGCACGTGCGCCTGATCGCTCTCGTCTTCTTTCTCGTCGGAGCGGCCAGCGCGGTGGTGGACTTTCAGTTCAAGGAGGCCGTTCAACAGGCGCTGGGCGGCGGCCCGCAGATGGCCGTGTTCTTCGGTGACTTCTATGCGTGGACCGGGGGGCTGGCGCTCGTGGTCCAGCTGCTCGTCACCACTCGCTTCCTGACGGCCGCCGGGATCGCGTGGAGCGTGGCGCTGGTCCCGCTCGTCGTGGCATTCGGCTCGGCCGGTATGCTGCTCGTGCCGGGACTGGTGGCCGCGACGGGCCTGCGCGGTGCGGACTCGACGCTGCGCAAGTCAGTATTCCGCACGGTAATGGAGTTCCTCTGGGTGCCGGTTCCACATGACATCCGCCGCCGCACGAAGACCTTCGTGGACCTGGTGGCGGATGCAGCGGGAGAGGGCCTCGGGTTCCTGCTCGTCTTCCTGTGGGTCACCCTGCCGGGATTCTCCTCCCGCTGGCTCTCCCTGTTCGTGATCGGGATCTGCCTCGTGTTGCTCTGGCTCTCGAAGCGAATCGGGAGCGAGTACTTCGCCACGCTCCGCTCACGGCTTGCCGCGGGCGGCGGAGGGGATGCGATGCTGACCGAGGCGAGTCGTGGTGGCGACCCGCTGGCCTCCACCCTCAGCCGAGTCGACATCACGCGCGTCCTCAATACGCGCGGCATCGACCTGGAACGAGGATCGGCCGGA
>CBDUVN010000088.1:0-8511 GCA_965370685.1 uncultured bacterium | reverse complement strand
GCGTCCGGACTGTGGATCGTCGAGATGGAGGACGAGCCGCCGCTCGTCCCCTGATCTCGTTCAGTCGAACAGGCCGTCCGGGACAGGCCGTCCGGGGAATGGAACCTCGTTCGTGATCGCGGCCACGCGCCATGCTCCGTCCCGTCGAATGAGCGAAAAGTTGTCCACGCCCCGGTTGCCGCCACCGTCCGGAACTCGCGCCTCGTACAGCACCCACACCTGCGCCATGTCGCCGAACTCGGTGGACTTGAGTGCGAGAATCGTCTCCTTGAAGCCGTTCTCCTGGACCTCTGGTTCCTGGTAGAACTCGTCGAAGTCCTGGATGAAGCCATCGAGCGTCAGCACACTCATCGCCTCGCGCGAGCTGCGAAGGATGACGAGGGCCTCGGGAAGGAACAGGGCCCGCACCGGCTCCCAATCCGGGACCCGGCCCGCCTCGGAGCTGATGATATCGTACAGGACACGGACGGTCGCCTCCGCACTCGAGGCGTGGGCGGCCTCGCCGGCATCCTGGGCGAGAAGCGGCATCGCAAACAGCAGCGAGGCGAGGCCGGCGATCAACGGGGCACGGCGGAGAGTATTCGTCATGAGATCCTCCCGGAGTGGTCTACAGAATCCGCTCGGCTGTATTCTACGGCTGGGCGGCCACCGGAATCGAATCGATTTCCGGAAACTCGCGCGTTCCTTCACCAGGAAACACAGATGTCTACTGAATTCGGATTCCTCTCCCAGGTCCATCGGACCTTCGACCGGGCGGCGGCGCTTACGGATTGCTGCGACGGGCTCCTGGCGCAAATAAAAGAATGCAACAGCGTGTATCGGGTGACGTTTCCGCTCAAGCGGGACGACGGAACGATCGAGGTGATCGAAGCGTGGCGGGCCGAGCACAGTCAGCACAAGCTCCCGACGAAAGGCGGCATCCGATTCAGCACCGGGGTGACGGAGGACGAGGTGATGGCCCTCGCCGCCCTGATGACCTACAAGTGCTCGGTCGTGGACGTCCCGTTCGGCGGCGCCAAAGGCGGAGTCCGCATCGACCGCAGGAAGTACTCAGCGGACGAGCTCGAGCGGATCACGCGCCGCTACACGTACGAGCTGATCAAGAAGCGATTCATCGGTCCGGGCATCGATGTCCCCGCCCCGGACTACGGCACCGGCCCGTCCGAGATGGCCTGGATCGTGGACACCTACAAGTCGATGTCGAACGGCGAGCAGAACGCCGAAGCGTGCGTGACCGGCAAGCCGATCGAGCAGGAGGGAATCCGGGGCCGCCTCGATGCGACGGGACGGGGCGTGTTCTACGGCATTCGCGAGGCCTGCAGTTCGGCCGAGGACATGAAGAAGCTCGGCCTGTCGCCGGGCCTGGAGGACAAGCGGGTCGTGGTCCAGGGGCTGGGCAACGTCGGGTACCACGCGGCCCGCCACCTTGCGGACGGAGGCGCCGTTCTCGTGGGGCTCGCCGAGTGGGAAGGCGCGATCGCCAACCCGAATGGTCTGGATCTCGATGCCGTCATGAAGCACAGGAAAGAAACCGGGTCGATCCTCGGGTTTCCAGGGGCAACCGACCTGCCGCACACCACCGACGCCCTCGAGCTCGACTGCGACGTCCTCGTTCCGGCCGCGCTGGAGAATCAGATTACAGCGGACAATGCCAGCCGTATCCAGGCGAAGATCGTCGGTGAAGCGGCGAACGGGCCCACCACGGCCGACGCGGACGAGATCCTGCTGGAGCGCGGGGTCCGGGTGCTCCCGGACCTGTACCTGAACGCCGGCGGCGTGACGGTCTCGTACTTCGAGTGGCTGAAGAACCTGTCTCACGTCCGGTTCGGCAGGATGGAAAAGCGGTTCGACGAAACGGCCCACCGGAGCCTGCTGGAGGAGATCGGACGGGCGACGGGCGTCGACGTCTTCACGAAGGACATTCCGGACCTCGGAGCGGACGAAGAAGATCTCGTCCATTCGGGACTCGAAGAGACGATGGTCGTGGCGTATCACCAGATCCGGGACATCGAGAAGAGCCTGGGAATCGATGACCTTCGCACGGCCTCGTTCGTCACGGCGATCAAGAAGATCGCGATCTCGTATCAGGAACTCGGCATCTTCCCGTGAGGCCGGCTCCGGTCGTGCGGGCCGGGCCTTTCGGTGAGGCTCTGTCGGCCCGATAATTGCTCGTTGAGGTGCGGAAACGGCCATACCGCTACCCGGGGAAAACGGCATGAGGGTGTGGGGCACAGGGGATACGCACGAGACCGTCGGCTATTCGAGCCGTCGGCATCCGTTTGTCATTATACCGCTGTTCCTCGTCTGTTCTCTCGCCTCCCCTCCAACTGAAGCCCACGCGCAGCCGACACAGCCGGCACAAACAGCATCCGCAACATCCTCAATATCCTCGAACGGACTCGATCTGTGCCTCGTTCCGGACTCTGTCGGCGAGCAACTCCGGAAGATCACGCGCCGCGTCGGAGGAGAAATCGGCGTTGCCGCCGTCCACCTGGAGACCGGCGCCCGGATCTCGTTCAACGGAACCGTGCGATTTCCGATGGCCAGCGTGTCCAAGATCCCGATGACGCTCGAGTTCCTCCGACGCGTGGACGAGGGCGAAATCGATCTTTTCGAAGATCTCGTTGTCCCGACAACGGATTTCCGGCCGGGTTACAGCCCCCTGGCGAGCTGGTCGGGCGGGCGCGCCGAGCGGGCCACGGTGGACAGTCTGTTCCGTCTGATGATCGAAGTGTCCGACAATACCGCGACGGACATGATCCTCCGCATGGCAGGCGGACCGGAGGAAGTCACGCGGCGTCTGCGCGAACTCGGGATCGAAGAGATCGACGTGGACCGCTCCGAAGCCCGCACGTTCGCCGATCTGTCCGGCATTCCCGATTCGGTGCCGGAGACCGAGCTGTACCGCTACAAGTACTTCCGCACACGCGACGCGCTTCCGGCGGAGCACCGTCAGCAGGCTCGGCTCCGATTCGGCGATGATCCGCGCGATACGGCCACGCCGAATGCGATGGCCGAATTGCTCGGCCTGATTCACGCGGGCGAGGGGTTGACCCCGGAATCCCGTGACTACCTGGTTGAATCGATGCTGGCGAGCCGGTCGGGTCCGCGGCGTATCAAGGGCCTGCTGCCCCGCGGAACTCCGGTCGCGCACAAGACCGGGACGATCGCCGGCGCGATCAACGATGTGGGGATCATCACGCTACCGGACGAAGCAGGACACGTGGCGATCGCCGTGTTCGTCTACACCTTCAACCGGACGACGTGGAGACGCGAGAGGACCATCGCCGAGGTGTCCCGGCTCGTGTATGACTACTTCTCGACGGCGGTCGATCCCTTCGAGTACGGGCCGGTGCCCACAGCCTGCGTCCGCGCACGACCTGCGTACACCTACAGAATGCTGGAGGCAGCCGGGCGCTGAGCTCCCGCCCCGCCCGGCTCACTGGGCTCACTCGTAGCGGAGCGCCTCGATCGGATCCAGTTCGGCGGCCTGCCGGGCGGGATAGAACCCGAAAAAAATCCCGATCGCGCAGGAAAACGCCAGCGCCACGAACACGGTCAACGGCGAGATCGTGGTGGTCCAGCCGGTGAGGGAGCTGACGATCCGCGCCCCACCCAGTCCGAGCGCGAGGCCCAGAAGTCCCCCCGCCGCGCTCAGCACGGTGCTCTCGACGAGAAACTGGGTCATCACATCCGAGCCGCGTGCCCCGATCGACATCCGGATCCCGATCTCCCGGGTCCGCTCCGTGACCGAGACCAGCATGATGTTCATGATCCCGATCCCTCCGACGAGCAGGGAAATGCTCGCGATCGCGGCCAACAGCAGGGTCATCACCTCGGTCGTGCCCTGTGCCGCATCGGCCAGGTCGGACTGGTTGCGAACCGTGAAATCGGCATCCTCCCAGCTCGCCAGGCCATGCGACTCCCGCATGATCGCCGAGATCTCTTCCTGCGCCGCCGGGATGTCCCCCGGTGAGAAAGTGCTCGCGAGGATCTGCGGGATGAACTGGTGGCCGGCGAGCCGGGTCCTCACTGTCGTATAGGGAGCGAGAATCACGTCGTCCAGGTCGGAGCCTCCCGGCGTCTGTCCTTTGGGCTCCAGCACTCCGATGACCTGGAACGGCACGTTCCGGATCTGGATCTGCTGCCCCACCGGGTCCTGGCCCGGGAACAGGTTGTCAACCACGGTCTGACCGAGCAGGGCGACCTTCTTCATCGCACGGACGTCGGACGCATCGAAGTAGCGCCCACTGGTCACGTGCCAGTTTCGAATCGACTCGTACTCGACCGAGACGCCGTTCACCCGGGTGCGCCAGTTCCCCTGGCCCCCGATGATCTGTCCGCCCGTTACGATCACAGGGGACACCGCGGCGAGCAGAAAGCCCTCGCGCTGCAGTTTCTCGACGTCATCGATGTTCAGCCGGTTGAAGCTGCCCGCTCCGTGTGACACGCCGCCCTGGCTCGAGGCCCCGGGCGAGATGACGATCATGTTCGTACCCAGGTTTTCGATCTGATCCCGGATCCGGGACTGGGCGCCCTGTCCGATCGCCACAAGCAGGATCACCGCGCCGACACCGATGATGATCCCGAGCATCGTGAGCAGGCTGCGCATCTTGTTCTTCAGGATGCTCTGAGTCGCGACACGCGTCAGCACTGAGGCCTTCATGCAGCGCCTCCCTCGGATTTCGGGATGGGAGCGAAGGCCGAAGCCGCCTCATCTTTGTCCGGGTCCACCCATTCCGCCAGGTCGCGCACCGCGTCACGCCGATCGAGCACCGGCTCGTCCTGCAGCAGACGCCCGTCCCGGAGCCTGACGATGCGCTTCGCGTAGCGGGCGATCTCGTGCTCGTGGGTGATCACCAGGATCGTGATGCCCTGTGCGTTCAGCTCCTGGAACAGGGCCAGGACCTCGATCGACGTGCGCGTGTCGAGATTCCCCGTCGGCTCGTCCGCCAGCACGATCGCCGGCTCGGTGACCAGCGCCCGGGCGATCGCGACGCGCTGCTGCTCTCCTCCGGAAAGCTCGGACGGCTCGTGATCCATCCGATCCCCCAGGCCGACACGTTCCAGTGCCGCCGCCGCCATTTCGCGAGTATTCCACTCCCTCCCGGACCGGTCGTACAACAGCGGAAGCTCCACTTGCTCCAGCGCAGATGTGCGCGGCAGAAGATTGAAACCCTGGAATACGAACCCGATGCGTTGATTGCGGATGTCGGCGCGCTGGTCCTTGTCCAACCCGTCCACGCGGATCCCGTCCAGTTCGTACGTGCCGTCCGTCGGCCGATCAAGGCAGCCCAGGATGTTCATCAGGGTGGACTTACCGGATCCCGAGGCCCCCATGATTGCCACCATCTCGCCCCGCTGGACGTCGAAGTCCACGTCACGCAGGGCCCGGACTTCCGAGGCCCCTGTGACGTAGGTCCTGGTGAGTCCACGCGTACGGAGTACAGGTTCCGGGTGATTCATCGGTACCTGAGTATCCACCGTTCAGAATCCGCCGGGCGGGCGGCGCCCTGACTGACCGGAGGAGGGCTGGAACGGATTGCTCGTGGCCGACGCCGCCGCGCCCGACACGATCCCCGCGATTGCCTGCATTCCCTCTTCGAGCTGCTGCCCCGAGATCTCGGTGTACTGTCCGTCCGTGATTCCAGGCCGGACCCGGACACCGGTCAGTTCACCATTCTCATCCAGCATCCACAGGCGGTTGCCGGTGCCGCGACTCGCCCCTCCGGCCGCATGGCTCGCCCCGCCGCCGGGGACCATCCCGGCCATTCCTGTCCCCCCGGGGCGACCGCCTGCCGGGTCGGCAGGGGCTCCTCCGGCAGGGGTTTCTCCGGCAGGGGCTCCTCCGGCAGGGGCTCCTCCGGCCGAGTCCCGTGCCGCTCGCCGTGCCTGCATGTCCGCCATCATTCTGTCGCGGAACGCCACGAGCATCTCCTCCGGTGGCTGGAACCGCAGCGCCGCGTTCGGGACCTTGAGCACGTCCTCCACGCCCGCCGTGACAAACTCCACGGTCGCCGTCATGCCGGGCAGCAGCGTACCGTCCGGGTTCTGGACCTCAACCACGACCGTGTAGTTGACCACGTTCTCCTGCGTGGCCGACTGCAGACGTACCTGGCGTACGGCGCCATCGAACGTAAGGTCCGGATAAGCCTGCACCGTGAACCGGCTCTCCTGCCCGACTTCGATCGTCCCGATGTCGCTCTCGTCTACCGAAGCGAGGATTTCCATCTGCATGAGATCGGCCGCGATCAGGAACAGGATCGGCGCGGAGAGGCTGGCGGCCACGGTCTGCCCCACATCAACGTTTCGCTGGATCACGATCCCGTCAATCGGGGAGTAGATCTCCGTGTAGGCGAGGTTATTCCGGGCCCGCTCGAGGCTCACCTCCGCCGAAGTCCGGTTGGACCTGGCAATCTTCAGCGCATATTCGGCGGCATCGAACTCGGAGTCCGTGGCGCCCTGCTGGACGTGCAGCTCTTCCGTTCGGTCGAATTCCCGCTGTTTCTGCTCCACCTCGGCTCGCGCACGTTCGAGGCTGGCTTCGGATTCCCGTACCGCCTGTCGCTGCAACGTCGGGTCGATCCTGGCCAGCAGCTGGCCCTTCGTGACCTGGGCGTTGAAGTCGACGTACAGCTCCGCGATCTGGCCGGACGCCTGGGTTCCGACTTCGACCGTCGTCACCGGCGTCAACGTGCCGGTGGCCGCGACCACCTGCTCGAGCGATCCCCGCTCGACGGCCACGAAACGCCAGCTGCTCGTTTCCGCACCGCCCCGGTTCGTCAGCCAGACAATCGCCGCGATCACGACGGCGGCGATACCCGCCAGGCTCAGGATCTTCTTCATGCCTGTCCCTCCGATCAGCGACCGCTACCGGGCGGCTGGGCCTGGCGCAGGCGCCGCCTCCACATTTCCCGGTATTGATCCATCTGCTCCTCGGTCAGGACTTCGGCGTATTGCTTCATCGTCTCGTCCTGAAGCTCGATCATTTCCGCCCGCATCGTCTCGCGGTCGCCGCCGGCGTTCTGAAACAGCTTCTCCTGCTTCTTCGTCTGCTCTTCGACGATCGGCTTGAGCTGCTCCACCTGCTCGTCCGTAAGGTCCAGCCGTTCGGTAAGAGATGCGAGGCGCTCGTCGGCATCCAGCATCTGCCGTCCCCCCTGACCCTGCTGGGCCAGCGCGGGAGTGGCGGACGCGGCCAGCGCGAACGTCGCGACGAGTACGGTAAGCGTCCGACGCGATCGCGTCGAGCCGCTGGTCTGTCGTGGGCTGTGCTTCATCGTGGGTCTCCCTCAAGTTCGTCTTCGAGTTCTTGCACGAGCGGACCCGTCGTCCGCCTGATCCTGCCGATTGGACCGCTCGTCGGGCGAATCCATTCCAAACAGGGGCGGGCGAGCGTCGCCAGCCAAGTCTCGCCAACGCCGCATTTCGCCACCCGGTCACCCGATTTCCAGCGCCCCACATGGACCAGTCGCTCGCCCGGTTCTACATCCCATCTCGAAACGGTGCGGCAAATCAATGGATTATCATGTCAGCGGTTGGAATCTGGCCATTCAGCCGGCTGGAACGAGCCTTGCCCATTCGGTTTGGCAATATCCCGGTTCGACGCCGGTCACCGGACCGATCGGGAATTCGAACAGCCAGCCGAATGCGAGACAAGATGGCAGACGAGAACGCCAGGGAGCACAGCCCCACCGCCGAAGCAACGACTCCCGACGCGGGAGCCGAGCGATTCCACATGTGGGCGCCGCGGCCGTTGCTGCGGAGCATCCGGTGGGCGCCGCGAGGCCCGGCAAGCGAGAGCGAGCCTGCCTACGACGTGTTCATCACGCAAACAGCCCTCGCATCTCTTCTCGACCACCTTCGTTCCTCGCCGGAAGACGAACGCCCGTTTGGACTGCTGGCCGGAGACCTGTGTGAGGATCCTGACGGCGGATCCCGCTATGTGCTGATCCGTGAGGTATGCGCTTCCAGCGTTTCGCTCACCGGGACCGAGGGAGACCAGATCCCGGCCACGGCATGGGAGGCGCTGCGGATCGGGGCAGAGGGCCGGAAGGGAAGTCTCGTGGGCTGGTATCTCCGGCACGACGTCGGACACCTCACCCTGACGGATTCCGAAGTCGCGACACACGCCAAGTATTTCAACGAGCCCTGGCACAGTGCTGTGGTCGTGGTGGCGGACCGGAACGAACCGATGGGCGGGTTCTTCCGACGCACTCAGGCCGGATTCTCGGGGTCAACTCCGCTTCCTTTCCACGAGGTGGTCGCGGCCGAAGCCCTGGGTGGCTCGCAGCGACTGACGTACGTGGACTGGGAAAACGTCGAGACGACGGAAACGGTGAAGCGAGGCGATATCCCGGAAGGCGTCAGCGTTTCCGGATCGAACTCTTCGTCGGATCGGCAGGCGAACCGCGGTCGCGCAGCGGTGGACGGCGGGGCCTTCGCGGCAGAAGTCGCCAGGCGCTCCATCGCCGCAGCCGCGTCGAAGACCGCGGAAGTCCTGGATCGGCG
>CBDUVN010000087.1:0-8538 GCA_965370685.1 uncultured bacterium | reverse complement strand
ACTCGTCCGAGCACTCCGGGCGACCGAGCACGCAGCGTTTCGGTTCGTGGGCGGGCTGGAACAGAGCGGTGACCTGGTCGAGAGTGATGCTCGTGGGATCACGGCTGAGCGCGACGCCACCGCGTCGGCCGCGCTCGGAGGCCACGAGTCCCTGGCGAGCCATCTGGTGCAGGATCTTCGACAGGTAGTTGCGCGGGATGCCAGTCCGCTTCGCCAGCTCCGATGTCCGCAGAGGCCCTTCACCGTAGCTGCGCCCGAGAAACACGGCCGCCCGTAGCGCGTACTCCTGCGTCCTCGATAGCAAGTCCTACTCCGATTCCTGGCTCTGTGCGCCGATGAGACCCTCGACCAGTCTGTCGAGGGCCCCGTACGCGGCGGTAATCTCGCCTGGAACGATGCGCACGGGAGGCGGATAGCGGAACAGCCGGTTGCGGTAGGCCGCGAGCAGCAGCAGGTCGGACTGGTCGGAGGCGTCCAGCGTCACGCCGATCGCCGACTGCGCCGTGACCCGGGACCGGCGACAGGAGAATCGGCGGTCCTCCCAGCCGCGATGCATGCCCGGGCTCACGCAATCGAGATCCTCACCGCTGAGCAGGTCCACGAGGTCATGAAACTGCAGCGCGTGCGGAATGGTCATGCCGTCGCGGTGCGGATCCACCTCGGGAGTCGGAAGCTCGAGCTGCAGGCCGATGGTGGCGGGGAACCGGTCGCGAACAGGCTGAAGCAGGCTGATGACGAAAATTTCGGCTGCGTGCAGTCCCAGGTCGAGGGACTCGCACAGCGCTACGATGTCTCTGTCGGCCTCATCTCGGGCTGACTTCGCGCCTTCCCACAGGCGCGTCGCTTCTTCCTCCAGGCCCAGCTCGATGACATCCGGAAGTCCGGACATGATTACTTCCCCGGTTCGTTGGTGAATTCACTAACCGCCGTGATCGGTACGTGGCACTGCCGGCAACGGGTGCGCTCAGGATGATCCGTCCGGATCCCTTCCCGCGCTCCGGGACCATCGTGGCACGCCGCGCAGTTCTCGCGCATCAGGACCCGGTGCGGAATCCTCGGTGGGGCCCCGGGCGTGGCACGGTCACCGGCGGCGAGATCCTGGGGGATCCCCTCGAATAAGCTGGCCACGAACACTTCGTCCGTCGTGTGGAACACGTGGCACTGACGGCAGCGAATCGTCCCGCCGGCGTATCGCGTCCCGTCGTGCGGTGAGGCGGGCGCGAACCCCACGCCCGACACGGCCCGTCCGCGCTCGTTGTGACAGTTGCTGCAGTCGGCGCCGAAGTTATCGTGCGGGATCGTGGGCGGCGCGCCATCGTAGGCCCGCCTGTCGGCCCGGACGGCGGCCGTGGACTTGAGCGCCCCCTCCTGGTCCGGGACCTTCACCTTGCCCGTATCGGCGCAGCCCGCCGCAATGAGCGCAGCGAGACAGATCAGCCTCACCGGGATGCGCATTACGCACGCTCCAGTCGAACCGCGCATTTCTTGTAGTCCGGTTCCTTGGAGATGTTGTCCATCGCATCGAGCGTCAGGATGTTCGGCCGCCGCGACTCGTCGAAGAACGGAATGAACACGGAGCCCGGCGGCGGCTCGCCCCGGCCATCCACCATCGCCGGAAGCTCGAGCTCGCCCCGTCGGCTCACGACGCGGACCATCTGTCCGGGCCCGATCCCGAGTCGCTGGGCGTCCACGCGGTTCATCTCCACGTAGCCCTCGCTCACCGCCTGGTGCAGCTGCTTCACGCGACGCGTCATCGAGCCCGTATGCCAGTGCTCGAGCACGCGGCCGGTGCACAGCCAGAACGGATACTCCTCGTCCGGCATTTCCGCGGGCCGGTGATACGGGCGGATCCAGAACGCGGCCTTCTCTCCGTAGCCCTTGGCTTTGTAGAAGTGGACGCCCCGGTCCTTCTTCACGTACGGGTCGTACCCCGCAGCGTACCGGTAGCGGGTCTCGACGCCATCCACCACCGGCCAGATCATGCCGCGAGTCTGTTCCAACTGCTCATACGAGGCGACGTCCTTTCCGAGCCCGAGGGTGAAGCTGCGGTATTCCTCGTACATCGGCTTGTGCCAGTCGCCTTCCCACGGGAACAGGTGCCCCATCCCCATCCGTTTGGCAACCTCCACGATCTGCCACGCGTCTTCGGTCGCCTCGCCGGGCGGATCCACTGCCTTGTGCCAGTGCTGGGTGCGGCGCTCTGTATTACCGAACACGCCCTCGCGTTCCACCCACGCGGCCGTCGGCAGGACCAGGTCCGCGACCTCGGTCGTGGGGGTCGGATAGATGTCGCTGACGATGAGGAAACGACCGTCGCCGGGCTCGCGCTCGATCCGGCTCAGGTTGGGGATGCTGACCCACGGGTTCGTGGTCTGCGTCCACATCACCTTTACCTCGCCGCGCATGAACGCCCGGAACATGTCCATCGTGTGGAGACCGGGCTTCGGTGGGATCGTACCTGGCGGCACGCCCCAGATCTCCTCCGCCTTCGCCCTGTGATCCGGGTTCATCACGACCATGTCGGCCGGCAGGCGGTGCGCCAGGGTTCCGACTTCGCGCACGGTGCCGCAGGCGGACGGCTGGCCCGTGAGACTGAACGGGTTGGCGCCCGGCCGACTGATCTTCCCGGTGATCAGATGCAGGTCGGTGATCAGGTTGTTCATCCAGGTGCCGCGGCTGTGCTGATTCACGCCCATGCACCAGGTGCTGACCGTGCCGCGTCCCTGGTCGCCGTAAATCTTCGCCAGCGCCTCGATCTGACCGACGGGAACGCCCGAGATCTCGCTCACCCGCTCAGGGGTGTAGTCGGCGAGGAACTCCTCGAGCTCGGCCAGGGAAGCGTCCCGCCCCTTGTCTTTGAACCGGTAGTGCTCGGCGGGGCCGTCAGACGGATCGAGCCCCAGGCCGTCCTCTCCCCAGCTCCCGAACCCGATCTGCTCGATGTCCTCGATCCCACGCTTGAATATCACGTTCTCGCGCAGGAAGGACTCGCTGATCATCCCGTCCCGCACCAGCAGGTGAAGGATGCCGTTGGCCAGGGCGAGATCGCTGCCCGGGATGAACTCCACGTACATGTCCGCGTAAGCCGTCGTCGGCGTGCGGCGCGTGGCGATATCCACGATCCGGACGCCCGGGTTCTTGCGCTTGTTGGCCAGGATGCGCGAGAACAGCACCGGGTGCATCTCGGCCATGTTGTTGCCCCAGAGGACGAAATCGTCGCCGGCTTCGAAATCCTCGTAGCAGCCCATCGGCTCGTCGCTCTGGAACTGCGTCATGAAGCCGGTCACGGCCGACGCCATGCACAGCCGGGCATTGGGCTCGACGTTGTTCGACTTCAGTCCGGCCCGGAACCACTTGGAGGCGGCGTACCCGTCGAACACCGTCCACTGACCGGAGCCGTAGATCGCGACCGAGTCCGGGCCGCTCTCGTCCAGCGCTTCCTGGTATTTCGAGGCGATCAGGTCGAGCGCCTCGTCCCAGGAGATCTGTTTCCAGCCGCTTCCGTCGCGCAGCATCGGGTACTTGAGCCGGTCCTCGCCATACAGCATTCCCGGCAGGTGATAGCCCTTCACGCACAGGAGCCCGCGGTTCACCGGACTCTTCTTGTCTCCACGAACGGTGACGACCTTGCCGTCCCGCACACCGACCTCGACACCGCAGCCGGTGCCGCAATATCGGCACGGGGCCTTGGACCACGTCAGGCCGGCCTCGGAGATCCCGTTCTCACTGGCCGCGAGGCGCTCGGCCTGCTCCTGGTCCGCGCACGAAAAGGCGGCGAAACCGGCCGTTCCGGCACCGACGGTCTGTAGGAAACGTCTGCGTCTCATCGCCGCTGCTCCTCTAGTTCTGCTCAGCGCCACCGTAGCGGCGGTCCATCTCCTCGCGGATCAGTGCGGCTGCCTCTTCGGCTCCCTCCTCGAACCAGATGTGCTCGGGCCGCTGGAGGATCTCGTCGATCACCCGCTCGACCGCCGCCGCCTGGGCCCCCAGGCCGATCTCACGAGCATGTTCGACGATCTCGCGGGCCTGCGGGATGAGCTCCATGTAGAAGCGCTCAGCGACTTCGTACATGCCGTGCCAGTGCGTATAGTCGGGCGCCATCATCGACGCGCCGTGCCGGGCCCTGCGCCCCTCGTGGTGCCACAGGTAGAACCAGGTCCACTCGATTTCCTCGTCGAAGTTCGTCGGTGTGCGCAGGCCGTTGGCCTGCAGGGCGCCCATGATCGCGAGTCCGGGCTTGGCGAACTTCTCGTTGAACAGAATCACGAGGGCGTCGTACTGCTTGTAGAACGAGTTGACGTAGCTGTCCGTGTGGCAGTTCGAGCACACCTGCTTCATCCGGTCTCGCTTCTGATTCGCCGTGTCGTGGATCAGCGACCGCCGCAACTCCGGATCGGTCTCAGTGACGATCGCGTGATTGATGTCGGTGTCCATCACCCGGCTGACCGGCGGACGGTTGGTCCACGAAATCCGCTCGCCGGGGTCGTGGGTGATCCTGCCGCCATTCCTGATATTCCCGGACATGTGACACGTCGCGCAGGTCGGCGCGGCCGCGTAGTCGAGCCCGAGAATCCAGCTCTCGGCGTCGAGATTCATGTCGTCCTTGAGGTCGCGGAAGGCGATGCCGTGCTTCGACTCCTCGTAGATCTCCTTCTGCGGATGGTCCGGGCCGAGGTGACACTTGCCGCAGTTTTCCGGCTGCCTGGCCCGACGGGGGGAGAAATCGTGCCGGCTGTGACACGCCGAGCATGAGCCGCGCGTTCCGTCGAGGTTCAGCCGACCGATGCCGGAGTTGGGCCACGTGGCCGCCGAGATGACCGGCTTCCCCTTGTCGTCGCGCATGATGCGGGCGACTGCGTCGAGATTCGTCGGAAGGCCGTCCGTGTCCGGCGCCAGGTCGTCCACGGTGATCACTCCGCCGTCCGTGGACTCCAGCGCCACTTTTGCCCCGTGGCACTGCCGGCAGCCGGAGTTGGCGCTCGCCATTCCACTCACCATGTCCACGGCCTTGCCCGGCGTCGGTGAGTGCGGGTTGAAGTCGAGCCGGGATCCCTCGACCGTCTCGGCGAGGAAGTTGTCCAGCGACGCGAGGATGTTGCCCGCCGACGAATGGTGGCTGAGCGCGAACTCGTTCGCCTCGTTGTCGTGGCAGCGCGCGCAGTCACCCGGAGTGACAATGGTGGCGATCTGCGCGCCGTGGTGCAGGTAGCTGTCGGCTTCCTCGATCCCGGCCTTGTGGCACTCGACGCAGCCGACGCCTTTTTCGGCGTGTGTGCTGCCCTCCCAGTGCGACACGATGCCGGGATTTTCCTCGGCATGGCATTCGACGCACTCTCGCGACGAGGCGGGCACCGAGACGTGCGGGGCCCGAATTCCGGCCTCCTCCGCCTTGCGTGCCGTTTCCATCCACTGGACGAGCACGAGCGAGAGCAGGAACAGGCCACCGAGGGTGGCGATAACGATGCGCTTGGTCTCGAGAGTCATCTGTGATCCTCAGTGACGGGCAAAGGCTTCCCACAGGGTCAGACCGATGATGGTCACCACCCCGAGGATTCCGATCCACACGCTGGCCTCCTGGAACCGGGTATGTTTCCGGATCCAGCTGTCGATCCACGGCCAGGCGAACATCACGAATACGATAAAGCCCATGCTGAGCACCGCGGCAGTGCCGGTGAACAGCTTGAGCCAGCGGAATGCGACGTAGAAAAACCACTCCGGCTTGATCACTTCCGGCGTCTGTAGCGGATTCGCCTCCGGTCCGAGCGTGGCAGGGAGGATTGTCGCCAGGGCGCTGAGCACGATCATCAGCACGAGGCCGATGATCAACTCGGTGTAGAGGTGGTCCGGGAAGAAGTTGAAGGTCCGTGCGCTGCCATCATCCTCGTCCTTGAACTGGAACTCGGTGATCCCCTGCATGCGGATGACCGTGATGTGCATGGCGAGGAGGAACACGATCGTCACGGGGAGGATCGCGGCGTGCAGCACGAAGAATCGCGACAGCGTCGACTGGTTGTAGGCGTCACCCGCGAGCATCATCCGCTTGAGGAACCCACCGATGAACGGAATCGTGTCGGAGATGTTCGCGCCGACCGTCGCGCCCCAGAAGCTGAGCTGCTCGTAGACAAGGCTGTAGCCCGTGAACCCGGTGCCCAGGACGCACAGGAGCAGACACATTCCCACGACCCAGTTGATCTCG
Organism: uncultured bacterium; assembly: GCA_965370685.1. Taxonomy (GTDB): domain Bacteria; phylum Gemmatimonadota; class Gemmatimonadetes; order Palauibacterales; family Palauibacteraceae; genus Carthagonibacter. Next base: position 2,342 of record CBDUVN010000087.1, on the reverse strand, counting down.
CGTGGCTTTCGATACGCGCCGGTGAAGAACACCCGCATCTGGTGCAGGATCACGGCGACGATCATCAGGGTGGCCGCCCACTTGTGCACCGAGCGGATATACCAGCCGAACGAGACACTGTTGGTAATATGCTCGACGGACTGGTAGGCGGTGGACGGCGAGGACTCGTAGTAGAACGCGAGCAGGATGCCCGTCGCGATCTGGACGATGAACAGGTAGGCGGGCGTGCCCCCGAGCGCGAACCACCAGCGTTTGAGGTGATACGGGACCGGCTCGTTGGTCATCTCCTGGAACTGGCGGCCGGAGACCGGAAGGCGCTCTCCGAACCAGCTGGCTACGCTCATCAGACCAGCTCCTCGTCGCCGTCAGATACGGAAGTATCGTCGCCACAGCCGAGGCAGGGATCGTGGCCGGGTCCGACGACTCCCTCGTCAGCCGTCACGATTCCCGATCGGTCCTGTGCGGAGGCGAACCGGGGCGGCGGGACCGCGATGTGCAGCAGGTCTTTCTCGACGCGCAGCTCGTAGCGCGGGAGTGACTGTCCGGCATCGCCCGGCGGGCCCCCGATTCCTCGCCCTGACGGGTCGAACACGCCGTTGTGACAGGGGCAGAAGAAGCGGTCGTTCTGTCCTTCCCAGCGGACCTGGCAGCCGAGGTGCGGGCAGGTGCTGGAGAGCGCGATGAAGTCGTCTGCCGTGCCCTCGCGCTGCATTCGCGTGATGTTGATCATTTCGCCGGAGGGACCCCGGTAGCGGATCGATTCTCCGACATCGATCCCGTCGACCTCGGTGACGAACTGCCACATCACCTCGCCGGTCGTCGCGGGATACAGATACTTGCCTGCAATCAGCGCGAAGCCTCCGTACCCGCCCACAACCCCGGCCACCATCGCGGTCCGGGAGGCGGTCCCGAGGAACTGTCGTCGGTCAGGGGATTCGGCTTCGGTTGACTCGCTCGAGTTCGGAGCCGGAATATCGGATCGGCTGCCCTGATCGGCCATGAGCATCTCCGCGGGAGTGCTTGTTGCTTATTGTCACAAGGTTATGATAATATCCTGTCGACCGAATGGTCGTCAACCCACCCGAATCCAATGCTGGAGGGGCAATGCCGAGCCGCTTCGGACGTACCCGGATCCAAGTTCTCCTTCCGCTCAGCTTCCTGTTCCTGCTTGCGGCGCCCGGCGTTCTGACCGCCCAGCAGGACTCCGGAACTGCGGAGAAGGAATACCCGAAATTCCGCGTCGACGGTCAGTTCCGGCTGCGGTTCGAGGCGGATGGCAGAACGGCGGATGTGTCCCCCGATTTCGCCGTGCTGTCGCGTATCCGGGTCGGCGGCGGTGTGCTGCTGGCGGACTGGATAGACGTGTATGCGCAGCTCCAGGACGCGCGAGCCTGGGGAACCGAGCGCGCCACGCTCACCGATGCGAGCGCGGATGCGATCGACTTTCACCAGATCTACACCGTGCTGGGGAGCGGCTCCGGGTTCAAGGCCAAGCTCGGGCGGCAGGAGGTGAACCTCGGCGACCAGCGGTTGGTGGGCGCCGTGGACTGGACCAACACGGGCCGGGCGTTCGACGGAGCCCGCCTGTCCGGGGAGGCGGGAGGCTTCAACTGGACTGCGTTCTGGATGAACGTCCAGGAGCGTGACTCTCTGCTCGTCATCGGCCTGCATCCGCAACTCAACCAGGGCGTCAACGATGACGGCTGGCTGATCGGGGCCTTCGGCTCGAGGGCGTTCGGCGACCTGAACACCGAGCTCACGTTTCTGATCGATCGTCACGCGATCACCAGGGAGTCGTACACGACGAACCTCCGGCTGCACGGGAACTCCAGCGGCTTCCTGTACGAGGGCGCCGGTGCATACCAGACCGGACCGGACCGGAGCGCGTGGTTCGCGAGCGGCAGGCTGGGCTACGGCTGGGACCGGAACAGCATCGCCGCCCAGCTCGACTACCTGTCCGGAGACTCCGACCCGGACGACACCGAGACGAACGCATTCAATACTCTGTACGCTACGAACCACAAGTTCTACGGCTACATGGATTACTTCCTGGCCCTGCCGTTCCAGCTGGATCAGGCCGGGCTGGTGGACGCGGTGATCCGCGGCGCGTGGGGAGCGGCGAAGAACACGACGATCCGGGTGGACCTGCATCGCTTCTGGACCGCCGAGGAGCGTTTCGGCGAGACGGAACTGGGCACGGAGCTCGATCTCGTCGGTGCCTGGAAGATCATGCCGATGGCGAACCTGGCGGCCGGTATCGGCCTGTTCATGCCGGAGGATCTGATGACGCGGCTGATGCCGGCGTTTGCCGCCGGGGACGACACGACCTTCTGGGGCTTCGT
>CBDUVN010000086.1:0-8660 GCA_965370685.1 uncultured bacterium | reverse complement strand
GCCACGGGTTCTCCGCTTTGCAGAGCCAGCAGCAGCCCTTCCGGCCTGTGGAACGACGGAACATCCGTCCAGGCACGACCGATTTCGTGTGGGAAGTGTGCGTCGCTGCTGGCGGCGGCCACCCGGTCCGATTCGACCGCTGACTGTGCGGCAAGCCGGTTCCAGCGCCCCCAGAATGCCCTCGAATTGAATACTTCCACGATATCGGCAGACCGGACAGCACGTCGGGCACGTCGCCCGGGACAGACCAGGTAGGCCCACGGATGTGGCGCGTAGACGAGGCCGCCCTGGTCGCGAATGCGCTCCTCGACGGACTCGATCGGTAACCCATCGGGAATCCTGTCGCTCAGGAACAACCCGATCAGCTCCGTGCGACACCGGCAGCGGATCTCTTCGCCGACGATAATGCGTTCAGGATCAAGAGCCTGGGCGCGGAGAGCGCCCTCGATCTCCCCGTGATCCGTTACGGCGATTCGGTCGATCCCCTCTTCCGCCGCGCGCTCGATCAGTTGCGCTGGAGTGGTCCGCGCATCGGGCGAATAGCAGGTATGAGAGTGGAGGTCGATCCTCATGCGACCCGTCGTCGACGTCCCCGTCGTCGACCCCTCTGTCGTCGAGCCTCCTGTCATCGACTCACCGTCACCGACCCACCGTCAGACGATCGCCAGGGTGAATCACGGATGACTTGAGGTTGTTCATCGTCATCAGATCACCCGTGCTCACGCCGTGGGCCCGTGCGATCGTCCACAGCGAGTCGCCGCGTCGGACAGTCACCGTCTTCGTGCCGTCCGCCGCCAGCGTGGCGGGTGCCGGAGCCGGAGCGGTACTCGCGAGCCGGGTCGTGGCGCGGCCGGAGCGCGGGATGATCAGCTTCTGACCGATCTGAAGCCGTTTCGGGTGCACGTTGTTGTTCGTGGCCCGGATGGCCGTGACCGACACGCCATACCGCGATGCGATGTGCGACAGCGTCTGGCCCCTCGTGACCACGTGCTCGAGCCACGTCACCCGTTCCGATGGTGGAACCAGGGCGTACGCGGTCACGAACGTGGCCGATTGACCCTTCGGGACGCGGACTTCGGCTGCGCCATCGGGCGGAGTAACACGCCGCGGATACTGCGGATTCAGACGCCGGATCTCATCCTCGGTCGTGCCCGCCGCCTCGGCGAGGACATCGAAGCTGGTGGCGTCCGGAACCTCGACCACATCGAACTCCAGCGGCGGGGCCGGCGTCACGTCAGCAAACCCGTACTGTTCGGGATTCGTCCCGATCATGGTCGCGGCGATGAGCTTCGGCACGTAGTTACGCGTCTCGCGCCGCAGCACCCGGGCGTCCGCCAGGTCCCAGAAATCTGACGAACCGGTCTTCTTGATCCCCCGGGACACTCGTCCGGAGCCCGCGTTGTATGCGGCAGCAGCCAGGTACCACGAGCCGAATTGCTCGTACAGGTCGCCGAGATGCGCGACGGCGGCATCGGTGGCCTTGAACGGATCCCGCCGCTCATCCAGCCAGTAGCCGATTTTCAAGTCGTACCGGCGTCCCGTCCCCTTGATGAACTGCCACAGGCCGACCGCGTGGGCCCGGCTGTAAGCGTTCGGATTCATCCCGCTTTCGATCATCGCGAGGTAGAGCAGGTCCTCCGGCATTTCCGCATCACGCAGGCGCTGCCGGATCATCTCCTCGTAGGCGCCCGACCTCTCCAGGTAGATGCGGAACCGAGTGCGACCGGCACCGGTGGTGAAGAACTCGATCCAGCGTTCGACGTGCTCGTTTGTTTCGAGAGGGATCTCGTACCGGGCGACGTTGACCGGACTGCTGGAAAGACCGAGCGGGTCGCTGCCGTACAGGTGGTAGAGCTGGCGACGGCTCACCTCGTCCAGCTCGAGCACGTCATCCTGAAAGCCCGGGGCCTCGTCGGTGGGCCATACGTCAAGAACCTCAGTTACGACCTCGAACATCGTCGGCGGTGGGTCCGCCGACACGGTCTGGCCGTCAGCAAGTGACGCCACGGGAGAAACTTCGGGACCGGCCCTGCCGGAACACGCTGCCACCATGAGAAGCGGCAGAAGCGCGCTGGCCCGTGAGCGACGCATAAATGCTCCTCCGTGCCCGGGCAGACCTGTCTCGATGCCGAATTCCATCACGCGTGCCTCCTGTTGGGGCCGAATGGCCCTACAACCGATAGTTGGGAGCCTCGCGCGTGATGACGACGTCGTGCGGATGTGATTCCCGCAGTCCGCCTGCAGTCATACGCACGAACTCCGCCCGGGTCCGGAGCTCATCAACGTCCGCTACACCGCAATATCCCATACCGCTGCGCAAACCGCCCACCAGCTGGTACAATGTATCGGCGACCGGCCCCTTGTACGGTACCCGACCTTCAATGCCCTCCGGGACCAGCTTCCGTCGCTCCGTATCGTCCTGAAAGTAGCGATCCGCCGAGCCTTCCTCCATCGCGGAGAGCGAGCCCATTCCGCGGATCAGCTTGAATCTCCGCCCCTCGAGCAGGAACGACTCGCCGGGGCTCTCCTCGGCACCTGCAAGCATCGAGCCCAGCATGCACGTCGATGCGCCGGCCGCGAGGGCCTTCACGATGTCCCCGGATTGCTTGATTCCACCATCGGCGATAATCGGAACATCTCCCGCGCCTTTGACCGCCTCCAGGATCGCCGTGATCTGGGGGACACCGACACCCGTGACCACGCGCGTGGTGCAGATCGATCCGGGCCCGATACCGATCTTGACCGCGTCCACGCCCCGCTCCACCATCGCCCGGGCGCCGTCGGCGGTCGCGACGTTCCCGGCGATCAACTGGACGTCGGGCAGGGCCTCGCGGATCCTCTCGACCGCATTGAGCACACCGTCCGAGTGCCCGTGTGCCGAGTCGACGACCAGTGCATCCACGCCCGCTGCCACCAGCTCCCGGGCACGGGTCATGTCCGCCTTCGACGCCCCCACCGCGGCACCGACCAGCAGCCGCCCGTGCCTGTCCTTGGAGGCGTTGGGATGAGCCCGCCGCTTGAAAATGTCCTTTACCGTGATCAGCCCGCGGAGTATGCCCTCCCCGTCCACTACCGGAAGCTTCTCGATCTTGTGCAGATGCAGAGTTTCCTCCGCCTCCTCGAGCGAAGTGCCCACAGGGGCCGTGACGAGGCCTTCCCTGGTCATCACCTGGCTGATCGGTCGGTCGAGATCCGTCTCGAATACGAGGTCGCGATTCGTCAGGATTCCGACCAGTTTTCCCTCGGCGTCCACGACCGGCACTCCGCTGATCGAGTACTCCCGCATCAGGGCGGTGGCCTGTCTGAGACGCGCATCGGGTCCGAGCGTGATCGGATCGAGAATCATTCCGCTCTCGGAGCGCTTGACCCTGTCTACCTGCGCGCACTGGCCGTCGATCGGCATGTTCTTGTGGATGATCCCGATCCCACCTTCCCGGGCCATGGCGATCGCCATGCTGTGCTCCGTCACCGTGTCCATCGCAGCGGAGACGAGCGGAACGGAAAGTTCGATCCCGCGTGTCAGGCGCGAAGTGACTGTCACATCCGCCGGATGAACGTGAGATCGCCGGGGAACGAGAAGGACGTCGTCGAACGTCAGTGCTTCGGGAAACAAACGTTCGGTCATGTGCGATATCGAGCCGTCTGGGGTGCACGGCGCCTGGCGCGCCGGATGTACGAACTGAAGAGGGTAGACCACGCCCCGCCGGCAGTCAACCATTTTCGTGACGAACGGCGTTCGAACCCGCCTTCGAACCCGCCTTCGAGCCCGGGGTCTTATTCGATCGAGATCTCGCGCGATTGTGGCGGTCCGCCGGAACCGTTCTTCCTGGTCGGAGCGGACGGTTCGGGACGACTCGATCCTTCGAGCTCGACCAGGAACTCCTTGCCGGCAGCGCGAATCGTACCGAGCACGCGATCCGCGGCCCCCATCACCTTCATCGTCTCACGGATCGCCGTCGCCGGGACACGCCGCTTCCTCATCGTGTCCTGGAACATCTCACCGAGCTTCTGGATTCCCGACGCCCGCGCCTCGTCCTCTCCGTACTGCGACCGCAGGTAGTTGATGAAGTCCAGCACCTGGTAGGCCTTCTCGTCCGGCAGAGAGTCGAGCTTTCTCCAGATTTCATTGCGCAGAATTTCGTTCATCGGACCTCTGATCAGCTCGGGTTCGTCCCTGTCACCTGCATCCGCCATATGTAGTTCGGTTTCGCGGCACAAAAGTTTCATCCACGCGAACTGTCTGACGCTTTCCGGCCGTCGCTCGCGACTCGACTCCTGCGCCCCTACCATATCATACCAATATGAATGGCCACGCGCGTTCTTGCCTGACTTTCACCGGCAACATAACGCCTGATCCGATTCGAGCGGAGTAGCTGCCGTCAAATGAGCAGACAGGAAGCAGGCCGGAAGACAGCTCTCGTGACCGGCGGCGGTGTCCGGGTCGGACGTGCGATCTCCCTGGCTCTCGGCGCCGAAGGGTGGCGGGTAGCCGTGCATTACCGGAGATCCGAGGCACGGGCGCTGGAGGTGGTCGAACTGCTCGAAGCCTCCGGGTCGGGCGGCGTGGCCCTCCAGGCAGATCTGTCGGATTCGGAGCAGATCTCACGGCTGATCCGGAACGTGAAATCCGAGCTGGGAGGCCTCGACCTTCTGGTAAACAGCGCGGCGGCTTTTCCTCGCCATGATCCGCTTACAGTCTCGGCGGAGGAGTGGAATGCGTTATTCGATCTGAACCTGCGGGCACCGTTCCTGTGCGCCCGCGAAGCGGCGAAGCTGATGATGGAGGTGTCGGGCGGATCGATCGTCAACCTCGTCGACACCGGGGCGGATGAGGCGTGGCCGGGATACGTGCCTTACGTGGCGTCGAAGGCCGGACTCGTGAGCGTCACGCGGGGACTTGCCCGGGCGTTCGCACCCTCGATCCGAGTGAACGGGGTAGCGCCCGGGCCGGTTCTACTGCCCCCCGGTGAGGACTCGCCGGCACATGTGAAGGCAGCCGGGGCCCGTACGGTTCTCGGACGGGTCGGGACGCCCGAAGACGTAGCCGAAGCGGTTCTATATCTCGCCGGCGCCCGTTATGTTACGGGAGAGATCATTCGGGTCGACGGAGGCCAGCACCTTACCTGAGCGGCTCTACGCGGCATCCGTCGGATGATCCCGGAACTCCCATCCGGGAGGTCAATGTGTTCGAACGAATCCTCGTCGCGCTCGACGGCTCCGCCGATTCCCGCAACGCCGCCGCGGACGGCAGTCGCCACGCCCGCCCGGTAGACTCCCGAATAACGGCGCAAATCGAGATATTCAACCGGGGCACCCAGGGGCCGGCTGTCGAGACACTCGCTCCCCTGTGGGGGGAAATCAGCCCGCGCCCGTTCCGGGCCGAGGTGATGCAGGTATGGAGGGACCGGAGCGAAGCCGAGCTGTCCTGGTTCGACGATCGGGCAACGGAAGCGGGGTGCAGGCCCACCGAGCGTCACGAGGACGTCGGTCTCGCCGAAGAAGCGATCCTGTCCAGGGCAGTCGCCGCCGACCTGGTAGTGATGGGGCGACGGGGGGAGAACGCGGGCTTCGGGCGTCATCCGATCGGAACCACTCTCGCGAGGGTGTTGCGTCATTCCCCTCACCCGATCCTCGCGGCAGAACGGGTACGGACGAGTGACGGTGCATCGGCGGAGGAGCAGAATCCACCAGCAGACCCGGCAGACGTACCCCGCGTATGCCTCGTGGCGTACGACGGCAGGGAGCCTGCGGCCAGGGCGCTGGATCTGGCGATCCGCTATTGCAGCGCAGCCCCGGCCGAGATCCGGCTTCTCGCGGCGGGAGACGAAGAGTGCGACTCATTGCTCGAGCCCGCCCATCGGCTGTGTCACGACCACGACATCGCCTGGGAATCCGTGCGGCTGGACGCAGAGCCCGTGGATGCGGTGGCCGAAGCGGTTCAGCGGTGGAGTGCGGACTGCCTGTTCATGGGGGCGTTCGGACACGGTCGGCTGTACGACCTGTTTCTCGGGTCGAGGACCGAGGAGATCCTCGGGGCTGTTTCCATCCCGACATTCCTCGTTCGCTAAGCGGTGGATCAGAGCGGGGGAAACGGCAGAACCACGGTGAACACGGCGCCTCCCTCGCAGGCCGTCTCGGAGGCCGTCTCGACGGCGATCGAGCCACCGGCTGCGCGTACGAGGCGTGCGCTGATCGACAGACCGAGTCCGTGCGTCCAACCGCGGGTCTGGCCGGCCAGGCGGTAGGGGTCATCCGTGTCCAGCACCGATCGGATCTTCTGGATCGGCACGTCCTGACCGTCATCGCTGACCACGATCTGCAGGTTTCCGTCGTCCTGATCGGTCACCAGGACGCCTACCGTCCCGCCGTCATGCAACGCGTGAACTGCGTTGGAGATCAGGTTCAGCAGGACCCGGTTCAGCACCTGGGAGTCCCCCGTGCGGAGTCCCTTCGCTCTCAGCTCAATCCGGAGATCGACGCCGTTGTGGGCGACAAGGGGCCCGACGAGACTCTCGACATCCGACACCACCGTCTCGAGAGAGAACGGCAGCTTTGCACTGACCATTGGAGCACTGCCGCCGAGTCGAGCGAAGTCGATCACGTCGTTGACCATCTTCACGAGCGTCACGGCCGCCATGAACAGGACGTCGACCTGCCTGGCCTGCACCGGGTTGAGGGGTCCGCTGTGCTCGGTCTTGAGTGCATCGGCAAGGAACAGGATCGAGTTGAGCGGTGATCGGAGGTCGTGGGAGATATCCTGGAGAAATCGGCGCTGGCGGAGTGTGTTCCGTTCCAGGATCTGCGACACCGCCTCCAGGGCGGCGGCATCGAGGTCCGCGTGTCGGCGGGCCCGGAGACCGTGAGTGGACGGGTCCTGTCCTTCCGAATCCCGCAACAGGCCAGCCCGCATTCGCGCCAGGGCTTCCCCGATGTCGTCGAGGCTGAGTTCCGCCGCCTCGCTCGCCTCGGCCGCTGCATTCGAGTCCCGCGCGAGCGGGTCGGAGTCCGGGCTGGCGTCCGCGTCGAGAGCCCGCGCCAGAATCCGCATGGCCGGCTGCAGGCGAGACGGAGCCCCCTCGACGGCCGATCCGGGACTCCAGCTTCGGCCCGCTTCCGACCTTCCCCCGTCTCCCCGGCCTCCGGGTTCCTCGTCATTCGGAGGAGGGATCGTACGTTCACGGCGCTTGTCAGGACGCAAAGGCTTCTCTCGCCAGGTTGTGCTTGTCCATCAAGCGGTAGAGCGTGGTGCGGTCGATGCCGGCCTGACGGGCCGCTTCGGACATGTTTCCTTCGGTCCGGGCCACGAGTTGCGACAGGTACTCACGCTCGAACCGGTCGACGAGCTCCTGCTTCGCGTCGTGAAATGGCCGCGCCACGTCAAATGAGGGAATCCCGGCAATTCTCCGCTCACCACCACTCTCCGACGCTCCGAGCATCGTCAGGCGGTCAGGCGGGATTTCCTCGTCGGGGTCCGACAGCACCACGAGGTTTTCGATCACGTTCTGGAGCTCGCGCACGTTTCCTGGCCAGTCGTAGGAAATGAGCTGGTCCAGTGTCTCCCGTGCGAGCCTCGGTGGCTCTTCGCCGCCGAGCTGATGCCGTTTCCAGAAATGAGTCACGAAGTGCTTGATCAGTACCGGGATGTCTTCCGGCCGCTCACGAAGTGACGGCAGGCGGATCGGAACCACCCGCAACCGATAATACAGGTCGTGACGCAGCAGGCCTTCTTCCAGCGCCTCCTCCGGCTCCCGGTTGGTCGCGGAGATATACCGGACGTCCACCACCGCGTCGTCTTTCTCGCTTCCGACCCGTCGCAGAACGCCGTCCTGCAGAACACGGAGGAGCTTCGCCTGCAACGGAATCGGCATTTCCGCCAGCTCGTCCAGGAAGAACGATCCCCCATCCGCCACTTCGAGCAGACCGGCCTTGTCGCGGATCGCACCGGTGAAGGCACCCCGCTTGTGCCCGAACATCTCCGACTCGAGGAGTTCGCCTGGCAGGGCGGCGCAGTTCACCACCATGAACGGTCGGCGGGACCGCCGGCTCTCGCGGTGGATATACTGGGCAAACAGCTCTTTTCCGGTACCGCTCTCACCGGTGATGAATACCGACGCGTTGGTGGGCGCAACCTTCAGCGCCTTAGCCACCGCTTCCCGCATCGCCTTTGAAACTCCCAGAATCTGGGCGGTGCCGCGTTCGACCAGGACTCCCTTGCGCTCCGTCGGGGTCGAAATCTTCCGAGTCCGAAGAAGCGTAAACGCCGCCCGGCCGACGAGGACGAGCAGCTGCGTGGCCGTGAACGGCTTCGGCAGGTAGTCCCACGCACCGGCCTGCATCGCCCGGACACTGCTCTCGGGAGTCGCGTGGCCGGTCATGACGATGGCCAGTGTGTCCGGGTTCCGCTTGCGAACCTCCGCAAGGATGTCGAGACCGTGCACATTAGGCATGTTCTGATCGATCAGGACGATGTCGTATTCCTGGGATCGAACCCGCCGAAGCGCCTCTTCCGCCCGGCGCTCGAGCTCCACGTCGTAGCCCTCTGCAGCCAGCACCGTCTCGCAGCTCTCGAGGATGCTGGGCTCGTCGTCCACCACGAGGAGTCGGATCGTCCGAAGGACCTCGGGGTCGAGAGCCAGGGGGTTTCCATCAGGATCCCCGGC
>CBDUVN010000085.1:0-8774 GCA_965370685.1 uncultured bacterium | reverse complement strand
AAGCGCCTTCCTTCTTTATCGCGACCGGGAGCATGGCCAACATCGGGGGCGTCGGAACTGCCCCGATCGTGGCCGGAATCTACCACCCGGCGATGGCGCCCGTGGGTCTGCTGATGGCCGTTGCCGGCTACATCCTGGGGATCTACGCCGGGCTCGGCTCCGCCTGGATGCTGGGCGTGCTGTCGGGGCTGTAAGCCCTCCGCCGACAGAAATTCCAGGACGTGGCCGGTCCTGAACGGACCCCGCACCTTCCGTCCATGAGCCGTCGTGTCTATCGTGGCGGGTCGATCGATCCGTTGATCCGAACGCCCCGAGTCAAGGCCGGGGCCCGTTCCCGGAGATGAAAAACGGCCAGAGCAGGCAAGCGTTCAACGCGTGTTATGGACTTCGTCCGCGAGGCGCGGCGACGGAAAGTCTGGGTCACGGCTGCCGCATACGGGGCGCTGACCGTCGGCCTTATCGAGATTTCCGGAGCCGTCGCCGAGGCGCTTCTGTTTCCCGACTGGACGGGGCGACTCGTCACGTTCCTGCTCCTGCTCGGATTTCCGATCGTCGTGGTGATGGCATGGATATTCGACATCGATCTGGGCGGGATTCGGCGCACGGGCGCCGTGGCGGAAACAGGCGCTTCGCGTTCGACCCATAAGCCCGAGCGGCGCTCCCGTTCGGGCTTTACCGGTTCACCGTCCATTCCCGTTCCGGCGGCACCCGTTCGGCGGGCTGCAGCCGTTACAACTGCCGCAACCGATGCCACCGAACCGCTTGATCCCGATCGCCTCAAGCGCGTGGCGCTCGGCCACGTGCGCCACGAGATGCGAACGCCGATAAACGCGATTCTCGGGTACTCGGAGATGCTCCTCGAGGACGAAGAAGACGGCGAGACCACCGCCGACCTGCGCCGGATCAATGAGTCGGGCCGGCGCCTGCTCACACTCGTGGACGGCATCCTCGACCCCGCCCGTCTCGAGGGTCCGATCGACCGGGAGATCGAGAGTTACGCGGCCCAGATCGAGGCCGACCTCCGCACACCGATCAACGCGGTGGTCGGGTATTGTGAGATGTTGCTCGAGGATCAACGCGAGATCGGGCGGGACGTACTCGTGCCGGACATCGAGCGGATCCTCTCCGCTGCCCGCTCCCTGCTCGCCAGGAGCGGTGACATTGTACTGGTCGCGACACAGGCGCCCGACGCCGACGGGACGCCGGTGTCGGTGCGGCTGCAGAATTCATCCGATCTCACGAGGGGCGTGCTCGCCAAGCTCCCGACGACCACGGCCCCGCCGGCAAACGACATCCCCACCGGCCAGGGTTCTCTACTCGTCGTGGACGACAACCCCACGAACCGCGACCTGCTCACACGTCAGCTGGCCCGTCACGGGTACATCGTAGCGGCGGCGGCGGACGGCGCCGAAGCGCTCGAGAAACTGGGCACCCGAGACTTTGACCTCATCCTCCTGGACGTGATCATGCCGGGCATGGACGGGGTCGAGACGTTGCGCCGTCTGAAGGATGACGAAGGCCTGCGCGAAATTCCCGTGATCATGCTCTCGTCCCTGGACGAAGTCGAGAGCGCGATTCGCTGCATTGCGGCGGGAGCCGAGGAGTACATCACGAAGCCGGTCCAGGCTACGCTGCTCGAGGCCCGGATCGCCGCAAACCTCGAGGTCAGGGACCTGCGCGCCCGGGAGCGCACCTACCGCAAGCGGATTGACGCGGACGCCGAGACCATCGAGCAGTTGCTCCTGTCGGCGTTTCCTCCCGACGTGGCAGAGCGGGTACGGCGTGGAGAGTCCGGGATCGTGGACTCGATGCAGCGCACGACCGTGTTGCACTGCGCCGTTGATCAATCGCGATTCGGATCGAACCGAATACCGGAGTACGTGGCCCTCCTGTCCGAGTGGTTCACCGAATTCGTCTCGCTGGCGGAGCAGCGGGCAGTCGACGCCTGCCTCGGACGGAGAGACGGCTTCCTGGCGGCGGCCTGGCAGGATGATGGTAATGACTCCGCGATCGCGATCGCGGACCTCGCCCTCGCTTTCCAGGCGAAGCTGGAGAAAGCGGGATCCGATACCGCATCCGCATTCCGCATCGGCCTGCATACCGGACCGACGGTCGCTGCTGTGATCGGACGCGACCGACCGCGGTACGACCTGTGGGGAGAAGCCGTGGTCACTGCGGGAAACCTCGCGGCGGGAGCCGATCCCGGACGGATCCTGGTTTCTCCAGCGACCTCGGCTCAGCTGCGGGACCTGTTTTCGCTCGAAGCCGGCCGAGTCGTCGAAATCGACGGACTCGGACAGATGCGTCCCCACGTGCTCCACGCCTCCAGCGACGGCAACGTCGGGATCGATTGAGCGAGACATGATCACGAGCCCTGGCTCACAGGACAGTCCTCTCGCTCATCGGCAGTCCGCATTGCTGCGCCTGTCGACCGGGATCGCGGCGGCACATGACGAAGACGCGGTCTGCGCCAGTGTGGTGGACGGACTCCACGACGATGCGCTCGGCTACAATTTCATCGGCGTTTTTCTCGTCGATTCAGACTCCGGCGAGAGGGTGATGCGCGCCAGCGTGGGCTGGCCCGGCAGTCACGAGAACTACCGGGTGCAGCCCGGCCGTGGTCTCAGCGAGCGCCCGATGCTCGATGGCAAACTGCACTATTCCCCCGTCGTGTCCGCCGAGCCAGGCTACGTGAGCGACGCCCCGGCGGGCGGTTCCGAAGTCGATATTCCAATCGAGATCGACGGGAGCGTGATCGGAGTCCTGGTCGTGGAGAGCGCCGAGGAGAACGCGTTCGGTCGCGAAGATTTCGAGATTCTCACGGCGGCGGCCCAGCAGGCCGGTATCGCGATGGCGCGAACGCGCCTGCTCGAGGCCGAGCGACGAACGGCCGGAGAGCACAAGGCAGTCCTGGACACGCTGGCCGACCTGTCGGGTGAGCTGGAGCTGGCGAGGGTGCTGCAGCGGGTGCTCGAACGAGCGGTCTCTCTGCTCGAAGTCACGGGGGGGGAGCTCGCGATCTTCGATGAGGATCACGGCGAACTCGAGATTATGGCAAGCCATAACATCGGCTCCGACTCGATCGGCACTCGCATGCGCCTCGGCGAAGGAGCAATGGGCCTCGTCGCCGAGACACATGAGCCCATGATCATTCCCGACTATCGGACCTGGTCGGGCCGGAGCGATAAGTATGAAGACACGACGGCCCGCGGTGTAATGGTCGTGCCGTTGCTGATCGGGCACCGACTGGTCGGTACCCTGGCGAGCGTCCATCTCGAAGAGGGACGCGAGTTCGGGCCCGAGGATCTAAGACTCCTGAACCTGTTCGGCCCGCAGGCCGCGATCGCGATCGAGAACGCCCGCTTGTTTACAGAGGCAAGACGTCAGCGGCAGTACTTCCAGACCGTCGTGCAGAACAGTCCGGTCGCGATCGTCACCCTCGACCTCGAAGGTCAGATAACGTCACTCAACCCGGCATTCGAGCTCCTGTTCGGCTATCCGCCGGAAGAAGCGCTCGGCCACGACCTCGACGCGCTGATTACGACGAGCGAGACACGCCTGGAGGCGAAGCGGAGAACGCACCAGGTGGTCGAGGGCGATGTGGCGCGCGGAACAGGGCGCCGCCGCCGCCGCGATGGATCGTTCATCGATGTGGAATTCGCGGGAGTTCTGGTCGACGTGGACGGTGAAAGTTTCGGTGTCGTGGCGCTTTATCATGACATCACGGAGCTCCTGGAAGCTCGTAGAGACGCCGAGTCCGCGAGCGGGGCGAAGAGCCAGTTTCTCGCGAGCATGAGCCACGAGCTGCGTACACCGCTGAATGCGATCATCGGCTACAGCGAGATGCTGCAGGAGGACGCAGAGGACGCGGGGCAGGACGTGTTCGTGCCCGACTTACAGAAGATCCACTCCGCCGGCCGGCACCTGCTCGCACTGATCAACGACATTCTCGATCTATCGAAGATCGAGGCCGGCAAGATGGAACTGCACATCGAGTCGTTTGACGCACAGGACGTCATCGACCAGGTCACGACGACCATTCAGCCGCTGATCGCAAAGAACGGAAACGAGCTGGTCGTGCGCGGCGCGGACCGAGTCGGTCTGATGCAAAGCGACGCGACAAGACTCCGGCAGGTAGTGCTGAATCTCCTGTCGAACGCCAGCAAGTTCACCGAAAACGGAGTGATCTCACTGGAAGCGGAGCGCCGGATTCCCCCCGATGGCGATGCAGAGTGGATCGAGATCTCGGTCCGTGACACCGGAATCGGGATGACCGACGAGCAGCTCGGTCGATTATTCGAGGCGTTCAGCCAGGCCGAATCGTCGATCGCCAGGCGATTTGGCGGTACGGGGCTCGGACTGGCAATCAGCCGTCGGTTCTGCCGGATGATGGGAGGCGACATCTACGTGGACAGCGAGCCCGGAGTCGGATCCACGTTTACGGTCCGTCTGCCGGCAGAGATCAGCGCCACGGTCCCGACTGCCGACACCGGACAGACCGACGGCGAAGCTCGCTCCGACCTCGAGCCGGAGGACGCCCTGGGAACCGTCCTGGCGATCGATGACGATCCGGAAGCACGATCCCTGCTCCGCCGGGTGCTGACGAAGGAGCGCTTCCTCGTCGTTGAAGCGGCTGACGGCGCTGAAGGAATCCGGCTGGCGCGTGAACTCCGGCCGGACTGCATCACGCTCGACGTCATGATGCCGGGAATGGACGGTTGGGCGGTTCTTACGGCACTGAAGGCGGATCCCGAACTGGCGGAGATTCCGGTCGTGATGTTGAGCATCCTCGATGAGCGGAATCTCGGATTCTCACTCGGGGCGTCGGACTACCTCACGAAGCCGATCGATCGAGATCGTCTGAAAGACGTGCTGAGGCGTTTCGCCGGCGCGTCGGACGGAGACTGCGTGCTGATCGTCGAAGACGACGCAGGAACCCGGGAAGCCTTGCGTCGCGTGATCGAAAGGGAGGGCTGGAGATCCGCTGAGGCGGAGAACGGACGGACGGCGCTCGAGGCGATCGAGCTGTCGCCACCGGCGTTGATTTTACTCGACCTCATGATGCCGGAGATGGACGGGTTCGAATTCCTCGACAGTCTCCGAGACAGGCCTGCTGTCGCCGAGATTCCGGTCGTCGTCCTCACGGCGATGGACCTCACGGACGAGGACCGCGCTCGCCTGAACGGCGGCGTGGCGCGCGTCCTGTCCAAGGGCGGAGGGAACGCCGACGAACTGAGTCGAGAATTACGGCGACTCGTAGGTCGATCCGGCTGACGGCGGAGGATTCCGATGGCGGCTCATTCAACCGGAACATCGAACGACGGAGACGGTCGCCGCAGGCAGGCTGCACTCCTCCGTCTGGGTACGGCGATCGCCTCGGCAGGAGAAGAAAACGAAATTTGCCACGCTGTGGCCGACGGACTGTACGACGAAGCTCTGGGCTACGACTTCGTAGCCGTGCTGCTGGTCGATCGAGCCACAGGCGACCGGATTCTCGTCGCAAGCCGCGGTCGGGCCGACGCACCGGAAGGTCTGCGTGTGAAACCTGGTGTCGGGCTCAGTGAGCGTCCGTTGCTGGACGGGCGTCTTCACTATACCCCGAAGGTCACGGAAGACACACGATACCTTCCGACCAGAAACGAGGGATCAGAGGTCGATCTTCCGTTGCAGGTGAACCGGGAGCTGGTCGGAGTGCTGGTTGTCGAAAGCGATCGAGCGGAGGCGTTTGGCGCCGACGACTTCGAGATCCTGCAGGCGGCGGCCAACCAGACCGGGATCGCCATCGGAAGGGCCCGATTGCTGCGCGAGACGCAGCGGAGGGCTGCCGAAGAGGAGGCGCTCCGCGCCACCATGGCGGATCTTTCCGCGCAACTCGAGCTATCCACCCTGCTCCAGTCGGTGCTCGAGCGTGCAGTGGGGCTCTTGGGCGTGAGCCACGGAGAACTGGCGATCTACGAGCCCGAGTTCGAGGAGCTCGTGATCGCCGCCAGCCACAACGTCGGCAAGCAGGACACGACCGGTACCCGCATGGCGGTCGGCGAAGGCGCGATGGGACACGTCGCCCGGACCGGCGAGCCGCTGGTCATCCCGGATTACGGGGAATGGACCGGACGGTCCGTTCAGTACGAGAAGGTCGAATTCGTCGGCGTCATGGTAGCGCCCCTGTTGATCGGTGGCCGGCTGGTGGGCGCCCTGGCGTTCATGGACAAAGACCCGGAGCGTCGATTCGGCGACGAGGATGTCCGGCTGCTGAACATGTTCGCACGCCACGCGGCGATCGCAATCGACAACGCCCAGCTGTTCACGGCCGAGCGGCGACGTTCCACCGAGCAGGATGCCCTGCTCGAGACACTGAAGGACCTCTCCGGCGAGCTGGAGCTGTCGAAGGTCCTGCACCGCGCTCTGGAACGCGCCGTGACCCTGCTGGGCGTCGCCGGTGGTGAGCTCGCAACCTGGGACCCCGTGCTCCGGGATCTCGAGATCGTAGCCAGCCACAATATGGGCACGAACGCTGTCGGCACCCGGATGGCGATCGGCGAAGGCGCGATGGGCAGAGTGGCCGAGACGAACGAGCCACTCGTGATCCCGGATTACCAGGAGTGGGCCAGCCGCTCGGCGAAGTACACCCAGAGTGTCGTCCAGACCGTGATGGCCGCACCCCTGATAATCGGCAATCGGCTGGTTGGAGTCATCGCGGCGGTACACTCCGATCCAAGCCGCGAGTTCGGAACGGAGGACCTCCGCCTGCTCGAGCTGTTCGCACCGCAGGCCGCGATCGCGATCGAAAACGCGCGGCTGTTCACAGAATCGAGACGACAGCAGAAGTACTTTGAGGAACTCGTTCGAAACAGCCCCGTCGCAATCGTCACGCTCGACACATCGCACGACGTGTTGAGCTGCAATCCGGCCTTCGAAACACTGTTCGGCTACACGCAGAACGAGATTCTCGGCCACAATCTCGATGACTTGATTACCACCCCCGACACCAGGGTCGACGCGATGGGTTATACCCGCCAGGCCCTGGCCCGCAACCCGGTGAAGATCATCTCGCAACGGCGCCGAAAGGATGGCCGTTTGCTGGACGTAGAGATCCTGGGCGTTCCCGTGCTGATCGATGGCGAGCCGCAGGGCCTGATGGCCCTGTACCACGACATCACAGAGCTCCTGCAGGCCCGTGAGGCAGCAGAGACAGCGAACAGCGCCAAGAGTCAGTTTCTGGCTAACATGAGCCATGAGCTCCGGACACCGCTGAATGCAATTATCGGTTACAGCGAAATGCTCGCGGAGGAGGCCGCCGACGACGGGAACGAAGAATACGTAGCAGACCTCGAGAAGATTGGCACCGCCGGAAAGCACCTTCTGGCTTTGATCAACGAGATTCTCGACCTCTCCAAGATCGAGGCTGGAAAGATGGAGCTTTTCCTCGAGAGTTTCGACGTTGAGGCGATGGTGGACGAGGTCCTCACCACGATCCGACCGGTGGCGAGCGGGAATGGAAACGAGTTGGAACTCAGGCGCGAAAATTCAGTCGGTCTCATGCGGGCGGACGTTGTGAAAGTTCGGCAAATTCTGTTCAATCTGCTGTCCAACGCCTGCAAGTTCACCGAGAATGGAAAGGTGAGCCTCGAGATCCAGGGCATTGCCGCGGACGGACGAGATCCGGAGCGGATCTCGTTTGCGGTCCGTGACACGGGCATCGGAATGACGGAAGAGCAGCTCGGACGGTTGTTCGAGGCGTTCAGCCAGGCGGATGTCTCGACCACGCGCCGGTACGGCGGAACCGGCCTGGGTCTTGTGATCAGCCGCCGTTTCGCCCGGATGATGGGCGGCGATGTTGACGTATCCAGCACTCCCGGTGAGGGTTCGCTATTCACCCTGGTGCTCCCCGTGCGAGTCTCCCAAGTCGAAGCGGAATCCGCCGACGCAGACGAACCGCTTGCGGAGATCGAGAACCTCGCCGAAGCTCTGCGCCACGGAGCGGGACCGGGAACGGCCGGGACGGTCCTCGTTATCGATGACGACCCCGGGACGCATGATCTCATACGGCGTGCCCTGTCCCGTGAGGGAGTCCGGGTGGAGGGCGCTGCTGAAGGGGCTGCTGGACTCGTACGGGTACGCGAACTCAAGCCGGACGCGATCATCCTCGACATTCGAATGCCGCGGATGAACGGCTGGTCCGTGCTCGCAGGGTTGAAGGCCGACCCCGAGTTGGCGGAAATACCTGTTGTTGTGCTGTCGGCGTTGGATCTTTCGACGGAAGAGCGGACCAGGCTCGCAGACTCCGCCGACGTCGTCTTGCAGAAGGGCAGCGGCTCTCTGGATGAGTTGCTGGCCGAGATCCGACGAATTCTGGATTCGAACGGGTGACTCGACTGAGCGAAACCAACGAAAGGAAAACCACGTGACAAAGAAGATCCTGCTGGTGGAAGACGACGAGATGAACCGAGACATGCTCTCCCGGCGGCTGATCAAGCGCGGGTACGAAGTCGTGCTCGCCGTCGACGGCGAGCAAGGAGTCGCGATGTCCGGAAGCGAGAGCCCCGACATCATTCTGATGGACATGAGTCTACCGGGAATCGACGGCTGGACCGCGACTCGCCAGGTGAAGGCGGACGAGACGACACGCGGGATCCCGGTGATTGCCCTGACCGCACACGCGATGGCCGGCGACCGGGAAAAGGCGCTCGAAGCCGGCTGCGACGACTTCGACACGAAGCCGGTGGAGTTGCAGAGGCTCCTCGGTAAGATCGAGGGGTTGCTCGAGGCGCCCTGAG
>CBDUVN010000084.1:0-8806 GCA_965370685.1 uncultured bacterium | reverse complement strand
ACGGTGAAGATCCAGAACTGGGACAAAACTGTCACGACCGTCCCGACGAGCGCCTTCATCACGGACTGGTTCCGGAACTGGCGCTACATGTCGGAATCCGGCGGGCGCAGGATCAAGCGCGACCTGTCCATCGACCAGTCGACGATCGGTTTTCTCACACCGGCGGAAATCGAACGCTTCAGGCGGTTCGATCTCCTGAGGGACTACATGTCAGGAAAGGAAGCCGATCTGACGGAGGCGAATCGGCCGGTGGAAGAAACGGATCCGGTCAACGCGCGGCGCCTCACGAACGTCGGCATGCTGAGAGCGTATATCTTCAGATACCTGCGAAATCACCCCCTGATCAACCAGGACATGACGCTGCTGGTGCGACAGCGCGAAGCGACCCCGGACGGGCTCCCGATACAGATCTACTGCTTCACGACCACGACGGAGTGGGCGGAGTACGAGGACATCCAGTCGGACATCTTCGATCACATCCTGGCCATCGTCCCCGAGTTCGGCCTGCGTGTGTTCCAGCACCCGTCCGGTGAAGACGTGCGCAACCTGAGGAACCCCGGGAAAGAGTGATGAGCAGCACACGAATGGTCCTGGCGCTGGTCGGGCTGACTGCCGTCGGACTGGGGCTCTACAGCTACATGGCGAGGCAGGACGAGGCGCAGCCGGAGATAACTGAGTCTGCCGCGGCAAAGGCGCAACAGGAGACAGGCATGCTGATCACGGCACCCCGCGATGTGGACGGATCGCCCCCCGAGGTCGAGGAAGGCTACGAGCCCCTGCTAGGCCAGTGGGACGGCCGGTTCAACAAGGGCGGCTGGAACCACTACGGTCCGGGCTACTTCACGCTCGACCCGGAGACCGGCGTGCTCGCCTCGCACGGCGGGATGGGCCTGTTCTGGTACGCCGTGGAGCCGTTCGGCGATTTCACGTTGCGGCTCCAGTTCCAGACCTCGATCCCGGGA
Source organism: uncultured bacterium (assembly GCA_965370685.1). GTDB lineage: Bacteria > Gemmatimonadota > Gemmatimonadetes > Palauibacterales > Palauibacteraceae > Carthagonibacter. Next base: position 7,844 of record CBDUVN010000084.1, on the reverse strand, counting down.
TCGAATTCAGGCGTGTTCATTCGCGTGCCGGAAGTCCCGGTCAGCGACGACTACATCTATCACAGCTTCGAGGTGCAGATCAACGCGACCGCGCCAGAGGGAATTCACCGCACCGCAGGCATCTACGACGCTGTCGCACCGTCCGAGGACCTGGCGAAGCCGCCCGGGGAGTGGAACGACATGGAGATCTCGTTCGTCGGCGACCGGATCACGGTCATCCTCAACGGGACGCAGGTCGTGGACTGGAACGCGGAGCCGGCCGGAAAGGTCGCGGACTTCGCGCCGCGTGGATACATCGGACTGCAGAACCACGACCGGGACAACAGCACGTGGTTCCGCAACATCCGGGTGAAGAAGTTGGACTGACGGTCAGGCGGAATCGGGGCCGAGAGCATCCCGTTCTTCCAGCAGCGCCTCCAGTTCGGCGAGCATCTGGAGGTCTTTCGGCCGACCGGCGGCCCGTTTGGTCCTGATGAGAGACTCGAGGTCGAGACAGCTGCACCGCTGGCCGAACAGCTCGATCTCGATCGTGTGCGGGAGAAGATCCGCGTACCCACCACCGCCCGTGATTTCCCCGAGCAGATCGATGTCACCGACAGTCGTCGTGAGCGTGAAGTTCAGACCTCTCTGAAGCGTCTGCGCAGACCATTCAAAGGGCAGTCCCGGCGGAGCGCCCCGGGGATACGGGTCGAACGGCGCCAACGCGTCTGTCAGACGGCCAAGGTTCGCGTCGTCCCGGGCGTAGACCACATCGATGTCCTGGGTCAGACGGGCCGAACCGTGAATCGTCCCGGCCAGGCCTCCGACGATCACGAACTCCACTTCGCCCCCGGCCAGAGCACCGATCAGGGCCTGAAAGTCGGTCATCGAGCTTCTTCACCCGCACGCTGTGCCTCGGCCGCCAGCGCCTGTAGCGCCACGAGCCCGGCGACTCTCTCCTCGACCGTCCGGCGGAGGTTCTCGCGCAGCAGCGTACGATCCACGTGTGCCTTGTACTCCTCGATGACTGGGTCGGGCTCGAGATCGAGTTCGAGCCCGGTCGCGCCCCCTGACCCCGGAGCCAGGGCACCTCCGGCTCGCTCGAGCGAATCCATCAACTCCTGGTACGAAGCAGCACCGTGTACCACGAGCTCGGCTCGACCGTTCACGGTCAGGACCGTCGGGCGACCCGTCTCGCGCAGGCGGCGGACATGCTCCTTTGTCCTGCGCTGGAATTCACTCAACGAGTAAATGTCGGAGAGTCTGATCATCACAGTCTCACACGGCCTCGCGTTAACAGGTAATTACATGTAAATAACGTGCGACAGCCGACGGGGTGGGTCAAGTGACACAGAATTGGTTCTGCACAGGGAATCGGATTCGGCGACGACATGCTACCGGAGTCCTCCGACAGCTATCCCGGCAGCTCCTGGTCCGGCGTGAGCCGGCAGAGGAAATCCTCGACGGGCAGACAGAGCACGTCCCTGACCATCAAGCGATCGGACCCGCGATAGAGGAGCAGCGGCTTGCACTCCGGATAGTCTGCCTTGAATGCTTGAAGCGCCCGGAGATCCTCGGGTCGAACCCGGGTCGAGTTCTTCACCTCGAGAGCCCAGAAACCGTCCTCGCCGTACACCACGAAATCGACCTCCACGCCCGATCGAGTCCGCCAGTAGCTGAGTTCGAAATCACCGGTCGAGTAGGCTATCCACGCCCGGAGATGCTGTGCCACGAGCCCCTCCAGAGCCGCTCCGTCGAGTTCCTCCGGCCGATCGAGCGGACCGCGCGGACGAAGCGATCGAAAAACCCCGGCATCGAAGTAGTAGAACTTGGGATGCGCAGCGACCTCGCGCCTGGCCCGACGCGTGAAGACAGGAATTCGGTAGGCGAGCAGTAGATCCTCCAGCACTTCCAGATAAGCCGCCACCGTCTTTCTCTGGACCTGGCTCTCGCGGGCCACGTTGCTGATGTTGAGTACCGACGCGTGCGAGAAACTGATCACTTCGAGGAATCGCGCGAAGTTGCCAATATTGCGTACCCAACCTTCGAACTGAACCTCCTGTTCCAGGTAGAGTGACGCATAGGCGGCGAGCACATCCTGTGGATCAGGCGAAGCCAGCACGAGGGGTATGAGGCCACGGTCGAGGGCCCGGTCGAGCTCGAATGTCGGAAGCTCCGCCGCCATGAACGGATGGAGCGTCCGGAGCACCGCCCTGCCTGCCAGGAGATCCACTCCGCCCCGTCGCAGCTTGCGGGCACTGGATCCGGTGAGAACGAATCGCTGCCCCGATCGTCGTTCGATGAGATCGTGAATCACGTTCAGCATCTCGGGGATACGCTGCACTTCATCGAGCACGACCACCTGGGCTGCCGGTCCGCCGGTAACGAGCTCCACCAGTCGTTCCGGACGAGCGCTGAACCGGCGATAGACCTCAGGTTGGAGAAGGTCGATCCGGAGTGCTTCCGGAAAGCACTCGGTCAGCAAGGTGGTTTTTCCGGTCCCGCGGGGACCGAACAGAAAAAAGCTGCTCGCAGGAATCGGGAGAAATCGACTGACAAGTTCCATATTGCGCCGCAAAGTGGCAGTTACGATGCCATAATGTAGCGGAATTCATAACCGCCATCAACTCTCCTGCATCACCCGCTGCTTCGCGTCCTTGATCACGTTCCGCCCCAGCACCGCTGACGCGGAGATCAGCCCCCCGATCAGCGCACCGACGACGCCATGCACAGCCGCGTCCTGGCCCGTCAGGAAAAGCCCCCGAACGGGTGTTCGCGGTTCCAGCCACCTGAGCCGGAAGCGTTTCGGAGTCAGCTCGACACCGTAGATCTCGCCCCGGGGGTGGTTGCTGAAATGCCGGGTCGACAGCGGCGTGGACAGCTCCGAGAAGGCCACTTTCCCCTTCGTCTGCGGCAGGTGCTGGTACAGCGTGGCCAGCAGCTGCTCCGAATACCGCGCCTTCAGCTCCTCGTAGGACTCGCCCCGCTTCATCCAGGGCTCATCCTCCCACCGCCGGAATCGTTCGTAGTCCACGAAGCTCATCAGTTCCACCGCGGCCGTGTCACCCCGACGCTCCTTCCATGCCGGGTCCTTGGCGGAAGGGAATGACATGTAGACCGCCGGGAACGGCGCGTCGGGATCTTTCCGGGACGCGCGGACGAGCCGGTCGTGGTCGTAACCGGGGTAGATCCACAGGTTGGTCGCCTCAAGGCCGATACTCTCGTCCGGCTCGTCGAATCCGACGTACAGACAGACATGACTCACGGATGGACGGACCTGGTCCAGGAGCGCTTCGAAGCCCAGTCGCTCCCGCGTCTGCTTCCCCACGAGCTTGCCGAAGGTGTTCCTCACGCCGGCATCGCTGAGCACCACCGGCGCCAGGATCTCCAGGCCGTCCGACATGCGCACGCCAATCACTCGCTCTTCCCGGATCAGGACTTCCTCGACGTCCGCGTGAACGAGGAGCGTCCCGCCGGCCCGTTCGATCGTGGGAAGAATGCTCAGGGCTATGCTCCCGGCCCCACCGACGGGGTACGCGGCGCCGTCCAGGTAATGGCTGACCAGGGTCCCGTGGATACCGAAGCTCGACTCCGAGGGCGGCAGCCCGTACGTGCCCCACTGCCCGGTCAGAACACCGATCAGCTTCGGATCATCCGTTAGCTTGCGCAGGGCGGACAGCGTCGTCTGGTCCGAATAGCTCAGGTACTTCCGACACAGGAAGGGCCGCGTGGGAGCGGAGAGAAACGCCGGCAACGCCTTGTGCTGAAAAAATTTCCTGGCTTCCGCGTAGACCCGGTCGCAGAGTTCCACGTACGCGGCGATCGCCGCGCGCTCGGCTGGAAAGGCCCGGGCCAGCTCATCGATAAACTGTTCGCGTCCGGCCACGAAGTCGTAGCTCCGATCCGGAAACACGAATCGGTCGTAGGTCGCCGGCAGCGGAGCCCACTCCAGCCGGCCCTCGCTGATGTCGTTCATCAGCAGGCCGGCCATCGTGCCTTCCGTGAGGAACTCCCCGACGTAGTGCACGCCGACGTCCCACTCCCATTCCTTCCGGCGGAAGGTGTGGGTGAACCCGCCCATCGTGTAGTGCCGCTCCAGGACCAGCACCTTCTTTCCGGCCTTCGAGAGGAATGCCGCGGAGGCCAGGCCTCCCAGCCCTGAACCGATGACGATGGCGTCGTATCGACCTTCAGCACGATCCGGACGATACGTATGAGGCTTGTTCGGCATACTCGTCTCACCTCGCTCAGGATGGATCGCGACGTGTAAGGACGACGGCCTCGATTGGTTTGCGGAACGCGGCGGCCGCCCGCTTCCTCAGATCTCTAACTGCGTGCCCAGCTCCACTACCCGATTCGGAGGCAGGTGGAAGAAGGTCGTCGCCCCGAGCGCGTTCCGAGACAGCAGGGAGAACAGCCGGGCCCGCCACAGACGCATGGGAGGACCCTTGATGGCAATAAGCTTCTCGCGGCCGAGGAAGTAGGTCGTGTCCATCGGCTTGAATGTCAGGCCCTGCGGGGGACACTGGGCGAGAGCCGCGGGGATGTGAGGATCCTGGCTGAATCCGTAGCGGACCTCCACGCGCCACAGCCCGGCCCCGAGCGACTCGCACTCGGTTCGCTCCGAGGTGGGCACGTGCGGGATGTCCTCCGTAACCACACGGAGCAGAATCACCCGCTCGTGCAACACCTTGTTGTGCTTGAGGTTGTGCAGCAGCGCGGGGGGCGTCGCCGTGCCGCTGTGCATGTAGACCGCCGTGCCCGGGACCCGGAGCGGAGCCTTGTGGGTCATATCCCGCACGAACAGATCGATCGGGAGCGTCTGCTCCTTGAACCGGGCGCCGATGACGTTCCTTCCCTTTCGCCAGGTCGTCATCACCACGAAGATCCCCGCCGCCACCACGAGCGGGAACCAGCCGCCAAACGGGATCTTCGGCAGGTTGGCACCCCAGAACGCGAGGTCCACCGTCAGGAACGCGATCACCAGCAGGGCGATCGCCCAGCGCGACCAGCCCAGGCGGCTCCGCGCCACGAACGCGAACAGAATGGTCGTGAACACCATGTCGGTGGTCACCGCCACCCCGTAGGCAGCGGCCAGGCGGCTCGACGAGCCGAAGCCCACCACAAGTCCGATCGACGCTAGCATCAGCACCCAGTTGATGCCGGAGATGTAGATCTGTCCGATCTCGCGCTCGGAGGTGTGCTTGATCTCGAGCCGGGGCAGGTAGCCGAGTTGCACGGCCTGCCGGGTGAGAGAAAACGCGCCGGTGATCACGGCCTGGGATGCGATCACCGTCGCCACGGTCGTGAGCCCGACAAGCGGATACAGGGCCCAGCGCGGCGCCATCAGGTAGAACGGCTGCTCGATCGTTTCGGGGTGGGCGATGACCATCGCGCCCTGTCCGAAGTAGTTCAGCAGCAGGGCGGGCAGCACGACCGCGAACCACATGAGCCGGATCGGGAACCGACCGAAGTGCCCCATGTCGGCGTACAGCGCCTCGCCACCCGTAACGACGAGGAACACGCTTCCGAGCACGAGGAATCCGCGGATCCCGTTCCGGATGAAGAACTGAGCGCCGTACATCGGATTCAGGGCTCGAATCACCTCCGGCGAATCCCCCAGGTGCAGAATGCCGAGCGCCCCCAGAGTCAGGAACCACACGAGCACGATCGGACCGAAGAACGATCCCACCAGCGCCGTTCCCTTTGACTGGATCGAGAACAGCCCCACGAGAATCACGACCGTGATCGGGATCACGTAGGGAGTGAAGAAGGGTGTCGCCACCTCGAGCCCCTCGACAGCGCTGAGCACCGAGATCGCAGGCGTGATCATGCTGTCGCCATACAGCAGCGCCGCCCCGAACAGGCCGGCCAGCACGAGGACCTTCGGGAACCCCTTCGGCTCGCCGTGGCGCGGGATCACGAGGGCCGTCAGGGCGATGATCCCGCCCTCGCCGTTGTTGTCGGCCCGCATGATGAAGCCGAGGTACTTGATCGAGATGACGAGGATCAGGGACCAGAAGATCAGGGAGAGGACGCCGAGCACGTTCTCCGGTGACGCATCGACGCCATGTGCCCCGTGCAGTGATTCGCGCAGCGCGTAAATCGGACTCGTGCCGATGTCGCCATACACGACACCCAGCGCGGCGAGCGACAGGAACGCGAGATACTTCCCGCGGGGCTGCTCCTTCTCCACCCCGTGGCTCCCGCCGTGATTTCCGCCGTCATTCCCGCCGTGGCTCCCGCCGTCAGTCCCGCTGTCGTTCGCGCTGTGGTTTCCGCCGTTCTTCCCGGGCGGCGTCGTCACGTCTCATCCCCCTTCGCGTCGGTTCCCGCGGACGCCATGCCCGCAAGGGTCCGCTCCAGCAGTGCCTTCGTGGCCCGAATGCCCTCCGGCTCGGACAGCCGCTGACCCTCGTACTCGATGCCGATCCAGCCCTCGTAGCCGGAGTCGCGAACGATCCGGAGCAGGCGGCCGTAGTCGAGGCCGGTCTCCTCGCCGTCCGGTCCGAAGTCGTGGCTCTTGGCGCTGACTGCGCGTGCCAGTGGCATCAGCTCGGTCAGCCCCCGGTACGGGTCGTATCGCTCGGACTCCGACAGCTGCCAGTTACCGAAGTCGGGGAGCGTTCCGAGCCCGGGATGGTCGGCCGCCCGGATCGTGGCCGCAAGCCAGCCACCGTCGCTGGACACCCCGCCGTGATTCTCCACCAGCACCGAGAGCCCGAACGGTTCGGCTCGCTCCGCCAGGCGCCGCAACCCGTCGGCGGCGAGCCGGGACTGCTCCGCGCGCGACCCCTCGCTGGCCGCGTTGACGCGGATGGAGTGGCAGCCGAGTTCCTTCGCGGCCTCGAGCCAGGGCATGTGATTCTCGATCGTGGTCTGTCGGGCCGCAGGATCCGGGTCGCCGATCCGTCCCTCGCCGTCGCACATGATCAGGAGGCTCCGCACGCCCTCGGCGTTACAGCGGGACTTCAGCTCCCGGGCCCAGCCGGCCGGGAGGTCGCGGTAGAACGAATTCACGTACTCGACCGCCTTGAGCCCGTACTCGGTCCGTGTCACCCGTGGAAACTCGAGCGGGTCCAGGCGACCGTCGTACAGAGCCCGGTGCAGAGACCACTGGGCAAGCGAGATCGGGTACATCGGTCTCCCGGCTCCCAGGTCTGGAACACGGCCGACGGCCGCGAGGCCGGTCACGGCTGCCGAAATCCGAACGAAATCCCTTCTCGTCCGTGGCCTGGATTGCTCGATCGGGTGCTGTCCGTCCATCGGACTTCCTTGCCGGAATCGGGCCCGGCGGACGAAGATTCTGCCTGTCGCCGTCCGGGTTCGTAGTTTGTCCGTACTGTCGGGACGCGCGTCCCGCAGCGGCGGAAGCTAACGCCGGGATCAGAACTCGCACCACGGAGCGACCGGATGAACCGCCCACCACAGAAGTCCGGGCCTGAACCGAGCGCGGCGACGAGGGCGATCACGACCCGCGAGGAGGCTATTGGCCAACTGCGACGGTTCGAGGGCAGCCGCTCGCAGTTGTTCCGGGCGCTGCTGGTATTCGAGGTCAAGCTCGCCGTCGACGGCTTGAAGGATTTCTTCCTCGCCCCTCTGGCGGTCATCGCCTGTATGCTGGACATGAAGCGGGCGCGATCGGGCGAAGAGTGGGACTCGTTCGAGCGCGTGATGCTGCTGGGCGAACGTTTCGAGCGCTGGGTGGCGCTGTACGGGATCGCCGGGCGGGATCCGCTGGATCCGGATGATCCGGAAGATCTTCGACGAGGCGGGATCCTCGACGAGGGAGGCAGCGATGTGCTGCTCGACTCGATCGAACTCACGGCGAAGAAGATCAGCCGGGAGATCCGGGGCAGGTCGGG
>CBDUVN010000083.1:0-8819 GCA_965370685.1 uncultured bacterium | reverse complement strand
GACGAGCTCGAGAACGCGATAACCAGGGTAACTCCTGCGTCATTCGAACCCGTGCTCGACTACGTGGTGGTAAAGCTCCCCCGCTTTACGTTCGAGAAGTTCCCGAAAGCCGACGCGACACTCGGCATAGAGATGAAGGCCGTGGGCGAGGTTATGGCGATCGGACGGACCTTCCAGCAGGCGTGGCTCAAGGGGTTTCGAGCCCTGGAGAACGGCCGCGCCGGCTGGCTTCCCGCTCCGGACCCGGCGGACGACAGACTGAAGGACGCTGAGCCCGACACGTTGCGGTCGGCCGTCCGCACACCCACGCCGGAGAGACCGTTCCAGATCCGACGTGCGCTGGAGGCCGGTGTCACGCCGCGCGAGATAGCGGATCTCACAGGCATCGATCTGTGGTTTCTCGATCAGTTGGCAGATATAGTTGCTGCCGCAACGGTTATCAGTAACGCGACAACACTTGATGTCGAGCTCCTCAAAGCCGCCAAGCGCATGGGCTTCGGCGACGCCGAGCTCGCGCGGATCCGAGGAGTCCCGGAGTCCGAGATTCGGAATCTGAGGCACGAACACGGCATTCGGCCGGTGTGGAAAACCGTGGACACCTGTGCGGGCGAGTTTCCCGCCGCCACCCCCTACCTCTACTCGACCTACGAGTCGGAAAACGAGTCCGGCTGCTCTGATCGACGCAAGGTCGTGATTCTCGGCAGCGGGCCAAACCGGATCGGCCAGGGAGTCGAATTCGACTACTGCTGCGTCTCCACGGCGATCGCGATGCGTGAGGCCGGGGTCGAGACGATCATGGTCAACTCCAATCCGGAGACAGTTTCAACTGACTTCGACATCTCCGACAAGCTGTACTTCGAGCCCCTGACGCTCGAAGACGTGCTTGAGATCGTGCAGCACGAGAAACCCGAGGGAGTCGTGGTGCAAATGGGCGGACAGACACCTCTGCGCCTGGCCCGCCGCCTCGAGGAGCTCGGGGTTCCTATCCTCGGCACCTCCGTCGACTCGATCGACGCGGCCGAGGACCGGAGGAAGTTCGAGGAGCTGACTGTCAGGCTGGGAATCACCACGCCCGAGGCCGGGACGGCTACGAGTCTCGCCGAGGCGATGCAGATCGCCCACGGGATCGGCTACCCGGTACTCGTACGGCCGAGCTACGTGCTGGGTGGCCGGGCGATGCAGATCGTGTACGACGAGGAGATGCTGCGCGAATACTTTACGCGCGCCCTCCAGGCATCGCCTCAGCACCCCGTGCTGATCGACCGATTCCTCGAGGACGCGTTCGAGGCCGACGTGGATGCGGTATGCGACGGCGACCGCGTGCTGATCGGCGGCGTCATGCAGCACATCGAAGAGGCGGGAATCCACTCGGGTGACTCGGCCTGCGTGCTTCCGCCGTATCTGCTCCGGGATGAACACATCGAGCAAATGCGCAGACATACGCGCGAGTTCGCTGAAGCGCTGAACGTCGTCGGACTGATGAATGTCCAGTACGCGGTGCACGACGGCCGGGTGTATGTGATCGAGGTGAATCCCCGGGCAAGCCGCACCGTCCCGTTCGTGAGCAAAGCAACCGGCGTGCCGCTGGCCCGCGTGGCCGCGCGCGTGCTGCTGGGCGAGAAGCTGGATGACATGGACCTGCCGGACGACCTGCCGCTGCTGAACGTGGCGGTGAAGGAAGCCGTGTTTCCGTTCAACAAGTTCCCGGACGCCGACCCGCTGCTCGGCCCTGAGATGCGCTCGACCGGCGAAGTGATGGGCTTCGCCGACAGCTTCGGCCTCGCGTTCGCCAAGGCACAGATCGCGGCCGACGGATCGCTTCCGCTGACCGGGAACGTGGTCGTAACGGTGCACGAGCGGGACAAACCGGCCGCGACCCCGATCGTCCGGCGCCTGCACGAGCTGGGATTCGAGATTAAGGCCACCGACGGCACCGCCCGCTACCTCAGGCGGCGGGGAGTGCCGTGCGAGACCGTGCTCAAGGTGCACGAGGGCCGGCCGCACATCCTTGACCTGCTGCTGTCGGGCGAAGTTCAACTGCTCGTGAACACACCGCTCGGCAAGGACGCCCAGCACGACGACTACATGATCCGCCAGGCGGCGATCTCGAGGGGCATCCCATACACCACTACGCTGTCTGCAGCCTCCGCGGCTGCCGACGCGATCATCGCCCTTCGCAGCAGGCGGCTGTCAGTCAGCAGCCTGCAGGAACGGATGGACGCATCGGCCGGTTAGTATCCTCGCAGGTCCCGAATTGCTTGGTCAGGCCGAACACACGCCGGAGACTGCTCGTGAGAATCGTCCGACGCTCATTCCTTCTGCCGACCCTGATCAGCGTATCGATCCTGTCCTGCGGCGACCCGTCTCCCATCGATGATGCGGGCAACGGGACCAGCCCGAGCAGCGGCATGCCCGAGCCTTCCTCCGTCCAGAGCTCCGGGGCGGACTACTGGCTGCGCCCGATCCCGGAGCAGGGTCCAGCCCCGGCCGACTGGCCCGAGGTCGAAGCCTCACTTCGTCCCGAGGCCTGCGGCGCCTGTCACACGCAGAAGCTGGCGGACTGGAGCACCACGATCCACGCCGGCGCCTACTCGCCCGGATTGTCGGGGCAACTGGTGAACTGGGAGCAGTCATATCCCGGCACCGTACGCGGTTGTCTCGTGTGCCACGCTCCCCTGGCTGAACAGAGCGCCTGGACGGTCGCCGCCGACGGAAGCCTGGCCCCGAATCCGTCATTCGACCGGGAGTTGCGCGACCGCGGAATCACGTGCGCCGCATGTCACCTGCGGGACCACCAGCGCTTCGGCCCGCCCCTGCGCGATGGTTCGACCGCCCCGTCTCCCGAGGGGGCGCCGCACGACGGCGTTACCCGGTGGGCATTCTTCGAGGACTCCCGGTTCTGCGCCGGCTGCCATCAGTTCGAGGCCCCGGCCCCCGCCGGGAATTCGATTCAGAACACGTACGAAGAGTGGCGTGTGAGCCGCTGGGCAGACGAGGGAGTCCCCTGCCAGGGCTGCCACATGCCGGATCGCCGGCATGTGTGGCGCGGAATTCACGACCCCGAGATGGTTCGTTCGGCCCTGACGATAGAATGGACCGATGGCCCCACGGTCGGGCTTCGGCTCGAGAACAGCGGTGCGGGACACCACTTCCCCACCTACGTGACACCGGAAGTCGAGGTGGAGATCGCGCTTCTCGGAGCGCAGCGGGCACCGATCGAGGGTGCGACGCGCAGCTGGCTCATCGCCCGGAAGGTGGAGAATCGGAATGGAGTGTGGGTTGAGCTCTCCGACACGCGCATCGCGGTCGATGAGGTCGCGTCGTTCGTGATGGAAGTCGAGCCCGGTGCAAAATTCGTACGCGCGACGATCAGCGTCCGACCGGACGTCGTCTACAGTTCGGTGTTCGCGCAGCTTCTCGTGGGTTCACTGCCCGACACGTCGCGGGTACTGCTCTCTGAGGCCGCTGGAAGAGCGGGGGACAGCCCGTTCGTGATCTTCGATGAGACGGTCCCGATTCCGCGCTGACGAATCAGGAGTCTGCGGGCAACTCGTCCAGGCCTTCGACCAGCTCGTTCAGCGACTCCGCCACCCTGCGGAGCCGCGTTGTGTGAGTCTGGAGCGCGGCCGCATTCGGCGAGGACTCCGCTGACAGTTTTTCCAGGACGGCCACCGAATCGAGCAGTTCATCTGCCGACTTCCCGAGTGCCTGGTTCATGGTGTTTACGAGCTTCTCGCACCGCTGGACCGAGACCTCGAACTCCGAAAGCAACCAGGCTCGATCCATCTCCGCCTGTCTGCGTGCCGTGATGTCCCGAACTCCTCCCACGACTTTTACCGAGCCATCCACGGGACGGGCCATCGGTCGCGCATAGTCGCGCACCCAACGCGTCTCGCCCGACCTGGTCACGACCCGATACTCCACGGTAGCCGCGCGCCCCGCCTGCAGCGCCCGGAGGTGAGTTCGCATCAGCTCGCGGTCGTCACCGTGGACCATGCGAAGCCAGGCGTCCACAGCACCCAGCTCGGCCGGCGAGAACCCCGTGACCTGCTGCACATTGGAGCTCATCCAGTCGGTGATCGCCCGGCCGTCGGCTTCGATGTGGAGGGCGTAGGCCCAGTCCGCCGTCACTTCGGCGATCGCTCGATACTGCTCCGCCGCGGATTCGGCCGGGGCCTGGACCGGCGGCGCTGTCGGCTCGTCGTGCCCGGCGACCCGGCTCGCGTGCGGATGGCCCTTGTGAGGCGTGGCCGTACTGGCCGCCGCGTCTATCGAATGGGGATGTCGCTCCGTCATCATCGTCACTGACACTCGTCTGGTCCTTTGTCGACCCGCGCCGCCGGCAACGGTGCCAGCGGATCCTTCCGTCGAGAGAATCGGGCCGGTTCAGCCGGAGCCAGATGGAAGGCAAGACGCGAACCATTGTGCGGCAGCACCCATCCGACAGCATTCTGCGGCATGCTTCGGGAAGCTGGAATCGGGTCGCTGTACTGGAACTCGTTGGGATTCCGACGGATTCGACGGCCCCTCAACTCGGACGTCGTAGAGCGAGCCCTCAGACGACGATACGATGTCCCCCATCGAGATGCCTTACACGGTTCGTCATTTTGGCCCAAAGTCGGACAGCGTCGGAACCACGCTTGTGGTAGGACCGAGTCCCGAGATAGGCTCGTCTGGTGTCTCTGATGCGTGCATCTCCCGTCCTCATCCTGTTCGCGGTCGTCCCCGGGATCGTCGCGGTTCCCACCTCGGCCCCCGGACAGACGCTCGATCCGGTCGTCCTTCGCCTGGGCGGCGATCCCGGTCAGACCGCCCGATACAGGCACGAAAAGCGAATGTCTCTGCATCTTCCGGAGGAGCTCGGGGGAGAGGTCTCCACTCGAACGCTGCTGCGGCTCGATCAGACCGTGGAGCAGAGCGACCATGATTCGGTCGTCGTCAGCTCCGAGATCCGCGAGTTCGAGTTCGAGGTCGAGCCGGCGCCCGAGCGACTTCCCGACCTGGATCGGCTCGAGGGTCTGCGGTTTCGATCGACATCGACTCCGTCCGGCCGGATCTACCGGATCGAAGTGGATGGCGCGTCCGGTCCGGTTGGAAAACCCATGAGGGACCAGATCGAATCGTGGCTCCGCGAGCTCGGATTTCCAGCCCTTCCCGTGGGACCGACACATACGGGAGACAGCTGGAATGACACGACCCGGGTACCGCTCTCGGCCCTGCTCGGCCTGCAGGGAACGGCGGAGGCGGTAGAAGTACGCACGACCACTCTCAGGGCGATCGACGAGACGCTCCACGGACCCACTGCGCTGCTGGATGTCCGCACGGAATGGACGAGCGCCGGAGAGGGCCCGTCACCCGACGTCATCGTGCGCGGCTCTTCACGCCAGTCGGTCCGGTTCGCGATGGAGTCCGGCCGATTCATCGACAGCCGGGGGACGAGCTTCATTCGCGTGGATATCTCGAGCGGGGCCGGCGCTGCGCCACTGCGGATCGAGGCGGAAGGTTCTTACGAGACCAGGCTTCTCGAGGGAGACGGCTGACGCGACCCGTTCAGGGAACGATGCGCGCCGTCAGCTCATACAGCCGTGTCCCGCGCTCGAGCGCTCTCGCCGCTTCCTCCGGCTCGTCGCGCAGCCGGTGGGCTTCCGACAGGGCCACGTGTGCGATGTAGTACTGCGCCGGGATGCTCGCCCGGGTCGAAGGCTCCGGCCACAGGTCCCACTCCAGCAGGTAGTCGAGCTGGAACACGTCCCATAGCAGCTCATGACTCCGCTCGAGGTCGATCCAGCGAACACCGAACTGCGGATCCAGCGCTACCCGATCAGCCGTCTCTTCCAGGGGCGTGTCCACCAGCCTGTGCGCCAGGCCCTCCCGCACCATGTGCTCCTCGAGCTCCCACGCCTGGTAGACCGGGGGAGCCGTAGCGGCGAAGTAGATCGGCCGATCCCCGAGCGACTCGCGTATGATTCGGAGCACCAGCAGGTCAGGGTGCGTGAACACCCGGTCCTCGGGATACGTCAGCATGATCGACGGCGAGATCTGGACCTCGAACCCGGCCGGGGCGACCTCGTAAATCGGAATCGCGTCGATCTCTTCGTCCGTCAGAGAGTGGATCGACCGGGTCGGAGGCGAGATGTCCAGATCTGCATAGACATCTACCGCCGCTTCGCTGTCGAACGGTCGCTGACACACGATCACGGTCGGAGTATCCAGCGGATCGACCCCCTCGGGGCACGGCACGGTCAGTTCGCGCAGCTGCTTCGGGTACCACTTGGTCCCGAGGTAGGAATGCACGATCACCGTGACATCCCGTCGGATTCCCTCCACTTCCTGCAGGTACCACAGCGGGAAAGTGTCGTTATCGCCGTTGGTGAACAGGATCGCGTACGGTTCGACCGACTGAAGCAGATTGTACGCCCAGTCTCGGGCCGAGTAGTCCCCGCGCCGATCCGCGAGCTGGAAGTTCAGCAGCAGGGGAATCAGAGCGATTCCGAGGACGGGCGAGGCCGCCCGAAGACCGAAGTGCTCGAGCGTCCGTCGGTCGCCCTCCCGACCGCTTGCGAGGCGGCGGGCCAGCGCCTGCCACGCCGTGACGATGCCCATGCCGGCATACAGGCCCCACAGATAGAAGCTCAGCACGAAGAAGTAGTCCCGCTCTCGAACTTCGTGCCGCTCTATCGGAAGTCCCGGCGCCTGGCTGTACCCGTACTTGAAGTTCAGGTAGTAGACCAGCACCACCGTGACCGAGATCAGCAGCGTGAAGAAGTACACGAAGCTGTCGGGGTCTCCCCGTGCGTGCCTCCACAGGCCGACCAGGCCGAGCGCGAGGAACAGAAACGTCACGAAGTGGCGGGCCGGAGGCATCACGGTGCGCGCCCACTGCCAGTCGAAGTACTGGACCCAGTTACCGAACTGCGCGGAGAACGGCGCCTGCCGCTCCGACAGCGGGGGCGGCTGGTACTGCTCTCGCCGGATCGATGCTGAGAGCGCATCGCAGGTGGGGACGGGAACCTTGTTCTTCACGGTGGCTTTGAAGTCCGGCGTGATCGCCGTAATCAGGCTCGGGCACTCCGGGTCCGCCTCGTCGATGATCGGGTTCTGAGCGGACCGGATCGGCACGAACAGCAGCTGAACCGTGAATCCGACGAGCAGAAACGCGACACCGGCCGCCAGCAGACCCGGGCGCAGAAGGGTCTTCCAGCTGTGCCACAACAGGAGCACCAGCAGTGCCAGTATCGGCAGGATCGACATCTGGTGATTCGACCAGCCGAAACCGAGCAGGAACAGGACGAGCAGGAAGATCCGGTCTCCACGCCACGTGTCGCTGTGATCCTCCCACAGCATGGCGAGGTACGAGATCACCGCCACGAACATCAGCGAGACGGTGTAGACCTTCTCGTTTACGTTGGACTGGGCCCAGACCGTGTAGGCGGTCGCTCCGACCAGAACTGACACGAAGGCGGCCGTAAGGGCGACCGCGCGGTTTTCCGTGAAGTGGGCCCAGATCCGCATCACGGCCAGGAACCAGAAACCCGCCGCGATCGCCGACACGGTCGCGCTCAACAGGTTGATGCGCGTCGCGACCTCGAGGCCCGTCCATGCCGTCAGGATCAGCCAGGTCCGGCCGATGAGCACGAACAGCGGATTCCCCGGGGGATGCGGCAACCCCATGATGTACGCCGTCGTGATGTACTCGGAGGTGTCCCAGAACGCCGTCGTCGGTCCCAGGGTGAAGGCGTACAGCGACCAGACCAGGGCAGAGGCCACGATTGCCCAGCCCCAAACGGGAAGCCACCCCACACGCTGCCGCTCAATGCCCTTCATCGCGCCTGTCGTTCGGTTGAGTCCGAGTCCCCTGTCATGGCCGTCCTGTACCGGTGGAGCGGTCAGCGTCTTCCGGAAGGCGGCCTAACCTAACGCGCACGGCGGATCGCTGCCACGAAAGCCCGGTCCGTCGGGCATCGAGGGTATGACCGCCGGGCTTTGAGGGCACTTCAGGGCCAGGAGCGAATCGGCAGAATCGTGACCGAGCCCGGGCGCACGGATACCTCGCCGAGGTCCACCCGGAGGGGTTCCGTCTGCTGCAGAACGTCGAGATCGAGCTCGATCCAATGGACGCCGGCCGGCAGGGACATGCGGGCGATCCGGATCGTACCGGGAAGCAGGTGCCACGAGCGGATGTCCGCCCGCTCCGAGGCCACCGCGGCCGCGTTACCGACCAGGCCGACCAGAAGACCGGCGGTCTCGTTCTCTTTTTTCACCTCCTCCCTGGCGACCTGAACGATGAGGTACTTCGTGGTCGCCCGCGCTATGGCCTTCGCGACGATGCCGCCGATGCGGGCGTCAAATTCGGACATCGCCGCGGTAGACAGATCGATCGTCAGGACCGTAGGGACCGTGCGCGGTGAATCGGCGGCATTGCTGTCGCTTCGCGCAGTGATTCGCGCTCCCCGAATCGGCTCCGAGCTGCGGCGCATCTCGGGCCAGGCGACGGTGAGAACGAACAGAGATCTCCCGCCAGGTTGTGCGCAATCATCTGCATCGATCGCCGCCTGCGGCCCGAGTGCTCGCGCTGCGACGCACAGCCCGGCGTTGTAGCGACTGGCGTCCGCGCCGTCTTTCAGACTGGAAGCGTCGTTTCTGAAGATCGGCACCGCCACGGCGCGCTCTATCCGGTGAGCGACGAAACCGGTCTCGAGAACGAGGATCACCTCGCCCGAGTCCGACGCGGGGGCCCGGTCCCGAGCGATGAACGCAGGAGTCAGCGCCTCGAGACCGCGCGCCAGGCTCGAGTCCACCGTCCCTCCGCGAACCGGGGC
>CBDUVN010000082.1:0-8846 GCA_965370685.1 uncultured bacterium | reverse complement strand
CCGACGCCGCAAACGCAGCCTGGATATTCCGGGCGAGACGCCGCTGAAAACGCGCGCGTGTCCTGCGAGCCTTCGTGGTCAATTCACCGGTCAGCCGGATCAGGGCCACGCGGTCGCCGTCCCGGAGTGAGAGCGGCAGATCGTCGGTTACCATTTGCATGTTCGTAGAATAGGCGAAGCCCAGCACCCCGTCGACGGGTTCAACACGGAAGACCGTGAACACGACCGGACCCACCGGAACCGGCCGGCGGATCAAGTGTCGGCGCGGAGACTCGGAATCCGGGACTCAATGTGAACGGCGGTCGATCCGAGAAGCCGTCCTGACGGCGGCCGAAGGTATGCCCCGCCGCTGACTCAGTGCAAGGAAAATCGTCGGCCCGGACGATCCGGGTTCTGGCGTGATCGGCCACAGGAGTGTTCGGATTCGACACACAGGATTCCGGTACCGGACGCGTACCCCTCCGTAGCCAACCGAGGCCAATGGTACGTATGTGAATATCACAGAACCGTTTACACAACACACAGGTTGCTGGCACGGGGGTTGCTCCTGTACAAGTCGAGCGAGTGAGCGACAGGACGACGACGGCAGGGCCGATCGTCGCGAGCGCAGGGGGGCAGAGAATGTGGTACGACGCACAGCGAACAGGGATGGACGCGGTCAAGGCCGTGCTCTCGGTGGCAGTATTGTGGGGTGGCATGTTCGTGTCCGGAGCCGCAGACCAGGCCCTGCTCGATCCGTTTGGCGTCGGCGCGACGGACGACATCGTCGGCGTGTGGAAGTGGGTGGCGGGGTCGTCGCTCCGTCGGCCGGACGCCACGCGGACAGTCGCTTCCCTGCTCGAGATCCGGCGGGGTGACGATGGCAGACTGAGTGCGAGAGTCCTGGTGAACGACGGTCCTCGGCCAGTCGTGAAGCACGTCGATGGAGTGTCGTTCGAAGAAGGCCGGCTGTGTCTCGAGATCGACGGCGGAATTCACCCAGCCGGCGCTCCCGGGACTGGGTCCACCTCGGGTGATCCACATCGGGATTCACGTTTGCGAAGAACCCGTACTCACGCGGGGCTGAAATCGCCCAGGTCGTCCGGGGCATACTGTCGAGAAACCGGATCCGGACGATCGACTTGACGCTCTTGAACCCGTACTTCCAGGGCACCACGAGCCGCAGGGGAGCACCGTTCTGATTGGGCAGATCCCGTCCGTACACACCCGTCGCCAGGAGCGTGAGCGGATGCAGCGCTTCGTCGAGCCTGAGCGCCTCGACGTACGGCCAGTCCAGAACTCGACGCCGCTGACCCGGCATCTGCTCCTCGTCGAGCAGCGTCGTCAGCTCGACGAATCGAGCCTTAGAGGTCGGCTCGACGCGCCGGATCACATCGCGCAGGGGCACCCCTCTCCACGGAATCACCATCGACCACGCTTCGACGCAGCGCAGGCGGTACACCCGGTCTTCCACGAGATGCGGCTTGAGGAAATCCTCCAGGTCGTACACTCCCGGCTTCCCGACCTCTCCCTCGATCGATACCGACCACGGCCGCGACCGGAGCGAGTGCGCGTGGCGCGCGGGATCGTCCTTTCCAGTCCCGAACTCGAAGAAGTTGTTGTACGTGGTCACGTCCTCCCACGAGTTCAGCGGCTCGTCGAGCTCGGAGCGGACAGTCGTCCAGTCCCGGTCCTGTGATGGACCGCCGGTTGCCTCCTGCGACCCTGAGCTTCGATTGCGGGCACTCCCCTGCCCGCCGGACGTGCCACCCGCACCGGGAGCAGCCGCGGCCCGGGCGATCTCCGTATCGCCACCGAAGTCGCAGGCGGACAGCAGGCCGGGGACGAGGGCGCTCGCCACGGCAGCCTTCGCCGACCGATCGATGAAGTGGCGGCGGTTCAGCCATGTATCGTACGGAGTGATCTCGCTGTCACGCGGTTCCCGGCGCTTCCGGATCCACACCATCCCTTCCTCCTCGTGCAGGTCTGGAATTGAGAACCACAATCGGACGTGGAGGTTCCCCGGGGAGGCGGGACGAGCATCGCCGCACTGTCGGTCCCTCCTGACAGCTGCTTGACCGAATCGCGGTACTCTCGGAGCGCCAGTTCGAGAACCGGAGGTAAGCCATGTCGATCAGATTTCGCCTCGTGCCGCTGGCCACAGTCAGCCTGTTTGCCTGGGCGACCGCCTGCACTGAATACACGACGATCGCGCAAGTCGAAGTCGCCGAATATGACGAAGTACGCGCAACTACGAGTGACGGAGCAAGACACCACTTCGTCGATCCCGGCATCGAGGCCGACAGCCTGCGCGGATACCCCGGCCAGGAGGCGACAGACGCCGGGGAAATACTGGCCGTCCCGCTCAGCCAGATCGTCGTGATTCAGGCAAGAAAACTCAATGTGGCCAACACAGTGGTCCTGGGGGCTGTCCTTGGGGGCGTTGTTGTTGGCTGGTACCTGTTAGCGCACGCCGAATAGGATCGAAGGACGGACCGGGGACCATCCGCTGCGTCGGATGGTCCCCGGTCCGTCAGGGGCAAGTGGACTCGGAACTACTTGACCAGCGTTAGCTTGAATGGCATGGAGAACTCCCCTGCCTCCGATATCACCGGGCGTCCCTTCGTCGGCAACTTGCACAGCCAGGCGTGCGCTCCCGGAGGAGTCTCAAGAGTCCACGTGGTTTCGGTCGTATGGGTCACGGTGAGCCGGTCGGCACCGACGTCAGCGCGCTCACAATCCATCCCGAACCGCAGGAACCAGTTGTATCCTTTCCCGGCATCGTCCTGCTTGACCCAGGTTACCTGGCCGAAGGTCGTCATGGTGCTACCCACTTCCATTGCCGGAAGACCACCTTCCAGAGCGGGGTCCGCAGTCGTCAAGTAGCCGTCGTCGCAGAACGCATCCTCTCCGTCGAACAACGGCGCTCCGAGCTGGCCGTCGAAATCGAAGCACAGCGTACGCGGGATGTCGACTCGAGCGTCCAGCATGAGATTGCCGATCGCCAGGATCACGGCGTCGTAGGGGCCGACGCCCCCGTCGCTCTGGACTCCGTCATCGTCCGCGTCGCGGAACGTGGCGCTCACCGGAATCTCAACAGCATTCTTGTCCTTGACCAGGAACATCTCCGATCCGATCCCCTTCTTGCCGCCCGCGGTTGTTACCTCGATGTCGTACAGATCGATCGCGGCTGTGCCGGGGATAATGACATGGGCAATGAGTTTCGTATCGTCAACAAAATCCGCACCGTCGACCACGACATCGGAGGGCAGCTCATTCAGCAGGAATTCGACCACTGACCCGTCGTCGAAACCCGAGCCGATGACTTCTACGTCCAGCGTAGTCTCCTGGGGCGCTTCGCTCGGTATGGCCTCGGTCACTTTTACCTTCGGGACTCGCACCCCGGAAGGCTTCGCGGCGAGAACCGATGGCTCGGTCGGGCTGGAAGACTGCGATTCCGTGCAGGCCAGAAGGCCAGCGAGTGCGCAGGCGGCGAGTGTGAACCCGCGTATTGGAAGAGAACGGTGCTTCGGCATTGGGTGCCTCCCGGTTGTCGGACTTCGAGGCGGGGCCGTCTGGACGAGGACTCTGAATCCTCCGCTGTATGTTATGGCACGGATACTCCTGCCTGGATGTGCGCCGGGCGTCTGCCGTTGTAGCCTGCCAACTGGTACGCTGCCCAGTAGTACGGATTCCCGTAGCGCTCATGGTCCAGCATCGCCCGCTGGGCTTCTGCCAGGGCGAGACCGGGAGAGGATCCGGTCAGATTGCGATAGAACTCACCGGCAAACTCCGCCGCCCCGGCGTCTTCCACCGGCCACAAAGTCGCGATGACGTTTCCAGCTCCCGCGTAGAGGAACGCCTGGGCAAGGGTGGCATAGTCCTCTCCCTGCGCAAACGCCGTCGAATGGGCCGCTCCCGCTCCGGTCTCACAGCCGCTGAGAAAAACCAGTGGAGCCTCGACGCGCAGACTCAGGAGCTCGTGGACCTCCAGTCTTCCGTCGTCGGCGGGATCATCCACTGCGCCCCGGGCGAATTCGAGCCGGGAGAACATCGGGTTCCGGACGTTCAGGATCCCGTGCGTGGCCATATGGACCAGGCCTGGATCCTCGAGTGCCAGGCGTACCGCCCGCTCCGTGGCTCGGGACCCAACGTAGCGATTGACCCTGCCGGTCTCGTCGATCACCGCCTGAACCTCCATGCGGGTCGCGGGCAATCGATCGGCGAAAGGTGCGAATGCCGAGCCTGGTGACAGGACCCCGGTCGTCCCTGGTCGCTGTGCCAGCACAGGGAGCGCGGCCGCGGAAGGCAGGACGCGCAGGGTGAACTCCTGGATCAGGTACCGACCCGTCGTTCGATCTCGGAGCGCCGCGAACGGAAGGTAGACCAACTCCCGGTGCGGAACGACGATGAGCTCGTCGGCTTCGCTCAGCAGTCCGGCATGGAGGAGAGGCTCCAGAAGCGCTTCGTACAAACCCCGGAGCAGGGTGTCAAGACGATCGCCGTATTCTTCCGATCGAGCAATCAGATCGCGTGTCAGCCGCACCCGACTGGCGAGATTCGTGGCGCTGATCGGGGTTTCCAGCGCACGGACTTCGTCACGGGAGACGACGAATACGACTACTCGACCTTCCAAGGGCACGAAGTACTCGACCAACAGCTGGCCCGGATTCAGCGCCGCCCGAACGGCATCGGCGTCGGCGCGGGTACCACCGAGGAAAGCGGACTCGTCGGGCGCCGTCTCCGCCGCCAGCACCAGCAGGCCTTCGTACTCGCGCCGGGCCCGTGCCAACCGGCCATACAACGATTCCAGCTCGCGCGCCTGGTCCGACGAGAGTTCCCCGGGCGGGGTATGCTCTGTGTAGTCGATACTTTCGACCAGCCGGTCGATCCTTCTCAACAGAAGCTCACCTTCGGAAAATGCACTCGTGTGTGCCGAGCGTGCGGGGGTCTCCTGTCCCGCGGCCGGGAGTCGTTCAAGCAACACACGACCCCTGGCGGCGTCGGCCACGACGAAGGCGTCATCCACCTGCCCCATCCGCAACAGAACAGATATCAACTGCTCGTAAACCTCGCGTTTATCGGAGACCATCGCCGTGCGCAAAGTCCCCGAGCCGAGATTCCGCCTGACCCGTTCGACGGTCGCCAGAGCGCGGCGACCCGCTGCGGCAGCCTGCTCAGTCTGGCCCATTCGCTCAAGGGCCCGCGACTGAAGCAGTCGGGCCTCCCACTCGGCCGAGTATCCACCCCGTGCCAGGTCGGGCTCGATCCGCTCGATGATCGTGAGAACCTCGCTGGACCGCCTGTGCCGGTCGGCGATCCGGGCTTCCGACAGACCCAATTCGACCCGGGCTACGCGGGCGCCCAGCTCACTCGCCACAGACCCGGCCTCGGCGAGGCGTCGTTCGACCTCGTCCCCTTCGTCCAGTCGGTCGAGGATCTCGGCCAGGATCAAGAGATCGAGCAGCACCTGCATCGGCGCCCCGGCAGAATCGTGAATCTCCAGTGCCTCCCGTGCGGCCTCGCGCGCCCGAGCCAGGTCGCCCAACCTGACGTAGATATCCGCCTCACCCCTGAGATCCGCTCCAGTCTCGATGTCGAGACCAAGCTCGGCGTTGATCGTCTTGGCCCGGTCGTATACTTCGAGCGCGCGGGGGAAATCACCGGCGGCCCGATATAACTCGGCCATCGCCTCGAGGATGCTGGCCTGTTCCTGCTGCAGGCCCTGGTGCGTCGCCAGCGCAAAGGCGCTGTCCAGTACGGCGAATGCCTGGCCGGGGTCACCCAGGTCCGTATGGGCCACACCGAGCTGACCGAGGGCGCTCTGCGTCCCGGTGTCGTAGTCAATGCTGTCGTACAGGGCGAGCGCCTGGTGGAGGAGCGGGATGGCAGCCCGCGGGTCACCGAGTCGGATCTCCAGCATTCCGAGGTTGGTGAGGGCGTTCCCCTCGAGTCGAACCTCGCCAAGCTCGGCCATCGTGGCCTGCATTTCGTCGAACCCGGCGCGAGCCTGGCTGAACTGCCCCATCTCAGTCTGAACGAGAGCGAGATTCCCACGTACCTTCGCCTGATTGCGTCGGTCCCCTGTATCGCTGGCCGAGGCGATTGCGCGCGCATACCACTGCTCGGCATCTGACAGCCGGTTCTCGGTCCAGGCGAGGAGACCGAGCGCATTGTAGGACTCGAAATACTGATCCGTGAGCAAATGCTCGACCTTCAGCGCCAGCGCCTGTTCGCCGACTACCCTCGACTGTTCGTGATTACCCAGCTTGTAGTGCGCCAGGCCGATCCAGGTGAGAGCCCGCGCTTCGGCCGCTGCTTCCTGCTCCTTGCCAGCCCGTTCGCGGACCTGCTCAAGGACGGCAAGCGCGCTGTCGTACTCGCCCGCGAAATAGATCTTCTCGGCACCGGCGAACAGTGAATCGTACACGTGCCGGGAAACGTCGGAGTCTGCTCGCCCTACTACAGGTGGCGGCATTCCTGCCGTCGACTCATCCCGGCCCTCACCCGAGCATCCCGTGAGGCACAGGAGTGCCAGGGAGAGCCTTGCCGGGGAGGCGCGCGCGTTCACGGTCGAATCGTAAATTCACGCACTCCAGTCGTTGAAGATCGGGCATCCTCGAGAAGCGCATCCACATACCAGAAGTAAACTCCGTCAGCCTTGAGACCGATTTCCCGTGGGGGTACCAGGCTCGTGTCCTGCGTTGCCGCCGCCCACACGACATCGCCGTTCTGGTCCGTCACGGTCAGCACATAGTGCACGTCGGATCCTTCGCTTCTCCACAGGAATGCCAGGCTGTCGCCCCGCACCGACGCACCTTCCGTCGGTGTCACCACGGAAAAGTGTTGAACGCCCTCGGTGCCCGGCCCGCGAATGAGCATCTCATCGGTGGTCGGACTCTGGCCGGGAACGAGCATGAACAGGGTGATCGCAGCGGCAGCCGCAGGAATCGCGATTCTGGTCCAGCGGTGGGGCTTCCGGTCCCGGGTGAGTTTCACCGCTTCGGCGATATCCCGGCGGCAGTCAGCGCACGTCAGCAGATGTCGCTGCGCTTCCTCGTTCTCGTCCTCCGAGGTGTCTCGGGCCAGGTAGGCGGCGATGAGCTCGGGGGAAAGGTGGTCACGATCCGTCAATGCCGGGTCCCTTTCCGGTTGAGTAGAGTCTCGTACGTTTCCTTCCTATCACTATCACACGGATACACCAGGCCGACCGTGCGCCGTGCTACGGCTCGGTGAACCCACCGGCTTCAAGCTCGTCCCGCAATCGAGCCAACACGAGCTTCTGACGTCGATGTACCTGCCAGCGCGAGCTCATTCCGACCATCGGCCCGATCGCGCCGATCGGGATATCATCCTCGAACCGCAGCTTCAGGAGTAGTTGATCGGCGATATCGAGCCGCTCGACTGCTGCCAGGAGCGCCTGCCGTTGTTCCTCATTCTGCACTCCGGCATCGGGCGGCAGGCCGCCGCGGTCCTCGATGCGTTCCCAGTCGATCTCTCCCGCTACGAGATCGGCCAGATTTCGACGGGCGATGTGAACAACGGATTCGGTGTGTCCAGCGTCCTGCCCGGCCTGGCTTCGGCCATGCGTGCGGCGGTGCTGGTCGACACACAGGCGACGTGCTACCACGACCAGCCACGTCGTGAACTTTCCCCGACCCTCTCCCGCAAAGGCACGAAGGCGACGGAAGTCATCCTGGCGGAATTCGTCGAGGATATATGCGTAATGATCCATGGCACCGTCATGGCTCGTTGCGGCCCTGCGGGTCGTGGCAATCAGAAGCCTGCTGTACTCGTCGAGGAAAGCCGTCCAGGCATGAGTTCGACTCACGTCGTCGGACGCTTGCAGCAGAGCCGAGAGTTGGGGTGGGACCGGTGCAGACACCTGGCGACCGCCTGGATCGGGTGCGAACCTCCCCTTTCAACCTTTACATCGTAACTGTGTGCCCGGATTTGTCAACGAAACTCGAGGGGCGGGATTCGGCGTCGAGCGCAGCGAGACACTGAGCACGCGAAGCGGGCGTCGTCGGGCGCGACAGCGACCGACACTGAGCGGCGTTCGCCGCGAAGAAGCACCCGCGACCGGACAAAGGACACTCCTGAGCCCGCATGGATGGAAGTGGCAGGGGCGGGATTCGAACCCGCGACCTAGGGCTTATGAGTCCCCCGCTCTGACCGACTGAGCTACCCTGCCGGGCGTTCCCGTTCCTGAGGGGCGGCCATTGTAGGAACGACCCCGTCAGTCGTCAAGCGTTCCGCCGTCCGCCGCAGGGGTCCGGAAGCGCACCAGCAGTTCTCCGTCCCGGATCAGTCCGAATTCTTCCCGGGCCACCCGCTCGATCGCGGCCGGCATGGTAGCAAGGCTGTCCCCGCGATGAATGAGCGAATCTGTCCGCGCAATCAGCCTGTCGATCCTCACGTTCGCCGCATCCCGCTGGTCGCCTAACTCTCTCATGTCGAACACGCTGTACACTCCGCCGAACACCAGGTAGTAGGCGGTCCCCACCCACAGGGCCACCACAAGTCCCCGGAACCCGAGCCGATCGACTCGTTCAGACATAGGCGCTCCGGCCCGGATAGGTTGCGGCATCTCCGAGACGTTCCTCGATCCGGAGCAGACGGTTGTACTTCGCTACCCGCTCCGACCGGCACGCCGACCCCGTCTTGATCTGACCCGCAATGGTGGCGACCGCGAGATCCGCGATGAACGTATCCTCGGTCTCGCCACTGCGGTGGGAGATCACGCTGGTGTACCCTGCCTCGGAGGCCATCCGGATCGTTTCGAGCGTCTCCGTCACCGTGCCGATCTGGTTCAGCTTGATCAAGATGGAATTCGCGATGCCTTCCTCGATACCCCGGCTCAGCCG
>CBDUVN010000081.1:0-8968 GCA_965370685.1 uncultured bacterium | reverse complement strand
GATCGTGATGCCGGAACCTGGATCGCCAGCCCTTCGAGGCGAGGAAGTGCTGGACCTTCGGGCGCTCGCCCTCTTCCAGGCAGGCCAGCACGCGTTCCTCGGCCCTCCTGTCCAGGCCGGTGACCCGCTCGTGCTGTCGAAGATGCTCGGCCCACGAGTCGACCAGGAACACCTCGATGTGGCGATCCGGATCGGCCGAGTCGACGTACAGCTCCCAGAAGTAGGCGCCATTGCGCTTGCGGCGACGACGCAGCTCTGACATCGCCGCCTCGAACTCCGGCACCTTCTCCGGATCGACCTGGTAGCCGATCGACACGAGCACGGGACCTTCCTCCGGCTCGATCGGCTCAGCCACGGTGGGCGCCGGCCAGTGACCCGTCGGTGCGAGATCGAGACCGATCGTGTCTTTGATTCGGAAGCGAAACCGGGCCACGACACCGACCACGACCGCGAGCCCGGCCACGAAAATCGTGACACCGAGTCCGGCCCGGCCCGCCACGGCGCCCCACAGCACGCTGCCGAGCGTGGAGGAGAGGAAGAACACGAGCACGAACAGCGCCATCCCGCGTGCTCGGACCCAGTTCGGGAGAACGGTCTGCGCGGCTGTGTTCAACGTCGCCATGATGTGAAGCCAGCCGACGCCGGCGACGAACGCGAACCCGAGAAACGGAACCCACACCCTGACGAAGGCGATCCCGACCATCGCCACGCCGAAGAACACGGTCCCGATCGACGCGATCTGGTCGAGCGACAGGCGACTGCGAAGCCGCCCGAGGGAAAGCGCCCCGACCACGGCTCCCGCCCCGAAAGCCGACAGGATCCAGCCGTAGCCGGCCGCGGAGGTGCCGAGCTCCTGCCTCGCGACCAGGGGAAGCAGCGCCCACAGCGCGCTCGCGGGGAGGACGAACAGTGCCAGCCGCGCGAGCACGAATCCCATCTGTGGCGTGTGCCGCGCGTAACGGAGGCCGGTCCGCAGGGCCTCGACGAATCGCTCCGCGGGGAGGCTGCTCGGCTGGGTCTCGCGCCTCCATCCCCCCACGACGATCACCACTCCGAGATACGTCACCGCGTTGAGCAGGAACGCCGCGCCGACCCCGGCGGTCGCGACCAGCAGGCCGCCGATCGCCGGCCCGACGGCCCGGGCAAGGTTCATCCCGAGTCCGACCAGGTCGATCGCGGCGGGGAGGTCCCTGGGCGGCACGAGCTCCGGGAGGACGGCGCGCCACGCCGGCTGCATCAGGGCGCCGCCCGTGCCCATCAGGAACGTGAACACGAGCAGGACGAGCGGATTCGTCCGACCCGTCAACGTGAGCAGGCCGAGGCTCGCCGCGGTGAGCATCAGCCATACCTGTGAGGCGAGCAGCACGCGGCGTCGGTCCAGCACATCGGCGAGGACGCCCGCCGGCAGGACGAACAGGAACATCGCCAGCCCGGCAGATGCCTGGACGAGGGATACGAGAATCGGTGTCGGCGCGAGGTCGGTCATCAGCCAGGCGGCCCCGACCTGGTGGATCCAGGTGCCGATGGCCGAGAACAGGTTCGCGATCCACAGGGCGCGAAACGTCCTCCTCCTCAGCGGAGCCCATTGCGACAGCTGTGCCGCACCGGCCTCGCTGTCCAACGGCGTCGAACTCACCTCGTCATGTCTTACGGGCAGGGCCTGCCGCCCCCCGGCTCACCGATGCCGAGCATCGGCATGCGGATCCCGCTGTCGCGAGCCGTCTCGATCGCCAGCTCGTACCCGGCGTCGGCGTGACGCACGACTCCGATTCCCGGGTCGGTCGTGAGCACCCGCTCGAGACGCCGCTCGGCGGCCACGGTCCCATCCACGACGATCACCTGGCCGGCGTGCTGGCTGAATCCGATACCCACGCCGCCACCATGGTGGAAGCTGACCCAGGTCGCGCCTCCGACGGCGTTGATCATCGCGTTCAGGATCGGCCAGTCGGACACGGCATCGGTCCCGTCCAGCATCGCCTCGGTCTCGCGGTTCGGACTCGCCACCGATCCGCAGTCGAGGTGGTCACGCCCGATGACGATCGGCGCCTTTACTTCCCCACGCGCCACCATCTGGTTGAACCGGTGGCCCGCCCGGCAGCGCTCCCCGTACCCCAGCCAGCAGATGCGCGACGGAAGCCCCTGGAACCGCACCCGTTCGCGGGCCATGTCGAGCCAGCGGTGCAGGTGCCGGTCCTCCGGAAACAGCTCCTTCACCGCCTCATCCGTGCGGTAGATGTCCTCGGGATCCCCGGACAGGGCGACCCAGCGGAACGGCCCCTTCCCCGTACAGAACAGCGGGCGGACATACGCCGGGACGAACCCGGGATAGTCGAATGCGTTCTCGACCCCACGGTCGAACGCGCGCTGCCGGAGATTGTTGCCGTAGTCGAACACTTCGGAGCCCGCCGCCTGGAAGGCCAGCATCGCTTCGACGTGGCGAGCCATCGCGTCCATCGATCGGCTCTCGTAGGCCTTCGGATCGCTCTCCCGCAGCGCATCCGCCTCGGCGACCGTCAGTCCCTCGGGAACGTACATCAGCGGGTCGTGCGCCGGCGTCTGATCGGTTACGACGTCTGGCCGGAATCCGCGTTCGACCAGCGCCGGAAGCACGGTCGCGGCATTGCCGATCAGGCCCACCGACAGCGGCTCTCCAGCGTCCCGGGCGGCCTCGCAGACGCGCACCGCTTCATCGAGGTCTTCCACGACCCGGTCCACGTACCGGTGCTCGAGGCGCCGCAACGCCTTCTCCGGGTCGACCTCGACGACCAGCGCCACCCCGCCGTTCATCGTCACCGCGAGCGGCTGGGCTCCTCCCATTCCCCCGAGACCGGCCGTCAGGGTGATCGTCCCCGCGAGACCGTCGTCCCAGCCGTTCTGCTCGGCCAGCGCGCCGAGCGTCTCGTACGTGCCCTGGAGGATTCCCTGGGTACCGATGTAGATCCAGGAGCCCGCGGTCATCTGGCCATACATCATCAGGCCCTTCGCGGCCAGCTCGTCGAAGTGCTCCTGGGTCGCCCAATACGGGACCAGGTTGGAGTTCGCGATCAGGACGCGCGGGGCATCCTTGTGCGAGTAGAACACGGCGACCGGCTTGCCGGACTGGACGATCAGCGTCTCGTCGTCCTCCAGTTCGCGCAGGGTACGGACGATCGCGTCGAAGCACTCCCAGTTCCGGGCCGCCTGTCCACGGCCTCCGTACACCACCAGGTCTTCCGGTCGCTCGGCCACCTCGGGATCCAGATTGTTCATCAGCATCCGAAGCGCCGCCTCCTGCTGCCACCCCTTGCAGGAGAGCTCCGTTCCCCGGGGGGCCCGAATCACCCGCGGTCCACTCGCTTCCGTCATCCGTGTACCACCTTTCCCCGTTTGATCACCTGCCGTACGGGATTGTGCCCGGTCCGATACACCATCTCCTCCAGCGTCGCGACGTTCCAGAGTTGCAGATCGGCCACCGCCCCTTCGGTCAGCTTTCCAT
Organism: uncultured bacterium; assembly: GCA_965370685.1. Lineage (GTDB taxonomy): Bacteria > Gemmatimonadota > Gemmatimonadetes > Palauibacterales > Palauibacteraceae > Carthagonibacter. The sequence goes on along the minus strand of CBDUVN010000081.1, from coordinate 5,493 downwards.
GTTCTTCGAGACCACAGGCGTGCGCGGCTCCAGCCGTGGCCGCGAGCAGAGCCTGCTCCGGCGACATCCCGTTTCCGCGACAGGCGAACTGGATCACCAGCGGCATCGACGCCGCGTATCCCCCGGGACACATGTCCGTCCCGAGAGCGACGGTGAGTCCGGCCTCGGTCCAGGTTCTCGCGTCGATCGGCCTCGGGTGCCGGACCGCAAAGTCGATCAGCGGCATCAGCACCGCAGTGACGCCCGCCGTGGCCAGGGCCGCGAGGTCTTCGGCCTGGGCGAAATTGAGGTGGTCCGCCGACGTGCAGCCCAGCTCCGCGGCGAGAAGCGCTCCACCCGTTCGGGCGTACTGTTCCGCGTGGATCTTCGGGGTGAGCCCGGCCTCGAGTCCCGCTTCGAGCACCCGGCGGGCGTCGTCCGGCGTGAAGTATCCTTCGTCGCAGAACACATCGCAGAATTTCGCGAGCCCCCGTCGGGCGACCTCCGGGATCTGCTCCGACACGACCTGCTCGACGTAAGCGGCACGCTCCATCCCCGGCGGCACATCGTGCGCCCCCATGAACGTGCTGACGAGCTCAACCGCGTGTTCCTGGTCGAGGCGCCGGTTCACCTCCAGCAGCTTGATCTCATCCGCCGTCGTGAGCCCGTAGCCACTCTTGCTCTCCACCGTCGTCGTGCCGTGTGCGAGCATCTCGTCCAGCCTCGGCATCGCGGCATGCACCAGGTCGTCTTCCGTGGCCGCCCGCGTCGCCTCGACCGTGGCCAGTATCCCCACGGGAATGCCCAGCGCGACCGTTTCCTCTCGCGTTCGTGTCAGGCGCGAGGCGTACTCGCGGACCCGTGAGCCCCCGAACACCAGGTGGGTGTGGGCGTCCACGAACCCCGGAGCCACGACTCCCCCGCGGGCGTCGATCACCCGGGCCCCGGCCGGGTCCACCACGGACCGCACCTCCGACTCCGGGCCGACCGCGACGACCGTGTCTCCGGCCACCGCCACGGCTCCGCCGGGGATCCGTCCGATCGGATCGTCCCCGACACCCTCGCACGTAAGCACCTCCGAAGCGCCCACTACGAGGAGATCGATCGGCTGACGCTGCACTCCGTTCATCGACTCAGCCCAGCAGCGCCGTTTCCAGCACCTGCTCGGTCGTGAACTCGTGGACCTGCAGGTAGAAGCGCACGACCTCCTCGAGCGCGTCCAGGGGCACGGGGCCGATCAACTCCGTGCCCGCGACCGCCACGCCGTACCGTGCCGCCTCCGAGCGAACGGTCTCGAGCACCCGGTGAATCGGTGTCTCCGTGTAGTTCACGAGGTTCATCGACACCTGCACCATGTCCCGCTCCTCGAGCGCGAACCCCATTCCACGCACGGCCTTGTATCCGCCGTTGATATGCCGGACGGCCCGCGCGATCGTCTTCGCGATCTCGAGATCATCGGTGCGGAGGTTCACGTTGAACGCGATGAGCGGAAAGCGGGATCCGGTGACCGTCGCGCCTGCTCTCGCGTTGAACTCGGCGGGCCCTTCGTCCGGAGCCCACGCCTCATCCCGCAGCTTCTCCTCCAGCGCCTCGTATTCGCCTTTGCGGATCTTCGGCAGACTCTTCCGCTCGGGGCGCGTGGCCGCATCCTCGTAATAGTAGACCGGAACTCCGCGGCCGCCGAGCCAGGCGCCGAATTCGCGGGCAATCGCCACCGCGCGCTCCTGGCTTACCTCGCGGATCGGAATGAACGGTACGACGTCCAGAGCGCCCTGCCTCGGGTGCTCGCCCTCGTGCTCGCGCATGTCGATCGCTGCGAGGGCCGCATCGGCCAGCACCTTCGCCGCCTCGAGCACCCTCTCGGGCTCACCGACGAAGGTGATCACCGCTCGATTGTGGTCGGCATCCGCCGACCAGTCTGCGATCCGCACCCCTTCGACGGCGCTCACCGCCGCAACCAGGGCGTCGAGAACCTCCGCGCGTCGGCCCTCGCTGACGTTCGCCTCGCACATCAGGACTTCAGCCATCCGTACCTCCCGCCAGCACCGAGTACACGCTGCGCAGCTCTTTCGACCGGGTTTCGAACTCCGCCCTCGCCTCGTCGTCCTTCACGCCGGGGAGGTTGACCTCCACATTCTCCAGGCAGCCCTCGGCGCCCGTACGGGCCAGCGAACGGGCGACCGCGAGGTCCGAAGCCGCGTTCTGGTTGAATATCTTCGACACTCGCTCCGCCAGTTCGAGCACTCGAATGCAGAGCTGCGCGTTTTCCAGCGGTACACGGGTGGCTCCGATCATCGCCATCCGGATCGCGGTCGACCGGGCCGCCTTCTCATCCTCCGTGTCCTTCGGCAGGGTGAAGGAGCGCATCACGGCCCCGAAGGCCTCCGAGTCCTCCCTGCCTCCCTGCATCAGGGCGCGGGTGAGATCCTGCGCCGCCGTGTCGATCGTATCATAGAACTCGTCGCTCTCCAGCTCCGGCTTTCCCTTCGACACGCGGGCCACCATGCCCACCAGGCCCGCTGCCATCGCGCCGGCCACGGCCGAGGCCGTTCCTCCGCCGGTAGCGTTGTCTTCGGGATCGATGACCTTGAGGAACGCCTGCAGGTCCGCGTCAGTCCATACTTTCATCGTACCCTTCCCTCCTCCTGTTCAAGCGCCTCCCGCACCTCGGCCATGATACTGCCCGACCGGATCAGATCGGCCACCGCTTCGATGTCCGGCGTGAGAGGACGATCGTGCTCGAGAAAACGCACACGCGATCGAATCTTCCGGTATGCGGCGGCGGTCCCCCGTCCGAGCCGTTCCGGCCCGTTCTGCCTGAGGTCCACCGCCTGCGCTGCCGTCACCAGTTCCACTGCCACCACGGTCCGCACGTTATCGAGGATCTCGAGGGCATGCCGGGCGGCATTGGCGCCCATGCTCACGTGATCCTCCTGGTTGGCACTCGATGGTATTGAATCGACGCTGTCGGGGTGCGCGAGCGTCTTGTTCTCGGACACCAGTGCGGCGGCCGTGTACTGCCCGACCATCAACCCGCTGTTGAGTCCGGGATTCGCGACCAGCATCGACGGAAGCCCGCCGCTCAGCTCCGGGGTCAGGAGACGGAAGCTGCGTCGTTCGCTGATGCTCGCGACCTCCGCGACGACGATCCCCAGCAGGTCGTGCCAGAATGCCAGCCCCTGGCCGTGGAAATTCCCTCCGCTGATCGCCCGGCCCCCGCCGTCCGCGTCGGGAAAGATCAGGGGATTGTCGCTCGTGCCGGTCAGCAGACTCTCCACCCGACTTCGGATGAACTCCACCGCGTCCCGGGCCGGTCCGTGCACCTGCGGTACACACCGCAGACTGTAGGCGTCCTGCACGCGGTCGGGGTCGGAGTCGATCAGCCGGCTTCCGTACAGGAGTGCCCGGATGCGGGCGGCCGCCTCGACCTGCCCCTTCTGTCGATTTGCCTCGTGCAGCAGGGGGTGGAACGCGGATGAAAGCGCGAGGAGTGCGTCGAGACGCAACGCCGCTGCGACATCGGCATGATCCAGCAGGCCCTCCGCATCGTGAACGCCCAGCACGGCCGCGGCGAGCATGAACGTCGTTCCATTGGTCAGCGCGAGCCCTTCCTTCGGGCCCGGAGCCAGCCTGGGTATGCCCGCCGCTTCCATCGCTTCAGCGCCCGACACCAGCCGACCTTCGAACCAGGCCCGGCCGCTCCAGTCCTCTCGCTCCGAGCCATCCGGCTCGCGCGTCATCACGACGGCGATGTGAGCCAGCGGTGCCAGGTCTCCGCTCGCTCCCAGCGACCCCTTCGAGGGGACGAACGGAGTAACGTCCCGGTTCAGCATCCGGATCAGCGTCTCCACCAGCTCGGGACGCACGCCCGACAAGCCTCCGGCAAGCGTGCTCGCGCGGATCGCCATCATCGCCCGGACGATCTCGACCGGCAGCGGCTCCCCGGTGCCGGCGCAGCATTTGAGGATCAGGTTGCGGGACAGGCGGCCGGCATCCGCGGCGGGAATGCTCTGGTTGGCGAGGGAGCCGAATCCGGTGTTCACCCCGTAGATCGTACGCTCGCCGTCGGCCACGGCGGTCTCTACCCAGGCGAGACTCCGCTCCATCCGCTCCCGGACGTCCGAGTCGAGGGGAGCGACGTTCTCCCCGTGCCGCGCGATCGCGACGACATCCTCGATGCTCAGTCCATCACCCGTGATCGTAATCATCACCCGTCTCGCGGTGCAGGATTGGCAAGGGTGCAGAATCGCCCGGAAACCGGAACGTCGCCGGGGAAGGGAAACTACGAGCGGTCCCGCGAACGAGCCAGAACCCTCCCCGGCATTGCGCCGGGCTCCGGTTACGGCCACGATAATTGGATCCGCCTGAGCATGAACGGCAACGGACAACGCACGAGGACAGCATGCAGCAGATCGGACCGGTCATTTCCAGTTACGGCATAGAGAATCACGGCATCATCGGCGCGAGCATCGTGCGGTGGAATTACACGACTCCCGCGCTGTACGAGCACGCGATCCGGGCGAACGAGGCCGTCCTCGCCGGCGGCCCTCTCGTGGTACGCACGGGAGACCACACCGGCCGCTCGCCGCTGGACAAGTTCGTCGTGAAGGAACCGAGCTCGGAGGCGCAGATCTGGTGGGGCACCGAGAATCGGCCGTTCCCGCCCGAGAAATTCGAGGACCTGCACCGCCGCATGCGCGCCTACCTGCAGGGGCGCGGAATCTTCGTGCAGGACCTGTGGGCCGGTGCCGATCCCGAGTACCGGATTCCGATCCGGATCGTGACGGAGAACGCATGGCACAGCATGTTCGCGCGAAACATGTTCCTCCGCCCGCCGCTGGATGCGATCCGCGACCACGAACCACAGTTCACGGTCATTCAGTGCCCCGGCTTTCACGCGGACCCCGAGATCGACGGCACGAACTCCACGGTATTCATCATCCTCGATTTCGGCCGCCGGATGGTGCTGATCGGCGGCACGAGCTACGCGGGCGAGATCAAGAAGTCGATCTTCACCGTGATGAACTACCTGCTCCCGAAGTCCGACGTGCTGCCGATGCACTGCTCCGCCAACGTGGGGCCGGACGGCGACGCGGCCGTGTTCTTCGGCCTGTCGGGCACCGGCAAGACGACGCTGTCCGCCGACCCCGAGCGCACGCTGATCGGAGACGACGAGCACGGGTGGAGCGACCGCGGCGTGTTCAATTTCGAGGGCGGCTGTTACGCCAAGGTGATCCGCCTGTCCGAGGAGGCAGAGCCGGAGATCTACGCCACGACGCGGCAGTTCGGCACGGTGCTCGAGAACGTGATGGTCGACCCCGATACGCGGATACTCGACCTGGACGATGACACGCTGACCGAGAACACGCGGGCCGCCTACCCGATCCACATGATCCCCAACGCCTCCGAGACCGGCATGGCCGGCCATCCGACCAACATCATCATGTTGACGGCGGACGCGTTCGGCGTGCTCCCGCCGGTGTCGAAGCTGACGCCGGACCAGGCGATGTATCA
>CBDUVN010000080.1:0-9103 GCA_965370685.1 uncultured bacterium | reverse complement strand
ACATGTCATGTCTGGACTCCTTCCGGCCGCTGTCGGGAATGTAGTCCAGCATAACCAGGTTCCTGCTGCACGGTACCCCGGTCTCTTCCTATCCCCCCCAGATGACCTCGTCGAAGACCAGGTAAAACTCCTTCCCATCCACCTTGACCAGCCAGTCGTCGGTCTTCCGATCCCAGGACAGCTTCGAATCGTCGTCCGACGACCAGGCGTCACTCTCGAAGTACAGAACACGCACATCGGTATCCGTGCCCGGTTTCACGACCCAGAGGGTTGCGCCGAAGCTGCCGCGAACCACGCGGAATTCGCACCACTGGCCGAGCGTGGCGCCTCCCGCTGAACACTCCACTTCGCCCGTCGCATCAAAGCGCGCCGGCCAGTCCAGCACATGGCCTGAAGCCGACACGGCCGATGGCGCCTTCGAGGTCGATGCGGCCCCGGGCGCACCCGTGATGCTGACGTCCAACGCGTAGTGCGCGACCTCTCCACGGCGTGCGGCGCTTCTCATCATGTAGACCTGGATGAGATAATCGCCGTCGGACGGCAAGGTGCCCTCGTACCGCGTACCGTCGTCCGAGCCGATGGATATCGCCTCGTCCGTTCCGGGTTTCGTTCCCGGCTCAAAGACGTTGATGTAGGTCGAAAGGTGATCCGACTTCAGAACTACCGTCATCTCCTGCCCGGCTTGCGCTCCCACGAGGTATTCGACGGCTTCGTATCCCGTGATGCTGTCGCTGATTGTCGTTCCGGTCGAACCGCGGGGAAACTGGACCCGCTCGGTACGAGTCCCATCCTGGGCCTGGACCGGCGTGGCGGCGGCGACTGCGACGCACAGGACGAATGACGCGAGGTGCTTCATTGGTGCTGTCTCCCTGGTGTATTATCGGCGTTCGAACTCACTCGGTCTTTCCCTTGCGCTTGCGGATCATCCCTCCCACGTAGCCACCCACGGCGAGTGCGATCAGCGTTCCCACAACGTTTTCACCGGCCTGCCAACCGAGGACCACCGCCACTGCGAGTGCAACGCCGCCACCGAAGAGGGCGAGCAGAGCGTACTTGATCGGTAGCCCGAAGCGATCGAGGCCGTTGAACATGTGAGAGTCTCCCGTTCGAAGTGTGGTTTATGGCGGGTCTTACTGGCGGGTGTTCCCGGAACTCCTGGAAGAACTCTTCGGAGCGGGCCGGGCCAGGGTCCTCTGAGCGCTCCTGGCCGAACTTCCCTGACTCCTCGGAGCTGCTCGCGCCGGCGTCCTGGTGGGCACGGCGGTTCGCGCGGGGGCGGCGCGCCTCGTGGGCGGCATGGCTCGATCAGGTGCCGCGCTCCGGCCGGGTACCGCCGTCCTCGTTCTCTCGGGAATCGATCGGGTCTTCACACGCCCGGTCTGCTCAACCGCGGTTCGAGGAGTCGGCCGGGTTGGCGGCGAGAATCGTTCGGAGCGTCGGGACTCGGAACGCGCGGTACTGCCTGGTCCGATCGCCCGAGCCCGTGCAATCGCGTCAGAGATCGACTCACGCGACGACTGCTGTGCCCGCCCCCGGGCCAGCGCATCCCCGATAGCGTCCCGCGACGTGGGAGGCTCCGACCGTGCGCTCGCGGCGTTCGCTTCGAAATACTCGAGCCAGCGGTCGATCTGGCTCGGTCGGCTTCGCCGGAGGTCCGCGCCGCCGGTCGTCGGGCGGGACTCGATCACCCTGAATCCCTTCGCCTGCCGCACGGACTCAGGGATATGCCCCAACCCGGTATCCAGGCCGAGCGCCCCGTTCGTGCCCCACCCCGACCCCATCGGACTTCCCCAGCCGGAACTGCCCGGGTAGCCACCCCCGAAGCCGCCATAACCGCCGGAGTAGCCGCTGTAGCTCCTGTAACCCCAATAGTTGCCACCGAACCCGTTGTAACCCCCGTAACCGCCGTAGCCCCAATAGCCGCCGTACCCTCGGTAGTACGAGTTGCCGAAGCCGCACCGGCCGCGGGAGGCAGGCCACGGATTCCAGGCGCCCCATCCGGTTGCCGGCCAATACGACCCGTAGCCGAAGCTCGGCCAGCGATCCCAGTACCCGTACCAGCGGTATGCCGGTGAGAACCAGTAGCCGGAGATCCGCACGTCGAACGGGCTCATGAACGGCCCGTAGCCGAATCCGGATGCCCCGGGGCAGAAACCGAACGAACCGAACGATTGCCGGCCCGGATGCGTGGCGGCGGGGAATGCGCTGGACGGGGTCATGAGGATCGACCGGGTGTCAAACTGCGGGATCGCGGGTGCGAACCCTGAGTTTCGCACGTCGAAGCTGCTCCGGACCTGGGGCAACGCCCGTTCCGGTATCGTCGACGCGACGGCCAGCATCGCGGCGGTGATCAGCCCGACTGTGCTACTGCGACTCATGTTCCGACTCCTTCCGTCCGACAACCATCAGAACATACACGATCGTCGGCGGCGCGGTCCGGGTCGGGATGCGCAGGTCGGCTCAGCTCTGCCGGCCCTGGCTCAGCTCTTCTGGCCCTCCACCCAGGTCACGTACCACCGATAGGCGAGCTCGCAGGTCTCGCACTGGCGGCCCAGCTCGAAGCACGGAACGCCGTCGGCCTGCGCTTCGGCGCACAGGACGTTCAACGCCTTCTCGGAATGACTCCCGACGCGGCGGGCCTTGCCGCGGCTGTCCACGGGAATCGAGCTGTAAGGGTCGTCGCTGAATTGACGGTCCTTTTCGGTCTGTTTGGGCATTCCTTCTCCCCTCGGTCGAGGATGAACCCGTGCATTGGGAATCACGCGTCGTCACGGGTCCTCCGTGACGCACACTTCTTGCAAATCCCGTACGACGAGCGCGGTTCAGGCATCCGCCGGACGGAGGGCGTGAATTGAGCCGCGATAATGCGAGAAATGGGTCCCGGGGCTCCGCGAGTATGTCTGTCCCGGTAAGCGGCGACGGAGCGGAACCGGCGGGTTTGGGACGAATAGTCTCATAGCAGCGGCTTCGACCGGACCGATGGGCCCCCTCTCCGCATCCCCATACGAGGAACCAGTAATGCGAGAACTCAGAATACATGGACGCGGCGGGCAGGGGACGGTAATCGCCTCCAAGCTCCTCGCCGTCGCCCTGTTCCGGGAGGGACACGAAGTCCAGTCCTTCCCCGCTTTCGGCGTAGAGCGACGGGGCGCCCCCGTCACGGCGTTCCTGCGATTCGACGACCGTCCGATCCGCCTGCGCTGCGAGATCACCGAACCGAGCCACCTCATCGTCCTCGATCCGACGCTGATCGAAGCGATCGATGTCACATCCGGCCTGGCTGAAGGCGGCACGATCCTGATCAATTCCGACCGCGCGCCCGAGTCGTACACCGACCTGACCCCCCGATTCACGGTGGCCACGGTGAACGCGAGCGACATCGCCGTCCGGCACGGGCTCGGGTCGCGGAGCCAGCCGATCGTGAATACCGCGATCGTCGGCGCCTCGGCTTCGGTGTTCGGCTGGTTCGGCATGGAGGCCGTGGAGGCCGCGATCGAGGATGAAGTTCCCGTGAAGGTGAAAGAGAACGGCGAGGCGGCGCGCGAGGCGGCGGATGCCGTGCGCGTGGCCCCGGCGGGAGAGATATCACATGTCTGACATCACCGAACCCCGGCGAACCGGCAGGGACATTCCGCCGATCGCCATCAGCCGGACCACGACCGAGGTGAATCCCACCGGGTCGTGGAAGTACATCCAGCCGCGCTACGAGGACCGCGTCGCGCCGTGCAACGCGGGCTGCCCCGTCGGCATCGACATCGAAGGATACCTCTACCTGCTCGGCCTGGGGCGCACGGAAGAGGCGGCCGCGCTGCTGCTCGAGGAGAACCCGATGCCGGCCGTCACCGGCCGCGTGTGCCACCACCCGTGCGAGGACGGCTGCAACCGGGCCAACCTCGACGAACCGGTGGCGATCCACTCCGTCGAACGGCGCCTGGGCGACATCGCGCTGGCGGGCCCCGCACCGGAGCCACCCGAAATACTGCGGGATGAGCGGGTCGCGGTGATCGGCTCCGGGCCGGCCGGCCTGGCCTGTGCCTATCACCTCGCGCGACTCGGCTACCGGGTCACGGTGTTCGAGGCGGCGCCCGAAGCCGGGGGCATGCTGCGGCTGGGGATCCCCGAGTACCGGCTTCCCCGCGCGATCCTGGACCGGCAGATCGACCGGATCGCGTCCCTCGGAGTCGAGATTCGCTGCTCGACGGCGATCGGGCGCGACGTCGAATGGTCCGAGCTCGACGAGTTCGACGCCGTGTTCGCGGCGCCGGGCGCCCACGTGGGCAAGGACGCCCGCATCGAGGCCGCGGGCAACGCGCCGACGATCAGGGCGGGACTCGAGTTCCTGAAAGAGGTGAACGCGGGCGCCCGGCCCGTCCTCGGCGATCATGTGATCGTGGTAGGTGGCGGCAACACCGCGATGGACTGCGCGCGCTCGGCGCTGCGGCTCGGATCGGTCGTGACGGTGCTGTACCGCAGAACTCCGCTCGAGATGCCGGCGATCCCGCAGGAGGTGAAGGAGGCGAAGCTCGAAGGAGTGGGATTCCAGTTCCTCGCGACGCCCTCGGCGGCCCGCATCGACGACGGCCGGCTGCTGGGAATCGAGTGCCAGCGCATGAAGCTCGGTCCGCCCGACGACAGCGGACGGAGGCGCCCTGTGCCGGTAGAGGAGGGACGGTTCTCGATGATTGCCGACTGCGTGCTGACGGCGATCGGAGAAGACTGCGACCTCGCGTTCCTGCCCGACGGTGTCGAGATCTCCGGCGGCGTGGCGGCGGTGAACGAACTGTGCGAGAGCACCACGACCCGCGTATTCGTGGGTGGCGATGCCGCGGACCTGCCTCGCTCGGTCGCGGACGCGCTCGGCTCGGGCAAGCGGGCGGCGCTCGGCATCGACCAGTGGCTGCGCGAGCAGGCCGGGGAGGACATCGAGGCGCTCGACGTGGCAGCCCTGCGGTTCGGCGCCTCCGGCAATGTCAGCATCGCGCGCAAGCGGGGGACGGATCCGATTCATCGCGCGGCGCCGGTCAACGAGGTGGCCGGGTGGGACAGCATGAACCCGGCGCATTTTAAGCTGGCCCCGCGCAACGAGGATCACTTCCACTCGGCGGGCGACATCACCGCCTCGTTCGGCGAGGTGAACTTCGGCCTCTCCGATCGGGAGATGAGTGATGAAGTCGCCCGCTGCATGAACTGCGGCGTGTGCAACCGCTGCGAGCTCTGCCTGATCTTCTGCCCCGACATGGCGATCCATCGACGGGAGGACGGCGAGGGCTTCGACATCGATCTCGCGTACTGCAAGGGCTGCGGGCTGTGCGCCGCCGAGTGCCCCAGGGGTGCGATGGCGATGTCGCGGGAGGAATCATGAAGAAGGTAATGATCGGCAACCACGCCGTGTCGTGGGGAGTGCAGCGGGCCCGCGTCGAAGTCATATCCGCCTATCCGATCACGCCGCAGACGCAGATCGTAGAGGAGCTTTCCGACATGTGCGCGGACGGCCGTCTACCGGCGCAATACATCAAGGTCGAGTCCGAGCACAGCGCGATGGCCGCGTGCATCGGTGCCTCGGCGACGGGCGTCCGGACATTCACGGCCTCCTCGGCGCAAGGACTCGCCCTGATGCACGAGCTGCTGCACTGGGCCGCGGGCGGGCGTCTGCCGATCGTGCTGGCGAACGTGAACCGGGCGATGGCGCCCGGCTGGAACATCTGGACCGACCAGAATGACACGCTGTCGCAGCGCGACACGGGCTGGATCCAGCTGTACTGCGAGACGAACCAGGAGGTGTTCGACACCACGATCCAAGCCTTCCGCCTGGCGGAGACGATCAATCTCCCGGTGATGGTCATCCTCGACGCGTTCTTCCTGTCTCACACGTCGGAGCCGGTGGACCTGACGGACCAGGAGATCGTGGACGAGTTCCTGCCGCAGCGCGTCGCGCAGTACAAGCTCGACCCGGCCGACCCGCACGCGTTCGGCGCCCTCGTTCGACCCGACGCCTACATGGAGATGCGCTGGCAGCAGCAGGAGGCGATGCGGGACACGCTGAAGCTGATGCCCGAGGTGGACGACGCGTGGGCAGAGCTCACCGGGCGGAAGTACGGAGCGATCGAGACATACCGGACTGACGGCGCGGAGCTGCTGCTCATCACCTCCGGAACGATCACCTCGACGGCCCGACACGTGGTGGACGAGCGTCGGGAGAAGGGCGAGGCCGTGGGACTGGTGAAGGTCAAGATGTTCCGACCGTTCCCCACCGGGGCCCTGCGGAAAGCGCTCGCGGGCGCCGACAGGGTGGCCGTGCTCGACCGCAACATCTCTCCGGGACACGGCGGGATCTTCGCGGAAGAGATCCGGTCGGCCCTGTACGACGTGCCGCTCGAGGACCGGCCGCAACTGTTCGGCTACGTCCTCGGCCTTGGCGGGCGTGACGTGACGCCCTCCGTCATCAATTCAATCGTGGACCGGACGTTGACGGCGGACCAGCCCGAGCGCCCGGACCTGTGGGTGGGAGTGGAGCTATGAGCCAGACGATCATCAAGGACCTGATGCCCAAGGAAGAGTTGCTGACTTCCGGGCACCTCGCCTGTCCCGGGTGCGCCGCTCCGATCGCGATGAACCTGGTCCTCAAGGCGCTCGGGCCGCAGACCGTAGTGACGCTGCCCGCCTGTTGCTGGAGCATCATCGCCGGTCCGTGGCCCCAGTCCTCGCTTCGCGTGCCGCTGTTCCACGCCGCGTTCGAGACCGCCGGCGCCACGGCGTCCGGGATCAAAGCGGGACTCGTGGTCCGCGGCGACACCGAGACGACGGTGATCGCGTGGGCCGGGGACGGCGGGACGTTCGACATCGGCCTGCAGGCGCTGTCCGGCGCGGCCGAGCGGAACGAAGACATCATCTACTTCTGCTACGACAACGAAGCATACATGAACACGGGGATCCAGCGTTCCTCGGCCACTCCGTGGGGCGCCTGGACCACCACCACGCCGGCGATCGAGCCGGAGGCATCGCCGAAGAAGGACATCGTGTCCATCCTCGCGGCGCACGGCATCCCCTACATCGCGACCGCCTCCGTGGCCTACCCCGTGGACCTGGTGGAGAAGGTCCAGAAGGCCCGCACGATCCGCGGGACGCGGTTCATCCACATCCTCGCGCCCTGTCCGCCCGGCTGGAAGACGCAGAACGACGAGACGATCGATCTCGCGCGGCAGGCAGTGCAGACCCGGGTGTTTCCGCTCATCGAGGTCGAGAACGGGAGAAGCTGGCGTCTCACGGTGGATCATGCCGGAGATCCCGTGGCCCCGTATATCAACCGGCAGGCCCGGTTCAAGCACCTGACCGACGAGCAGGTGGTGGTGATCCAGAAGGACGTGGATGACCGCTGGGAGAGACTGCAGCGGCGGGTGAAGTACGGAACCTGATAGCGGGGTCTGACCGCGGAGCCCGGCCCTGACCGCGAAGTCCGGCCCTGACCGCGGAGCCCGGCCCCGGGAGCTGGATGCGCGAGGGGGCCCGCCTGGTCGGTGGGCCCCCTCAGTTGTTTCGTGTACCGTGGGTCGTGGGTCGGGGCGATTCGTGAGTCGGAGCGCTACGTCAGATCTGGCCGGCTCCCGTCGCCTTGTGACACCGCGAGCAGGTCGCGAGCAGTTCCCCGTAGGTTGCGGCCCGCATATTCGGATCAAGCGCCTGCCGCGCCGCGGATCCGAGTTCGTGCACCCGGTTCGCCGTGAGCTGCACCTCGGTCATCAACTCGTCGTCGTCCGTGAGCTCTTCCGGCACGAGAGGAACCTCGTCGAGAGCCTTGGCACCCGTCTGCCAGACCTCCGCCGATGGAACCACGAGCCCTTCCCACAGCCTGGCCGACGCCCAGACGTGGCGATTCATATGGGCCACTGCGTCACCACCCTCGGCCATGGCGCCGTCGATGGAGAATTTCACGGTGGCGCCGTGCCCCTTGTGGCAGTCGCCGCATGCCGCACCGACGCGTGCGGTGGCCTTGGCTGCCGTGTACAGATCCGGCGCCTGCGCGGCGACCTCGGCAGCGGCACGCATCTCCGCCAGATACGGATCCCAGGACGCTGGAGCCCCCGACATCTTCGAATGCTCCGCCAGCCAGTTCGCCGTTCCCTCGACGGCTTCCATGTCACCGTTGACGACTGCCCGTTGCAGGTCCAAAGCGCGGCTGTAGTGCTCCGACATGTGGGCCGCGACTTCCGCCGGCTCCGGGGGCCTGTCCTGGCCACATGCCGTGACGGCCAGGAGTGCGACGACTGGAAGGATGACCGTGGACTTCAGTGATCGGAAAACTTCATGCGCGCTCATTCGCATCTCCCCCTCCCACCTGGAAACAAAACCGCCAGCGGCACCCGGTCCACGCCCCCCTCGCGGTAACGCATCGTGAATCCGGACGCCGCCGGCGGCAATAGAGTCGGCGGACTGTTACGGGCCTGCGTCTTCGGGGGGTCGAATTCCGCTGTTCTGCCCGCTTCTGTGAAGGGTTTTTGCTGCAAGAATTGTGCGGAGACATTGCGTTTTCTGCATTCCCGATGGAGAGATCTTGGGCCTGATGCAACTTACCTCTTAACCGTCGCTTGCGAGCGGGAAATCCGCCATGCGGTCCTGTCACCGGCGATCGGTCCGCTGGGCCGTATCGTCGCATCGACCCGCGGCGGGACTGTTTGTCACGTGACACGTTGGCGGCACGGTCCTGTTTCGGACCCTCTGCCGGATTCCCACATGCCCACTTTCCCACTTTCGCGGAGGGTGCGAGCAGGGGCAGGGATAACTTTGTATTCTTGTCACGACCTGGGTGAATTCGCTCCGCCAGGAGGTTCGACCCGATGAGCAGCCGCATGAGCACCCGAATCCGACCCCGAATGAGCACCCGATTCAGGCCCCTTCTCTCGGCAGCGGTCTGCTCACTTCTCGCGACGACCGGGGTCGGCCTGACCAGCTGCGGATCGAGCAAGCAGAAGGTCTCCGTGAAGACCACCCCGCCAGGGGCGGAAGTGCTTCTCCAGCGCCGGGGAGACATGGATATCGACGTCTCAATCCCGACGATCGGTTCGGGCGATCTCGATGCCGGGAAATTCGAGGACGACTTCATCACGCT